>CBIFWW010000078.1:0-15677 GCA_966186435.1 uncultured Enterobacteriaceae bacterium
GCATAATAGTTGCATAATCAGTGAATAATCTTGAGTAAAGGCCGATGGGGCGGCAGGATGAGTAGCAGCTTTATGCAGGATTCGGATTTTCTGCTGGAATTGTGATCATAAGTTAAATTTTTCTTATCTTTACGCCCATTTAAGGGGCAGCCTGCCCGGTTAATGGTCAATCTTTGCCCCATCACGAGGAAACCCCGGTACAGCCCGGCGTTTTCTGCTACCATCCAGCCACACTTTCATTAGTCGAAACGGCGGCCATCATGAAATTTGTCTCTTTTAATATCAACGGGCTACGCGCTCGTCCCCATCAGTTGCAAGCGATTGTTGAACAGCATCAGCCAGATGTGATTGGGCTACAGGAAACCAAAGTCCACGACGATATGTTCCCGCTGGAAGAGGTAGCTAAGCTGGGTTACAACGTGTTCTATCACGGCCAGAAGGGCCATTACGGCGTAGCGCTGCTCACCAAAGAAACCCCGGTGAGCGTGCGCCGTGGCTTCCCTAATGATGATGAAGAAGCCCAGCGCCGGATTATCATGGCGGAAGTGCCATCGCCCTTCGGCAATGTTACTGTGATTAACGGCTATTTCCCTCAGGGTGAAAGCCGCGACCACCCCACCAAATTCCCGGCCAAAATGGCTTTTTACCAGAACCTGCAAAACTACCTGGAGCAGGAGCTGAAGCAGGATCAGCCGGTTTTAATCATGGGTGATATGAATATCAGCCCGGCAGATCTGGATATCGGCATTGGTGAAGAGAACCGCAAGCGCTGGCTGCGTACCGGCAAATGTTCCTTCCTGCCGGAAGAGCGCGAATGGATGGATCGCCTGATGAACTGGGGCCTGGTGGATACCTGGCGTCACGCCAACCAGGAGATGAACGATAAGTTCTCGTGGTTCGATTACCGCTCCAAAGGTTTTGACGATAACCGTGGGCTGCGTATCGATTTGCTGCTCGCCAGCCAGCCGCTGGCACAGCACTGTGTCGCCACCGGCATCGATTACGACATCCGTTCGATGGAAAAACCTTCTGATCATGCGCCGGTCTGGGCGCAATTTAGCCTGAAGTAAGCCAAACTTTCTGAATGAAAAGCTATCGTCTTCTCTTGCTGATAGCGCTAATTGCCCTGTTTGCCCTGGCGGTGTGGTTTATCCCGCCGGGCACTCTCAGCCTGAGCGCCATTCAACAGCAGCAAGCTGCCTTTAATCATGCTCTGAACGCCCATCCGTGGCGTAATGCCGGGCTGTTCTTCCTGTTCTATACCCTGGTAGCCGCCCTCTCGATACCCGGCGCGGCGGTACTCACTTTGCTGGCAGGTTCCCAATTCGATCTGTTAACCGGCACGGTGATTATCTCCTTTGCCTCCACCCTGGGGGCCACCCTGGCGATGCTGTGTAGCCGCTATCTGCTGCGGGATTTCGTCGATCGCCGCTACCAGGCGCGTATGGCGCTGGTTCATCAGGGCATGGCCCGGGAAGGGGCCTGGTATCTGTTTGCCTTACGGCTGATCCCGCTGTTCCCGTTCTTCCTGGTCAACTTGTTGATGGGGCTGACCCGCATCCCGGTAGGGCGCTACTGGTGGGTCAGCCAGCTTGGGATGCTGCCTGCCACGGTGATCTTTCTGAACGCTGGTCGCCAGCTTGCTTCGCTTAATAGTCTGGCGGGTATTCTCTCCCCTGGCATGATTCTGGCTATGCTATTGCTGGGGCTACTGCCGCTGGTTTCCCGGCGCTGTATGGCCCGTTTTTTTCACTATTAAATTGCAGGTAACTCACGTGGTTCGAATGTTTTCCCGCCTGGCAGGCGGCCTGATAGGGCTGTTGTTCAGCATCCTGGCCCTGGCCCAACCCGTTGACTGGCAGCAGATCCAACAACAGGCTAAGGGGCAAACGGTGTGGTTTAACGCCTGGGGTGGGGATAAATCCGTTAATTACTATCTGGCCTGGGTGAGTGGCGAGATGGCGCGCCACTATGACATCACGGTTAAAATCGTGCCGATTAATGATGCCGCCGACAGCGTAAAACGCATCCGGGCCGAAGCCGCCGCCGGGCGCCGGGAGAATGGCGGCACCGTGGATCTGCTGTGGATCAATGGCGAGAACTTCCGCGCCCTGAAGCAAGACAACCTGCTGCTAACCGGCTGGGCTACCGGGTTGCCTAACTGGCGCTATGTGGATACCGCCAAGCCGGTGACGGAAGATTTTGCTATCCCCACGGAAGGCTCTGAATCCCCCTGGGGCAGCGCCCAGCTGACGTTTATCACCGCGCCACAGGGCATCAAGCACCCCATTACCACCCCACAGGCGCTGCTGGAATATGCCCAACAGCACCCGGGCCGCCTGAGCTACCCGCGCCCGCCGGATTTCACCGGCACCGCCTTTGTCGAGCAACTGCTGCTGTCACTCACGCCGGATCGGGCGGCGCTGGCCGTGGCACCGGACCCGGCCACTTTCAAACAGGTGACCGCCCCGCTATGGGATTATCTGGATAAGCTGCATCCGCTGCTATGGCGCCAGGGTAAAGACTTCCCCCCTTCCACCGCCCGGTTGGATCAGATGTTGGCTAATAACACCCTGCACTGGTCGATGACGTTTAACCCGGCCCACGCGGCCCGTCTGGTGAGCCAGAAACAGCTGCCCGCGGGTAGCGATACCTTTGGTTTCCACGGTGGGATGGTAGGCAACGTGCACTTTGTGGCTATCCCAGCCAATGCCCGGGCCAAAGCCGCTGCCCAGGTGGTGGCGAATTTCCTGCTGTCCCCACAGGCGCAAATTCATAAGGCTGACCCGGCAGTATGGGGGGACCCCAGCGTGCTGGCAGCCAGCGCCCTGCCCGCCCCCTGGCAGGGGCAGTTGGCCGCCCTTAGCCCGGCTCCAAACGTGCCGGTATTGCCGGAGCCTCATTCCGCCTGGGTCAATGCCCTGGAGCACGCGTGGCTACAGCGTTACGGCAACTGATCCCCCTGGTTAGCGGGGCCGGGCTGGCACTGGTCTGGCTGCCGCTGATCCCGGCCCTGTATTTACTGGGTTCCGCTGCCCTTCAGGCTGAAGGGTGGCTAACGCTACTGGCAGATAATCAGTTTTTTCCCGCCCTTATCGCCACCCTGGTTTCTTCTCTGATTGCCCTGGTGGGCGCATTGCTGCTGGCGCTGATGGCGCTGGCGGCCCTGTGGCCTGACCGGGGCTGGCAGCAGTATCAGGCGGCATTACCCTGGCTGTTAGCCCTGCCCCATGTAGCCTTTGCCAGCGCCTTATGGCTGCTTTTCGGCGAGGGTGGCCTGCTGGGATTAAGCGGCAGCCGCGACCCTTATGCTATCGGCCTGGGTATCGCCATGGCCCTGAAAGAGAGTGGATTTTTACTGTGGGTGATGGCGGCCCTGTTAGCGCGGCCAATGGTACAGCAGCAGGCATTAGTGGCCCGCAGCCTGGGCTATAGCCGTGGGCAAACCATCAGGTTGCTGCTGCCGCAGATACTTCCGGGCTGTGCCGGGGCACTGGCGGCAATGGCGGCCTGGTCCCTCAGTGCCGTGGATGTGGCGCTGATCCTTGGGCCGGGCAATCCGCCCACCCTTGGGGTATTGACCTGGCAGTGGCTGAATGATGCCGACCCACTGCGTCAACAGCAGGGCCTATTAGCCAGCCTGGTATTGTTGGTACTGGGGGCGGTATTGGCCGCGCTGGCGTTTGTCCTGTGGCGCGGCTTCCGTCATCATCACAGCCTACCGGTTCGCCATGTATCCCCACGCCAGCCGGTTATCAGCCGCCTGGGCGCCGGGTTGCCGCTGATTGCCACATTGCTGGCAGTGGTGATTCTGGTGATGGTCGCCACCCCGGACTCGTTCTCACTTGAACCGCTGTGGGCCAGCCTATGGCTGGGGGTGGCAAGTACGGCTATCGGTCTGGTGTTAACCCTGCTGTGGCTGGAGGGAGGCGCTACGCGGTTAAATGGCCTGATCTGGCTACCGCTGTGGCTGCCGGCCCTGCCGCTGGTGGCAGGCCAGTATCAACTCACCCTATGGGCCGGGTTGGATGGCACGGGGTTAGCGGTGATGTGGAGCCATTTGCTGTGGGTTATCCCTTACCTGTGGCTGGTGTTAGCCCCCGCCTGGCAGCGCATCGACCCACGGCTGGTGTTAAGCGCCCGGTTGATGGGCTGGGGCCGCTTGCGGATACTGTGCCAGCTGAAGCTGCCGCTGCTGGCCCGTCCCCTGCTGGCGGCCTTTGCCGTGGGGTTCTCGGTCAGTATTGCCCAGTATCTGCCAACGCTGTATAACGGGGCCGGGCGCATTTCAACCCTCACTACCAATGCGGTGGCACTAAGCAGTAGCGGCAGCCAGGACCAACTGGCATGGCAGGCCTTGCTTCAGGCCCTATTGCCGATGGGGGTATTTATGCTGGCCGCAGGCGCGGGCCGGGTGATTGGGCACTTACGACGAGGATTAAGTTAATGCTGGCCCTGAATAATGTGACCATTGCCACCCCTCAGCGGGTGCTGTTTCGCCAACTCAACCTGGCGGTGGCCCCGGGAGAAGTCGCCACCCTGATGGGGCCATCAGGCAGTGGTAAAAGCGCCCTGCTTAACTGGATGGCAGGGGCCACCCCTGCTGGACTGACAGCCAGCGGCCAATTAACGCTGAACGGGCGCCGCCTCGATCCCCTGCCCACCGAAGTCCGTCGCCTGGGGATCATGTTCCAGGATGCGCTGTTGTTCCCCCATTTCAGCACCGGCCACAACCTACTGTTAGCCGCAGGCCGCGGGCCAGCGGCCCGGGAGCAGGTGGAGCAGGCGCTGGCCGCCGCCGGGCTGGCCGGGTTTTATCAGCGCGACCCGGCGACCCTTTCCGGCGGGCAACAGGCCAGGGTTAGCCTGCTGCGGGCGCTGTTGGCCAAGCCACAGGCGCTGTTACTGGATGAGCCATTTGCCCGGCTGGATGCCGGACTAAAAGCCGAGTTCCGCCACTGGGTGTACCAGCATATTGCTGAGGCGCAGATCCCTGCCCTGCTGGTGACCCACGATATAAAGGATACCCCGCCGGGAGGGCGCAGCTATGACCTGGCGAACTGGGCATAAAAGCGGCCATTCCATGCGCTGGCTCAAGGCTGTAAAGCGTGATCGATTTCACAATATCTCTTCTTTTCACCCTTTCAGGTTAACCGATGAAACGTGTTTCTCTCCTAACCATTTTGGCACTAGCGCTGGGCTTACCGCTGAGCGCACTGGCGGCTGAAATGATCCACTCTGTCACCCACGCACAGTTGGAGGCCCGCCACGGTGTCGTCATCGATACCCGGATTAGCGCCTTCTATAACGGCTGGCCACAGACGCCGGGGGCCACTTCCGGCCACGAAACCGGGGCGCTAAATCTCTCTGCCACCTGGCTGTCTGCCATGAGCGATATCCAACTGGCGGAATGGGCGCAGGATCACGGCCTTAAGCCCGCCACCCCGATTGCGCTTTATGGCGCAAGCAGCGATACCCAGGCCGTGGCTGAACGCTTCGCCCGCCTGCGCTTTACTTCGGTATCGGTATTAAGCGATGCGCTGAAAGTGCCTGGCCGCCTTGAGCGGCTGGAAAACTATCAGCAGCTGGTTTACCCACAGTGGCTCCATGATGTGCAGCAGGGTAAGGCCGTGGCTGACAAGCCCGCTGGCGAGGTTAAAATCCTCGAAGCCGGCTGGGGTAAGCCAAAATACTATCTGCTAAGCCATATTCCCGGTGCCGGTTACATTGATACCAATGAGGTGGAAGCCGAGCCGCTGTGGAACACGGTTGCTAACGATAAACTGAAAGCCATGCTCGCCCGCCACGGGATCCGCCATGACACCACGGTGATCCTCTACGCCCGCGACGTCTTCACCGCCTCCCGCGTGGCCCAGATCATGCTGTATGCCGGGGTGAAAGATGTGCGCCTACTGGACGGTGGCTGGAAGACCTGGAGCGCAGCGGATTTACCGGTTGAACGTGGGCTGCCAGCCAGCGTTAAACCGGCCCCGGACTTTGGTGCCACTATCCCGGCTCAACCCCAGTTGACCTTGGGCACCGATCAAGCCCGCGCCCTGTTACACCGCCAGGATGCTTCCCTGGTCAGTATCCGGTCATGGCCTGAATTTATCGGCACCACCAGCGGCTATAGCTATATCAAACCGATGGGGGATATTGCCGGCGCCCGTTGGGGCCACGGTGGCAGCGATTCCCAACATATGGAAGATTTCCATAACCCGGATGGCACCATGCGTAGCGCGGCGGATATCACCGCCATGTGGGGTAAATGGGATATCCAGCGCGGCCAGCAGGTGGCGTTCTACTGCGGCACTGGTTGGCGGGCGGCGGAAGCCTTTATGTACGCCCGCGCCATGGGTTGGCCGGGTATCTCGGTCTATGACGGCGGCTGGTACGAATGGAGCAGTAACGCCAAGAACCCGACATCCACCGGGGAACGTGGGCCAGCCAGCACCCGCTGACCCACAGACCGGCAGACTACTGCCGGTCTATTTGTTTCAGGGTGTGGTAACCGCTCCACACCCGGTTAAAGGTGGTGAGCCAGCACAGGGCACCAAACACTCCCGCCAAAAGCGGGAACCACGCCGGGAATAACGTGCACAGCACAAACAGCGCGATGGTTTCTGCCCCCTCCGTCAGCCCCCCCAGATAATAAAACGACTTATGGGCATAGCCTGGATTATCGAGATTATGCTTCGCGGCCAATGCCGCAAACGCCAGGAAACTACTGCCAGTGCCGATAAAGGCAAACAGTAGCCACGCACCCGGCAAGCCATTGACCAGCGGGTCGGCCAATACAAAACCAAAGGGCACCAGGGCATAAAACAGGAAATCCAGCGCGATATCGAGGAACCCCCCGGCATCGGTCAGGCCCCGGCGCCGGGCCAACGCCCCATCCAACCCGTCACACAGGCGGTTAATCAGGATCGCCGCCAGGGCCGCGCCATACCAGTGCAGCGCCAGAAAAACCACCGATAAGGCCCCAATCACAAAACCAAACAGCGAGATGCCATCCGGGGAGATACCAGGCCGATCCAACCGGGCCGCCAGGCGGTTTAACAGCGGTTTGATGCGCGGGTGCAGGTGGCGGTCAAGCATCGGTTTTATCCCCTTGCGGTATTTCACACAGCCCCTGAGCCGGGATATCCAACGCAGAGTTAAAGCGCGCAGACAGGTTCTGGAACGCCACCAGCGCGGTGAGTTCCGCCAGTTGCTGATCGCTGTAGCTGGCTTTCAACGCCACTTTAAGTTCATCATCCACCTGCGGTGGTGTGGCGGTCATGGCTTCAGCATAGGCCAGAGCCAGGCGTTGCTCCTGAGTGAATAAAGCGGATTCCCGCCACTGACTTACCGCATGCACCAAATCCATAGAGCCACTGCGCTTCGCCAGGTTCAGGCCATTAGCATCAATGCAAAACGCACAATGGCACAGTTGGGATACCCGGGTCATCACCAGCGCCCGCAGCACCGGGTTGAGGTTAGCGCGGCGGCGCTCCAGGGTGCCAACAAACAGGGCCACCAGCCAGAACAGGCCGGGCATTCTCGCCCACCAACGGGCGGGATTAAGCACAAAGCCGTAATGTTTACGTTGGGTGGCAATCAACGGGCGGATGGCAGCCGGGATTTTGGCCGCCGGGGCAACCCAAGGGGATGGCAATTTCACCGAAGACTCCTGAAAAACTGTTCGGTTACAAGAAAGCGTGGATAATAAGCCAAATTCGATAAGTAAAACTTGATAAACATGCTTAAAACCCTGGATGTTGTGGCCGCCATTATTGTGCGTGACGGTAAAATTTTGCTGGCCTGCCGCCCTGAAACGGGCGATCAGCCTGGCCTGTGGGAGTTCCCCGGCGGCAAAGTAGAGGCTTACGAAACCCAGCCCCAGGCGCTGGCCCGTGAATTGACGGAAGAGTTGGGGATTAACGCCACCCCGGAACGCTATATTGCCAGCCACCAGCGCGAAGTGAGCGGGCGGATTATCAACCTCCACGCCTGGGTAGTGCGGCGTTTTGAGGGGGAGCCACGGGCGCTACACCACAGTGAATTGATCTGGTGCCGCCCGCAGGATATTTGCCAATATGCCCTGGCCCCGGCAGATATCCCACTGTTGGAAGCCTTTATGTGCGCACCCGACGCCATACCAGCGGATTAGTGCTTAGCGCCTTTTCATCACGCTGGCATTGCAGTAACACCCCATCGGTTTTTACTACCGCCCCCTCACTATAGTTGCGGTTTTCATAGATGCAGCAGCGGTTACAGGGGGTGCTGTTATTACCCCGGTTGTCGAATACCTCTGGCGGCACGTGTACATCCACATCGCCACGGTAATGCTCAGCCTGCGCCAGGCTACTCAGGCTCAATAGCATCAACACACTTAAACCTATTCCGGCCTTTTTCATCGCACTCTCCACAGATGATTGTTGCTTAACTATAAACGCCGCTCAAAAAAACCGATGTATTTCAATAACGGCTCAAAATTAGAAAAACTTATACCAGGGCCGTTTCAAGACGCTTTTTTTTGTTGTCCGGGGGCGGAATGGCGGTGATATAGTCAAAAAACACAACGCAAATCACACAACATCATTACTTTTTATTATTAGAAAGGGAGTTATTCATGGAAAAGATTCAGTCCCTCGAGCAGTTCTTGGCCCAGACCCAAAAGCGCGATCCTAACCAATCCGAATTTGCTCAGGCGGTACGGGAAGTCATGACCACCCTGTGGCCCTTCCTCGAACAAAACCCTCAATACCGCCAAAGCGCCCTGTTGGAGCGGTTGGTAGAGCCAGAGCGGGTGATCCAGTTTCGCGTGGCCTGGCTGAATGACCGCAATGAAGTGCAGGTGAACCGCGCCTGGCGGGTGCAGTTCAGTTCTGCCATCGGCCCCTTTAAGGGCGGCATGCGCTTCCACCCGACGGTGAACCTGTCGATCCTGAAATTCCTTGGCTTTGAACAAACCTTTAAAAACGCCCTGACCACCCTGCCTATGGGCGGCGGCAAAGGGGGCAGCGATTTTAACCCGAAAGGCAAAAGCGACAGTGAGATCATGCGTTTCTGCCAGGCATTGATGATTGAGCTGTATCGCCACCTTGGCCCGGATACTGACGTACCCGCCGGGGACATTGGCGTCGGTGGCCGCGAAGTGGGCTATATGGCCGGGATGATGAAAAAACTCAGCAACAACACCGCCTGTGTGTTCACCGGCAAAGGGCTGTCCTTTGGCGGTAGCCTGATCCGCCCCGAAGCCACCGGTTACGGCCTGATTTACTTTACCGATGCCATGCTTAAACACCATGGTTTAAGCATGGAAGGGATGCGGGTGGCAGTATCCGGCTCTGGTAATGTGGCCCAGTATGCGATTGAGAAAGCCATGGCCTTTGGGGCCAAAGTGATTACCGCTTCTGATTCCAGCGGCACCGTGGTGGATGAAGCCGGGTTCACTCCGGAAAAGCTGGCCCGTCTGTGTGCCATTAAAGCCAGCCGCGATGGCCGGGTGGCAGATTATGCCGCAGAGTTTGGCCTGACCTATCTGGAAGGCAAGCAGCCCTGGGGTGTGCCAGTAGATATCGCCCTGCCGTGCGCCACCCAGAACGAACTGGATGAAGAAGCGGCACGGGTGCTGATTCACAACGGGGTGAAGGCCGTGGCGGAAGGAGCGAATATGCCAACCACCATTGAAGCCACCGAATTGTTCCTGGAAGCAGGGGTGCTGTTTGCGCCGGGTAAAGCGGCCAATGCCGGTGGGGTAGCCACCTCCGGTCTAGAGATGGCCCAAAACGCGGCCCGTTATGGCTGGAAATCAGAGAAGGTGGACGCCCGCCTGCACCACATTATGCTGGATATCCACGAAGCCTGCGTGGAGCACGGTGGTGAGGGCGCGCAAACCCACTATGTGCGCGGGGCTAACATTGCGGGCTTTGTAAAAGTCGCCGATGCCATGCTGGGGCAAGGGGTGATTTAAGCCTCTGCCACTGCACTATCGCCCCCTTTCTTGCGGGGCGTTTTTTTTGCCCCGCTGCGCTTGTTGTATTTGGCATTCTTCCCGGCAGACGGGGCCACAATCCCACGGAAACTGCGCACCGGCGTGCTACGGGCCTGATCGATCAACTGATACAGGGTTTGCACCAGCGGATGCATAAAATCCTGGTAGCGGCACTGCTTCTCGCTGATTTGGGTCAGGGTGGACTCCCACTGCGCCGTCATATCTGGCCGGGCCGCCAGCTCAGGTAGCGAGTGTATCAATGCCCTACCCGCCTCGGTGGAATGGATATAGCGGCCTTTCTTTTCCAGGAAGGCGCGTTTAAATAACAGCTCGATAATCCCGGCGCGGGTGGCTTCGGTGCCCAGGCCATCGGTGGCACGCAGGATCTTTTTCAGATCTTTATCCTGCACAAAGCGGGCTATCCCGGTCATGGCAGATAGCAGCGTAGCATCGGTAAAGTGGCGCGGCGGCTGGGTTTGCCGCTCCACCACTTCGCCTTTTTCACATAACAGCTCATCCCCTTTCGCCACCACTGGCAGCGGGGTGCCATCATTATCTTCGTCCCGCTCTTTAGCGCCTAACAGGGTGCGCCACCCGGCTTCCGCCAAAAAACGGGCTTTGGCGTTGAATTTGCCCCCGGCGATGTCCAGATCGATGGTGCATTTGCGGAACACCGCGTCCGGGCAGAATTGCATCAGATACTGGCGGGCCACCAGCTCATAAATCTGTGCTTCATTGTGGGTCAGGTTCACGCTATCAGTACGCGCCGTGGGGATGATCGCATGGTGGGCATCCACCTTTTTATCATCCCAACAGCGGTTGCGCCGGTTCATATCCACCACGGGTTGCGGTAGCAGGCCCCCGGCATGTACCGAAATCGCATTCACCACCGCATGGCGCCCGGCGAAGTGCTCATCGGGAAGATAGCGGCTATCGGAGCGGGGGTAGGTAATCAGTTTGTGGGTTTCATACAGCTTCTGGCACACATCCAGCACCGCCTGGGCGCTGAGGCCAAATTTTTTGGCAGCCTCGATTTGCAGGGCTGACAGCGAAAACGGCAACGGGGCCGGCTCAGACTCGCGCTTATCGTTATAACCTGTGACCAAGGCCGGTTGGCCGTTAATACGGTTGACCACATGCTCCGCCAGCGGGCGGTGCAGCAGGCGGCCTTCTTCATCTTGATAAGGTTCACAAGATTCACTGGGCTGCCAGGTGGCAACAAACCGTTCATCTTTCGGGGTGACGATGTGGGCCTTTACTTCAAAAAAGTCTTTGGCGACAAAATTGGCGATGTCTTCATCGCGGCGCACCACCAGCCCCAGTACCGGGGTCTGGACACGCCCCACCGATAACACCCCCTGGTAACCGGCATTGCGGCCCAGGATGGTATAGGCGCGGGTCATATTGATCCCGTAGAGCCAGTCGGCCCGGGCGCGGGCCAGGGCGGAGACACACAGCGGTACAAAGTCACTGTTGGGCCGCAGGCGATCCACCGCCCGCTCCACAGCCTGTGGGTTGAGGTCGTTAATTAGGCAGCGCTGAACCTGCTGGCGCTTGTCTGCCGCCAGGCCTAAATAGTCCAACACTTCATCCACCAGCAATTGCCCTTCCCTGTCCGGGTCACCGGCATGAATGACAACACTGGCTTCACCCAGTAGCTTTTTAATCACATTGAGCTGTTTGGCGACGGAGGGGCGCGGCTGGAGCTGCCACTTTTCCGGCACGATGGGCAGGTCCGCCAGGTTCCAGCGCGCATAGCGGCTGTCGTAGGCGTCCGGCTGGGCCTGCTCAAGCAGGTGGCCGACACACCAGGTCACCACCTGGCCGTTACCGCACTCGATAAACCCATCCCCGCGCCGGTGCGGCTTGGGGAGGATATCGGCAATGGCCCGGGCCAGGCTGGGCTTTTCGGCAATAAACAGCCGCATCGCCTTAGCGGATCTCGATCATCGGGCGGCCTGCACGGGCGGTGCGCAGTTCCCCGATGGCGTTGAGCGTGATTCCGTGCTGGCTGGCAGCGGCCAGTACCTCGGATTCAGCTTCCGGGGTCACCGCCAGCAGCAGGCCGCCGGAGGTTTGCGGATCGCACAGCAGGTCACGCACTTCGTCGGGCATCTCTCCCATCAGATGACCGTAGCTGGCAAAGTTGCGCCCGGTGCCACCGGGTACACAGCCCTGAGCGATGTAGGCTTCCACGCCCGGCAGTTTAGGAATGGCGGCGACGTCGACCAATGCCTGTACCCCGGCCCCACGGCAAACCTCACTCAGGTGGCCTAACAGGCCGAACCCGGTAACGTCAGTCATGGCTTTCACGCCTTCAATATTGGCGAAGTCGGCACCGGGTTTGTTCATCTGGCACATCACTTCTGTCGCCAGGCCAACGTGCTCTGGCAGCAGTTTGGATTTTTTCTCGGCGGTGGTCAGTACGCCAATACCCAACGGCTTGGTGAGAAACAGTTTGCAGCCTGCGGTGGCGGTGCTGTTTTTCTTCACCCGCTCGGTCGGCACAATCCCGGTGACGGCCAGGCCGAAGATAGGCTCAGGGGCATCAATGGAGTGACCACCGGCCAGGGCAATCCCGGCCTGCTGGCAGGCATAACGCCCGCCTTCGATCACTTCACGGGCAATTTCCGGGGCCAGGACATTGACCGGCCAGCCGAGAATAGCAATCCCCATTATCGGTTTGCCGCCCATGGCATAGATATCGCTGATGGCATTGGTGGCGGCGATACGCCCAAAATCGAAGGGGTTATCGACAATCGGCATAAAGAAATCGGTGGTGCTGATCACGCTGGTGCCGTTGCCCAGATCGTAGACCGCCGCATCATCACTGGTTTCGTTACCTACCAGCAGATTGGGATCGACAAATTTGCTTTGCTCACTGTGCAGGATGGTTTCCAGCACTTTAGGGGAAATTTTGCAACCGCAACCGGCACCGTGGCTGTATTGGGTTAACCGGATAGTTTGCTCACTCATGGCACGCTCCTCAATGGCAATGGGGTTATGTTAACCCGTCGCGCCGGGCGTGATAAGTGTTGCTGTCTTATTTCCTGTGCGGATGATTAGATTCTGGCCCCGGCTGCGGGTGCCGGGGCCAATACAGCTTAGAAACGGCTGACGAAAGGGGTTACATCCGGTGTACTGATGGTGGTAGAAGCCTTCAATTGAGGCGTGCCCAAATAGAGGAAGCCCATAATTTGGTCTTGCTCGCAGCAACCAAATGCAGCACGCACGGTAGCGTCTTCAGTCCACGCCCCGCTGCGCCAGATGCCGTTAAACCCCTGGGCCACGGCCGCCATTTGCATGGCCATCACCGTGCAGGCAGCGGAGGCAATTTGCTCCCAGCGTGGCACTTTAGGGTGTTGTTCCACTTTCGCCACCACCGTAATAATCAACGGCGCGCGGACCGGTGACTGGCGGGCTTTATCGATGGCTTTATCATCCATCCCGGCCTGACCGGCGGCATCTTCCAGCAAGGCGCTAAAACGGTCGCGCCCTTCCCCTTCAATCACAAAGAAATGCCAAGGTTGGAGCGTTTTATGGTCCGGTGCGCGTAGGGCAGCCCGCAAAATATTATCCAAGGCTTCCCCGGCGGGGCCTGGCTCGGTTAAACGGGAGGCGCTGCGTCGATTTACCAATAACTCAAGTGCATCCATGATGTTGCTCCTGTCTCAATTCTGCCCCGTTGAAATTAGCACAGGCTGCAAAATTGTTACAGCATGGTAGCGGAATCCTGCTGACAAGCGGCGGCTGGGTAATTAGGATAGCTAACACATCGCCCTGGTATTTTCACGGATGGGCCTTTGCTAACCCAAGTTATGGAGAGAAAATGCGTACCATTTGGCGCTTTATAGCCGGTTTTTTTAAGTGGACCTGGCGTCTGCTGTGTTTTATCAGGTCGCTGGTTTTAAACCTGGTGTTTTTGCTGCTGGTCTTGGTATGCGTGGGGATCTGGAGCCAGTTAAGCAGTTCCCCGGCTGAATCCGGCCAGAGGGCTTTATTACTGAATATCACCGGAGTGGTGGTGGATAAGCCTTCCATCAGCAACAAGCTGGGGGTGATTGGCCGCCAGCTGTTTGGGGCCAACTCTGACCGTCTCCAGGAGAACTCGCTGTTTGATATCGTCGATGTGATCAATCAGGCCAAAGACGACAAAAATATCACCGGGATTGTCCTCGACCTAAAAGATTTTGCCGGGGGCGATCAGCCGTCGATGCAATATATCGGTAAGGCTTTGAAGGCATTCCGCGATGCCGGCAAACCGGTGATTTCCGTGGGTGAAAGCTACAGTCAGGGGCAGTATTATCTCGCCAGCTTTGCCAATAAAATCTGGCTCTCCCCACAGGGCACCGTGGATGTGCACGGCTTTGCCACCAACGGGATGTACTACAAAACCCTGCTGGATAAGTTGAAAGTGAGCACCCATGTGTTCCGCGTGGGCACTTATAAATCTGCCGTTGAACCCTTCATCCGCGATGATATGTCCCCAGCCGCCCGCGAAGCCGACAGCCGTTGGATAGGCGAACTGTGGACCAACTATCTGAACACTGTTTCTGCCAACCGCCAGATCCAGCCTCAGCAGCTGTTCCCCGGCGCCCAGCCGATGCTGGATGCCCTGACTAAACTGGGTGGCGATACCGCGCAATATGCCCTTAACGCCAAGCTGGTGGATGAGTTAGGCTCCCCGGCAACCGTTGATAAAGCACTGATTAAGCAGTTTGGCTGGAGCAAGAAAGACAAAGACTATCGCGCCATCAGTCTCTATGACTATCCGGTCGACAAGAAGCCAGAACCTAATGGCAATATCGCGGTAATCTTTGCCAATGGGGCCATTATGGATGGTGAAGAGACGCCGGGGAACGTGGGGGGAGATACCACCGCTGCCCAAATCCGTGATGCTCGTCTGGACACCCATGTGAAGGCCATTGTTTTGCGGGTGAACAGCCCAGGCGGCAGCGTTAGCGCATCCGAACTGATTCGTTCTGAACTGGAAGCCGCCCGCGAAGCCGGTAAGCCGGTGGTGGTTTCTATGGGTGGAATGGCGGCCTCCGGCGGCTATTGGATCTCTACCCCGGCTAACTACATCATCGCCAGCCCAAGTACCCTGACTGGCTCTATCGGCATCTTTGGGGTGATTAACACCGTGGAAAACAGCCTGAGCGCCATTGGCGTTAACACCGATGGGGTGTCTACCTCACCGCTGGCGGATGTGTCTACCACCAAAGCCCTGCCGCCGGAAGTGCAGCAGCTGATGCAGCTCACTATCGAAAACGGCTACAAGCGGTTTGTTGGCCTGGTGGCGGCTTCACGTAAACAGACCCCGGAGCAAATTGATAAAATCGCTCAGGGCCACGTCTGGACAGGGGAAGATGCCAAAGCTAATGGTCTTGTAGACAGCTTGGGTGACTTCGATGATGCGGTGGCTAAAGCCGCCAGCCTGGCGAAGCTGAGCAAGCCAACCCTGAACCTCTATCAAGAGCAGCCAGGGATGCTGGATATGGTGTTTAGCAGCATGAGCGGTTCCGTCCGCGCCATGTTACCGGAAGCCATTCAGGCGATGCTCCCTGCTCCATTGGTTCAGGCGGCTTCAGCGGTCAAAGCAGAAGGCGATAAGCTGGCGGTATTCAACGATCCGCAAAATCGTTATGCCATGTGCCTGAATTGTGCGGAGATACGATAAATATTTGCTAGATAAATC
>CBIFWW010000079.1:0-15607 GCA_966186435.1 uncultured Enterobacteriaceae bacterium
GTTGCTTTGATCACCCGGCGACGGGTTTTTTTTTTTTTTTATTTTGTGGATGTGCGGATGGACGACATTAATGTGGTAGACAGTATTAATAACGCCGGGGGCTGGTTTGTACGAAACCAGGCGCTGTTATTAAGCTACGCAGTAAACATTGTGGCCGCGGTGGTCATTCTGATTATTGGGATGGTGATTGCCCGGTTTATTTCCAACACCTTAAACCGCCTGCTGGTGGCCCGTCATATCGATAAAACGGTCGCGGACTTCCTCTCTGCGCTGGTGCGTTACGGGATCATCACCTTCACCCTGATTGCGGCCCTGGGCCGGGTAGGGGTACAAACCGCTTCAGTTATCGCCGTGTTGGGTGCCGCCGGTTTGGCCTTGGGTCTGGCATTGCAAGGCTCCCTGTCCAACCTAGCTGCGGGCGTACTGCTGGTGACCTTCCGTCCATTCCGTACCGGTGAGTATGTGGATCTGGGCGGCGTCGCTGGTACCGTGCTGAGTGTGCAGATCTTCTCCACTACTCTGCGTACTGCTGATGGCAAAATCGTGGTGGTGCCTAACGGTAAAATCATCGCGGGTAACATTATTAACTTCTCTCGCGAACCGGTGCGCCGTAATGAATTTATCATTGGCGTAGGCTACGATGCCGATATTGATCAGGTGAAAGCGATCCTAACGAATATCATCAACTCTGATGACCGTATCCTTAAAGATCGCGAACAGACCGTACGCCTGAATGAACTGGGTGCGTCTTCCGTTAACTTTGTGGTGCGTTGCTGGAGCAACAGCGGAGACCTGCAAAACGTTTACTGGGACGTGTTGGAACGCGTTAAGAAAGAGCTAGACGCTAACAATATCAACATCCCTTATCCGCAAATGGAGCTGCACGTCAAACAGCAGATTGCTAACGCCTCCGCGGAATAAGTCATTACTGGCCGGATACCCGGTCAGTTTTTTTACCCTGTAGCATTAGTTAAACTAATGCTAAATTAAAAATATCAATTTTACCTAATGAGCCAACCCCATTAAACTCCTTCTCAATTACTCATAATTAAAGGGTTTCACCGTGTTTTCTTATTTCTTCCAAGGGCTTGCATTGGGGTCTGCCATGATTCTTCCCCTTGGGCCACAAAACGCTTTCGTAATGAATCAAGGGATCCGTCGCCAATATCATCTGATGATTGCCACTCTGTGTGCCTTAAGCGACCTGCTACTGATTTGCGCTGGGATATTTGGCGGCAGCGCCATCCTGATGCAATCCCCGTGGCTGTTAGCCCTGGTAACCTGGGGTGGTGTCGCCTTCCTGCTGTGGTACGGTTGGGGTGCGCTGCGCACTGCTTTTAGCCAAAGTATCGAGCTGGTTTCTGCGGAAGTAATGAAACAAGGGCGCTGGAAAATTATCGTCACTATGCTGGCGGTGACCTGGCTGAATCCCCATGTTTACCATGATACCTTCGTGGTGTTAGGCAGCCTCGGTGGTCAACTGGCTGATGAGCCAAAGCGCTGGTTTGCCCTCGGCACCGTGAGTGCCTCAATTCTGTGGTTCTATGGCCTGGCGCTGATGGCGGCCTGGCTGGCCCCTAGATTAAGTACCGCCCGTGCACAACGTATTATTAATGGCGTGGTGGGTGTAGTGATGTGGTTTATCGCCTTCCAATTGGCCCGTGACGGGATAAACCATTTACAAACGTTGCTCGGTTAATAGCCACAGTCTGATAGACAAAATCCTGCCAACGGCTAATCTTGCTGGCAGGTGCTGCGTGTGATGCTGTACGCGCAGTGGAATATGGAACGACCATGGAGAAATTACAGTGAAGTTAAAGGTATTAGCATTGGCCGCAATGATGAGTTTTGGTGTGATGGGTGTACAGGCAGATGAACTGCCGAACGGGCCACACGTCGTGACTTCCGGCACTGCCAGCGTGGACGCCGTTCCTGATATTGCCACCCTCGCCATTGAAGTGAATGTTTCCGCCAAAGACGCGGCATCTGCCAAGAAACAGGCCGATGATCGGGTGGCCGAGTATCTCACCTTCCTCCAGAAAAACGGGGTGGAGAAAAAGGATATTGATTCTACCAACCTGCGTACTCAGCCAGAATATGACTACCTTAAAGATGGCAAAACCCAGCTTAAAGGCTACCAGGCAGTGCGTAGCGTAACGGTTACTGTGCGCCAACTAGATAAACTGAACAGCCTGCTTGATGGCTCTTTGAAGGCTGGGCTGAATGAAATCCGCTCCGTTACTCTGGGTGTTGCCCAGCCGGAAGCCTATAAAGACAAGGCCCGCAAAGCTGCCATAGATGATGCGATTCACCAGGCGAAGATGCTGGCTGATGGCTTCCACACCACGCTGGGGCCGGTTTACAGCATTCGCTACCATGTATCGAATTATCAACCGGCACCGATGGTGCGCATGATGAAGGCCGATGCCGCGGCATCCATGTCTGCCCAAGAGACTTACGAGCAGCCGACCATTCAGTTTACCGACCAAGTGGATGTGGTCTTTAACCTGGACGGTGCCAAGGCCCAGTAAGCTACGATAACGAAAAAGTCCGCTGATTTTGGGGTGCAGTCCAATTTAGCGGGCTTTTTTTATTTTCATCGCGTCTTGCCGGGGAATGCTGCTTTTATATTCATGAAGAAGTAGTTGTTATTCCAGTATTCATAAGCCGTGTGTTTTATCACCTTGATTGTAGTCCGCTTAGCTGAGCCACATGTTTATCGGCAGCAGCCTGTCAAGAGACTCACCCAGTCAGCCAGCATGGTGGTGTAGCGCTGGCGCTCCGGCAACAATAGGGAGTAAATGCAGAATCAGGGATGAGTTGTATAAGAAGAGAGTGAGATGAAGTGTATGAAAAGGGTTTAACAGTAAAGCCTTCCCAAAAGCGAATAAATATTAGCAATTATAGAGACGGCAGTTTGAGGGTTTAGAGTATGTTTTGGCGAATGTAAACCTAAATGTTTTTACTGCCGTTTTCTATTGATTCACACTAACCCGCGATGAACCATAACTTTGCCCGTCAAATTCAGCTTAGATGCACAGTAGCACGCCGCAGGCGTACTACTGTTCGAGTCGAAATAAATGATTAACCGTCACCACGTCCTTTCACTTACGTTATATCTAACCACATTAAGTCTAAGTGAATAAATGCACTGTGGCCTGTATACTACCAGACCAATGTCATCTCACTACTTATTTACCGCTCGAATTCTTCGCGAGTTCTTGTTCATAAATATTTAAAAATTCAGCGAATTTTTCTGGCATTACGCCATTGCCTGCTTTGGTCCGCATATCATCAGCTGAAAGCACGCCAGCATTTAACTCCCGGACAGAGTTGTCACCGTCTGTAGTACTGAAGCGTAATTCGATGTCATAGATTTTATTCAGTGCGATTTTGAAAGCTCCCAGTACATTCTTACAGATATTGCATGGAGGTTTGTCGCCAAATAAGCGCACCGTTTTTTCCAAAAGATGAAGTTCGTTTCTGTTTTCCATATTGACAAGTTTTTTACAATAATTTTTAAGAATATTTTGCTCTGCATGCTTTGGTTCCGATTCCAGGACCAGGTTTAGTTCTTCCGGAATCTTTGTTGCACACTGTTTATTTAATTTTGGTGTTTTTTTAGATAAACCAATTGGAACATCATTCATTTTATCAATGCTGGCATTGTGTTCTACAGCCAGATCAATGGCACTTAACGTGTGGGCATTGTCATTACATGAAATGAATAATTTTTTATCACCGTCATCAAATAATTGAACCGTCTGAACACCTCTGTTTCCTTTACAGCCTTTATTAATTACATTTCTAAATATTGTGCCATATTCAATTAGCTCAGCGGAAGTTGAACGTGGTCGCGTTGTGATAAACTCAGATGTTGGCTCAGCATCATTGTCAAAATTAGAAGCTGAGTCGTAATAGCTGTTTTTTTCAAATGAACCCTTTTTTTTACTTTTATTGTCCTGATTATTTTTTTCGCCATGCGCGAGGTCATTACCCCATTTAGGCCCGGTGAATTTTACACGTTGCATGATAAATTGTTACTCCATTGAAGTTATTTAATAGGTTCAGGTGTAGTGGCCGACTCATATTGACCACTGCATTAGACTGTATATAGTACAGTTGCTACGATTCTTTGTACCAGTGAGGCCGCACAGTACTGTAATAGCCCGTTATCTTCGACTACACCAGTATTCCTCTGCTTAATTTCAGTGGCGGGGGATAAATTTTACGGATTATCAGCCATCATGCTTTATATCCTCCCAGTTTATTTTTTCAAACTTACAACTGGCGTCATATTATAATGATCGATATTAATGCATGCGGAAAATGATAATCTATTTCTTAGCTATTGCAATCAAAAAAACAGTGTAAGTTAATAGTTAAGGTTAAGACCTTAGCAATATTAACACCACAAGAATGGCTGCCTGTCTGTTATTTTTCTTTTTTTTCTGTTTTTGTATTCACCTTTGTACCAATAGTTATCTGTAATTAGTTGAAAATGCCTCGAATATTCACCTTATTACTATTTGTAACATCGTAAAACATATTTTTAAATATAGAGCAATTATTTAACAGCACTGTTTTTTTCGGGCAGATTTTTCCCACATCCAAGACAAATGTCGCCATATTGTAGCTTGCTCCCATTGCCTCTTGATAGCCGCAGCGGCAACAACAGGGAGTAAATGCAGAATCAGGGATGCGTTGTATAAGAAGAGAGAGATGAAGTGTATGAAAAGGGTTTAACAGTAAAGCCTTCCCATATAAGCGAAGAAATATTAGCAATCATAGCGACGGCAGTTTGAAGGCTTAGGGTGTGTTTTGGCGAATGCAAACCTAAACGTTTTTACTGCCGTTTTCAATTGATTTACGCTAAACCGCGATGAACCTTTTTTATGCCTGGCGTAATACTTTATGGCCGTATTCCACTAAGGCATCGGTGACCTTGCGCATCATCCGGCTCTCTGGCGCAAAGCGGTGCCAGTACAACATCCGACGCTGGTACAGGCCTGGTGTCAGGTCGATTAACTCGCCACTGGCCAGTTCTTTTTCGATTTGCAGATGGGGGATCATACAACAGGTGGTGCCCTGCAAAGCCATCTGCACAAAGGCTTCTGAGGAGTTGATGATATGGCAGGGCACGCTGCCCGGCGCCAGCCCGAAGTGCTCCTGCACAAAGGCCTGGTGCATATCATCAAGGTGGTCAAAGGCCACCGCAGGGGCCTTAAGCAGGGAGGCGCGGGTGACGCCACCGGCAAAGTATTTTTCCGCAAAGGATTTTGAGGCAACAAACAGGTAATCCAGCGCCCCCAGCTGATCCACTAGGCAACTAGGCAAAGGCTGAGGCTGAATACTCACCGCTCCTACAACCTCACCACGGCGCAGCCGATCCTGAGTGCGGGATTCATCTTCTACCTGCATATTCAGGCGGATAGGCGAGTCAGCAAGCACCGGTGCCAGGGCAGGCAACAGCCAGGTTGCCAGGCTGTCGGCGTTGACCGCCAGGGAGAGCAGCAGCGGGGTGGAGCCAGATTGCTCGTCGCTCAGCCACTCTTCTTCCAGCAGCTCAACCTGGCGCAGCAGCGCCAGCATTTTCTGGCCTTGTTCAGTAGGACGCGGCGGAACGGTGCGCACCAATAACGGCTGACCAAACATGTTTTCCAGCTGCTTGATACGCTGAGAAACTGCCGATTGGGTAATGCATAGTTTTTGGGCGGCCCGCTCGAAGCCGCGTTCACGAATAACGGCATCCAATGCCTGAAGTGTTCTATAGTCCGGACGTTTCATTATTGTAGATAGCTCCTGTATTCCCTGTGCCAGCACTATGACATAAAAATGCGATCAGGCCAGATTAAATCCGTGCCAGATCCCGCTAATCGCAGCCAATAGCGAGAATAGCGCCTAATATCGGCCACATTTGAATAGCCTTGCACTATAATGCGCCACAGTTTTCACAGCACAGGCAATGAACCATGACGCAGGATGAATTGAAAAAAGCCGTAGGTTGGGCCGCCCTTCAGTATGTACAGCCCGGCACCATCGTAGGCGTAGGTACTGGCTCTACCGCCGCGCACTTTATCGACGCACTTGGCACTATCAAGCACCAGATCGACGGGGCAATATCCAGCTCTGAAGCCTCCACCGAAAAACTAAAAAGCCTCGGCATTCCGGTATTCGACCTGAACGAAGTAGACTCCCTGGATATTTATGTCGACGGGGCCGATGAAATCAACGACCAGATGCAGATGATCAAAGGCGGCGGTGCGGCACTGACCCGTGAGAAAATCATTGCTTCCGTGGCTAAGAAGTTTATCTGTATTGCTGATTCTTCAAAGCAGGTGCCGATTCTCGGCACATTCCCTCTGCCAGTGGAAGTGATCCCGATGGCCCGTAGCTGCGTCGCGCGCCAGCTTGTTAAACTGGGCGGACGCCCGGAATACCGCCAGGGCGTACTAACGGATAACGGCAACGTGATCCTTGACGTTCATGGCATGGAAATCCTTGACCCGGTTGCCCTGGAGAATGCGATTAACGCTATTCCAGGCGTCGTCACGGTGGGGCTATTTGCCAACCGTGGGGCTGATGTGGCGCTCATCGGCACTGCCGACGGTGTGAAAACCATCGTTAAGTAATCGCTTACTGGGCCGACATAAAACCACAAATTTATATCGGCCCAAATTTAGTGACATATGTCACATCAATGCAATATCCCACGCAATCCTTTTATAAGAGCATCCACACCCAGCACTTTATTCCAAAAAACTACTCTGAATGATATTTGCTCATTTTAGTGACGCAAACGTTCATATTGCCGGAGAAAATATTTTTGATATGTTGAAAGCAGGGCGGCGTTTTTAGACTGCCCGGCACATCACTTCAGTTCAGCAACAGACAGGGTCGGGACATGCCAAGAGTATCACTGGAAAAAGACAAAATTAAATTCCTGCTGGTGGAAGGTGTTCACCAGAAGGCCATCGATAATCTGCGCGCCGCAGGTTACTCCAACATTGAATTCCACAAAGGGGCGCTGGATAGCGATGAGCTGAAAACCGCCATTCGCGATGCCCACTTTATCGGTATCCGTTCCCGTACTCAGCTGACTGAAGAGATCTTCGCCGCCGCTGAAAAACTGGTGGCCGTTGGCTGCTTCTGCATCGGCACCAACCAGGTCGATCTGGACGCCGCTGCCCGCCGTGGGGTGCCGGTGTTCAACGCCCCCTTCTCTAATACCCGTTCGGTAGCTGAACTGGTGCTGGGTGAGTTATTGCTGCTATTGCGTGGCGTGCCACAGGCAAATGCCCGCGCCCACCGGGGCGAATGGAACAAACAGGCCGTAGGCAGCTATGAAGCCCGTGGCAAAAAGCTGGGTATTATTGGCTACGGCCATATCGGTACTCAGCTTGGTATTCTGGCAGAATCTCTGGGGATGCACGTCTTCTTTTACGATATTGAAAACAAGCTCCCGCTGGGTAACGCTACCCAGGTTCAGCATCTGTCTGACTTGCTCAATATGAGCGACGTGGTCACGCTGCACGTGCCGGAGAACGCCTCCACCAAAAATATGATTGCGGCGGAAGAACTGCGTTTGATGAAGCCCGGCGCGCTGCTAATCAACGCCTCGCGCGGCACGGTGGTGGATATCCCAGCCCTATGTGATTCTCTGGCAAGCAAGCATCTGGCCGGAGCCGCCATCGACGTGTTCCCGACGGAACCTGCCACCAACAGCGATCCGTTTAACTCCCCGCTGTGTGAGTTCGACAATGTGTTGCTGACGCCCCATATCGGGGGGTCTACCCAGGAAGCGCAGGAGAATATCGGCCTTGAAGTCGCCGGTAAGATGGCCAAGTATTCGGATAACGGTTCAACCTTGTCTGCGGTCAACTTCCCAGAAGTGTCCCTGCCATTGCACGGTGGCACCACCAGCCGTTTGCTGCATATCCATGAAAACCGTCCAGGTGTATTGACGTCAATTAACCAGATTTTTGCTCAGCAAGGGATTAACATCGCCGCTCAGTTCCTGCAAACCAGCGCGACGCTAGGCTATGTGGTGATTGATATTGATGCGCCGGAAGAGGCGGCCCATAAGGCACTACAGGATATGAAAGCCATTCCGGGTACCGTTCGCGCCCGTATGCTTTACTAAGCCGAAGAAAAAACAATCAAGCCCGGCGCGATGCCGGGCTTTTTTGGCCGTTATAAACCGGTAAACGTATCAGGATCTGGCCCCAGTCGGGTACCGTTATCCAGTTTGGCTATTTCGCCTAATTCGTCTTTTTCCAGCCGGAAATCCCACACCCGGAAGTTCTCTTCAATACGTGTTGCAGTAACGGATTTGGGGATGGTCACCAAACCACTATCAAGGTGCCAGCGGATCACGATTTGTGCCGGGGTCTTGCCATATTTTTCTGCCAGCTTACGAATAATCGGCTGATCGAATACTCCCTTACCCCCCTGGGCCAGCGGGCTCCAGGATTCAGTCTGGATCTTGTGGGTGGCATTCCAGGCATGGAGTTGCCGTTGCTGCATTAGGGGGTGAAGCTCGATTTGGTTGATCGCCGGGGCCACGCTGGTTTCATCAATCAGCCTTTGCAAGTGATTCACGTGAAAGTTGCATACCCCAATGCTGGTGGCTAACCCCTGTTTCTGAATATCAATCAGGGATTTCCAGGCTTCCACAAAGTGGTCTTTTTCCGGGACCGGCCAATGCATCAAATAGAGATCCACCCGGTCGAGTTTAAGTTTTTCGAGGCTTTCTTCGATAGCTTGATGGGCGCGCTGTTGGTCAGCGTTCCACAATTTGGTGGTGATAAACAGGTCATCGCGGTGGATACCCGCCGTACTTAAGGCCTGGCCAACGCCATCCTCATTCTTATACGCGGCAGCGGTATCGATAGAGCGGTAGCCCACTTCCAGGGCCTTATGAATCGCAGAAATCACTTCTTCGTTAGTGGCTTGCCAAACGCCTAACCCCAACTGGGGCATCACATTTCCGTCGTTAAGCTTAATTACGGTTGGATGTGACATATATTCCTCCTTAATAGCGTGGGTACCTCTCCGATCAGGCGATCGGAGAGGTATATACGGCTGGATTAAGTGTGGACTATACCCGTCATACTTCAAGCTTATAGCCTGGCCTGACTCAACCTTAGCGGGCTGCTTCGTAGATGCGGCGGCTTGCATCGATAGTGATGTCGCCACGTTCACCCAGCTGGGTCATACCGTGCTCTTCTAATTTTGCTAACAAAGCAGGGATGGTGCTGCCATCCAGGCCGTAGCCGGACAGAGAGGTTTTCACACCCATGGCTTCGAAGAAATCACGGGTGGCGTTAATGGCCCCATCAATACGTGCGTTCTCGTCACCCGTGGTGATGTTCCACACGCGCTCGGCATATTGCAGCAGTTTGTCGTGTTTCTCGGCGCGTTTTTCATTCATCAGCGCAGGCAGTACCACCGCCAGAGTCTGAGCATGATCCAGGCCATGCATAGCGGTCAGTTCGTGGCCCAGCATATGGGTGGCCCAGTCCTGAGGCACCCCGGCACCAATCAGGCCGTTCAGCGCCATAGTAGCAGCCCACATTACGTTGGCACGCACATCGTAGTTTTCCGGATCAGTCAGCGCTTTCGGGCCGTCTTCAACCAGCGTCAACAGGATGCCTTCAGCAAAACGGTCTTGCACTTTGGCATTGACCGGGTAGGTCAGGTACTGCTCGATGGTGTGAACAAAGGCGTCCACCACACCGTTTGCCACCTGACGCGGTGGCAGGGTGTAGGTGTAAACTGGGTCCAGCACGGCAAACACTGGCTGAACAAACGGGGAGTGGAAGGCCTGTTTGTCACCGGTGGCGCGGCGGGAGATCACCGCACCTTTATTGGATTCTGAACCGGTGGCTGGCAAGGTCAGTACCGAACCCATAGGGATGGCGCTTTTGATTTCACTGCCGGTGGTTTGCAGGATGTGCCATGGGTCTAAATCCCGCGGATAGTGAGCTGCCGCCGCGATAAATTTGGTGCCATCCAGTACCGAACCACCGCCCACTGCCAGCAGGAAGGTGATGCCTTTGGCACGGACGATTTCAACGGCTTTCATCAGGGTTTCGTAAGCGGGGTTTGGCTCGATACCGCCAAACTCTTCAACATCCATATCTTTCAGGGCGCTGTAAACCTGATCCAGAACGCCGGTTTTCTTCACGCTGCCGCCGCCATAGGTAATCAGGACTTTAGCGTCAGCGGGGATTTGTTCGCGCAGGTCAGCGATGGCGCCTTTACCAAACAGGATTCGGGTGGGTGTGTACAGATTAAAATTGTTCATATTGCCTTCCCCATTGGGTGAGTAGATGTGGCTATATACCAGTGGGATATATTCTGGCCACAAAGGGGAGAGGTCTCAATGCATATTCCTGCCAATGTATTGCCTATTTCTCCACAGCACTGGAGAAAGCGAGTATTTTTAGCCACACTAAATGCCAGTAAATACCTTAAAGGGCCAGAAAATGATCACGCGTGATAAGATTTGCCAGCGCTTAAGCGAGCGCGTTATCTCGCTGATTAACAATAAAGAACGTGTTGAATCCCACTTGCCCAATGTGCGCCTGTTATATGCCACCCAGCCCTGTAAACGCAATCCGGTAATGTATGAGCCGGGTATTGTGTTTCTCTTTTCCGGCAGTAAAACCGGTTTTATTAATGAGCGGAAATTTAGCTACGATGCCAGGGAATATCTGCTGCTCACGGTGCCACTGCCCTTCGAGTGCGAAACCGTCGCTACAATGGAAAACCCGCTGACGGGGATGCGGATCAATATTGATATCGTCCAGCTCCAGGATCTGCTGATGGATATTGGTGAAGATGAACGCTTCCAGCCCCGGGTATCTTCCAGCGCCATTCATACCTCCCAACTCACCGAAGATATCCTTTGCGCCATGGAGCGCCTGCTGGATGTGCTGGATAAACCGCTGGATGCGCGCATTTTGGGGAACCAAATTATCCGCGAGATCCTCTATTACGTGCTGATGGGGCCATTTGGCGGGGCGCTGCTGGCGGCGGTGAGCCGCCAAACTCATTTCAGCCTGATCTCCAGGGTTTTACGGCGCATAGAAACCCAATACACCGAGAACCTCAGCGTGGATCAGCTGGCGGCAGAGGCCAATATGAGCGTGTCTGCTTTCCACCATAATTTTAAATCGGTCACCAGCACCTCGCCGTTGCAGTATTTGAAGAATTACCGGCTGCATAAGGCGCGGATGATGATGCTCCATGACGGGATGCGCGCCAACGCAGCGGCCATGCGGGTGGGCTATGAAAGCGCCTCGCAATTTAGCCGGGAGTTTAAACGCTACTTTGGGTTGACCCCGGGGGAAGATGTGGCGCGGATGCGGGAAATGCAGATAACGGCGCCGGGGCCAGGCACCGTTTAAATCAAGCGCTGACGCGTTTGCGGATCACCATCACCAGGGCGCCGCAAAGGCCCACTACCAGCAGGAAAATCGGCAGGACCATCAGGAAGGTCATTACTTGATCTTCGTGGCGTTTCACAAAAGGAATCATGCCCAGGGCATAGCCGAAGCCGGTGATCACGCCCACCCACAGCAGCCCACTGAGCCAGTTGAATATCTGGAAGCGGCGGTTGGATAGCCCAGAAATCCCGGCGATGGTTGGCAGCAGAGTGCGGATAAAGGCCAGGAAGCGCCCGGTGAGCAAGGCCATGAGGCCGTGCTTATCAAACATAAAGGTGGCCCGTTGGTGATACTGAGGGGGGAGCTGAGATAGCCAGCCTTTCACTATGCGGGTGTTGCCCAGCCAGCGGCCCTGAAGATAGCTCAGCCAGCAACCAAGACTGGCGGCAATGGTCAGGATCGAGAGAGTGGGAATGAAATCCATTACCCCACGGGCAACCAGCGCCCCGGCGAGGATCAGCAAGCTATCCCCCGGTAAAAATGAAGCGGGTAACAGGCCGTTTTCCAGGAACAGGGTAGCAAACATGACGCAGTAAACAATGCCGACGATATGAGGGTCTGCCAGCGCGGCAAAGTCTTGATGCCAGAGGGCGGGAACGATTTCTTGAATAACAGCCATGGGGTAGTCCTGTGGAACAGCGTAATCTGCCTATTGTAACGTGATTCTGCCTGGGACGCCTCGATCCCAGGCTCTACTTACGCATACTTTCTGAGCAAAGCTGTCCTGCCAGGTGTCCACCGTTGGCAACTTTAACCGATACGCGCCAACCCTGCTGATAAATCTTCGATTAAGTCATCAACATTTTCTAAACCGATATGTAGCCGCACCAGCGTCCCTTCCAGCTGTTGCTGGCTCCCCGGGCGGATGGCGGCAATTTCTTCTGGCTGATTAGCCAAGATTAATGACTCAAATCCTCCCCAGGAATAGGCCATGCTAAACAGGCTAAAGTTATCGAGGAACTGGCTGAACTGGCTATCACTCAAGCGGGTTTTTAATACAAATGAGAACAGGCCGCTACAGCCGCTAAAATCCCGTTTCCAGAATTCATGGCCAGGGCTACCAGGCAATGCCGGATGGTTTACTCGCGCCACTTGGGGTTGTTGTGCCAGCCACTCGGCCACTTTGATACTGCTTTCCTGATGCTGACGCAGGCGCACCGCCAGCGTGCGCAGGCCCCGGCTGGTAACATAGGCGGTATCGGCATCGGCCATCTGGCCCATCAGGTAAGCGTTCTCACGCAATTGCTCCCAGCAGCGTTCATTAGCCACGGCGGTGCCAATCATGGCATCAGAATGGCCCACCAGATATTTGGTCCCGGCCTGAATGGAAATATCAATGCCGTGCTCCAGCGCCTTAAACAGGATCCCGGCAGCCCAGGTGTTATCCATCATAATGATGGCCTCTGGCGCTTTCTGGCGTACCGCCTTGACGATGGCCGGGATATCGTGGATTTCCATCGTGATAGAGCCAGGGGATTCAAGAAACACCACCCGGGTCTTAGCTGTCACGCTGTCAGCGATAGCGGCCCCAATCAGCGGATCGAACCAGCGGGTGGCCACCCCCAGTTTGGCGAGAATTTTGGTGCAAAAATCCTGGGTTGGTTCATAGGCGGTATGAGTCAGTAATACCTCATCCCCTTGCTCGACAAAGGCCAGAATACTGTTCGCCACTGCGGCGGCACCACAGGGGAATAGAGCACATCCCGCGCCCCCTTCCAGTTGGCACATGGCTTCTTGCAAAGAGAAATGGGTTAAGGTGCCACGGCGGCCATAAAAGAGTTCACCACTGGCCCGCCCGGCGGTGGCTTGGCGTTTGGCCGCCACTGAATCAAAGACCAGAGAAGAAGCCCGCTGGATCACGCTGTTAACTGAACCCTGAGTAAATTTTTTCTCCCGTCCGGCATTAATTAGGGTGGTTTCAATATGTTTTGGCGCCATGGCCCACTCTCCGTGTACACGTCTGGATGTCTAAAAATAAACTACCATGGCTCTGTGGCAAAGTAGAGCGCCAGAGACTATTCAGTCAGAGAATACTGATAATCCAGCATCAGCGATTATTTACTGCGTAAGCGCAAGGAATTCAGGAGAAAAATAGTTCATTCTGCAAATACTAATGAGAACTACTATCAATTCGATGTTGTTTTGATATTATTAGCAGCAGTTTTCTCTATTTAAGGTTTGGAGAGTTAGCGTGACAGAGAATTTGATGCAAACGGATCTATCCGTTTTGGGTATGTATTACCATGCCGATATCGTGGTTAAAGTGGTGATGATTGGCTTAATTCTGGCATCAGTGGTGACTTGGGCTATTTTCTTTAGTAAAAGCGCAGAATTCTTCTCTCATAAGCGCCGTCTCAAGCGTGAATACACCGCCCTGATGGAAGCGCGCTCTCTAAATCAAGCCGCTGATATTAGCTCTGATTTCGATGCCAAAAGCTTAAGCAGCTGCCTGATGGCTGAAGCGCAAAATGAACTGGAACTCTCCGCAGGCAGTGAAGATAAAGAAGGTATCAAGGATCGTACCAGCTTCCGTCTGGAGCGCCGCGTTGCCGCTTTTGGCCGTCAAATGGGCCGGGGTAATGGTTACTTGGCAACCATCGGTGCTATCTCTCCATTCGTGGGTCTGTTCGGTACGGTTTGGGGCATCATGAACAGCTTTATCGGTATCGCCCAAACCCAAACCACCAACCTGGCCGTGGTTGCGCCTGGTATCGCAGAAGCCTTGCTGGCAACGGCTATCGGCCTGGTGGCGGCTATCCCTGCGGTGGTGATTTATAACGTCTTTGCTCGTAGCATTGCCGGTTTCAAAGCCAACTTGGGTGATGTGGCTGCACAAGTTCTGCTGCTGCAAAGCCGCGATCTGGATCTTGGCACTGCTGAACCCGCGAAGAAAGTGCGCCCGGCCCAGCAACTGCGAGCGGGGTAACTGCCGTGGCTATGCATCTGAATGAAAATCTCGATGACAACGGTGAAATGCATGATATCAACGTCACGCCTTTTATCGATGTTATGTTGGTGCTATTGATCATCTTTATGGTGGCCGCACCGCTGGCGACGGTAGATGTGAAGGTGAACCTGCCGGCTTCCACCAGCCAGCCCCAGCCCCGTCCGGAAAAACCGGTCTACCTGTCCGTGAAGGCGGATAAATCAATGTTTATCGGCAACGAAGCCGTGACGCCAGAAACCATGGTTGGCGCGTTAGACGGGCTGACGGCAGGCAAGAAGGACACTACTATCTTCTTCCGGGCGGATAAATCTGTGGATTATGAAACCATGATGAGCGTGATGGATTCGCTGCGCCAGGCGGGTTACCTGAAAATTGGCTTGGTGGGCGAAGAGGGCACCAAAGTGAAGTAAGCAGTAAATCCTGAGAAAGCCGGATATGATGAACTGCCCCTTAAAAGTTGAACACCCAACTGAGTAGGGTGCAGTTTATTATGACGAAGTATTAAGCCAAATTCCGTTAGAACGTACTAACGTATTATCATTCCACTATGGGAGGCCAGCTTTCAACTGCCAGGCGATTAGACATTCGCTGCGGCGCCCTCCGTTACAAGACGCCATATCCACGCCCATAACTGCATACTCCCAATTCTAAGTATCAAGGATGTTTACAACCTGTATTGTATTTGGCCACGCTAAGTCACTGAACTCACCAGTTAATCCTTAAGACGTATCATCATCACCGGGGTTACTACGGATATATCCATTACAACAATAGGGAACGAATAAGCCTGAAACTAAAAGGCCTGAGTCCGATAGAATACCGAACCCAGGCCCTTACTGCCCGCTAATATAAACTGCCCAACTTAATGAATACAGTCCACTTAGCGGGGCTTTTTAGCATCTTGATTCAGATAAAAATTAGTCGTCCAGGAAGCTACGCAGCACTTCGGAGCGGCTTGGATGGCGCAGTTTACGCAGCGCTTTGGCTTCGATCTGACGAATACGTTCACGGGTAACGTCGAACTGTTTGCCCACTTCTTCCAGCGTGTGGTCAGTGTTCATATCGATACCGAAACGCATACGCAGCACTTTAGCTTCACGGGCGGTCAGGCCAGCCAGTACGTCGTGGGTAGCAGCACGCAGGCTTTCAGTGGTGGCAGAATCCAGCGGCAGCTCGAGGGTGGTATCCTCGATGAAATCGCCCAGAT
>CBIFWW010000080.1:0-15415 GCA_966186435.1 uncultured Enterobacteriaceae bacterium
CTCAAAAGGGATTTAGACGTGAATTATATGTTTCACCACGGTTACATTATGAATGCCGCACAGAGGTATTCTCAGCTTCATATTTATAATGGACAAAATTATGATTGCTATAACCAGACTGATATTGATTGGTATTTATATATTTTCAAGCAGCGCTGTAGTACTGCTTGTTTGCCTACTACGGCCCAATAACATTAAAAACGTTAAATTTGTTGCTCAAATATACAGTAAAATTTCCTGGCTGCTGGGGGTTAAAATCACTATTACCGGTAGAGAGAACATTCTCGATGGTAGCTGTGTTTATGTTGCTAATCATCAGAGCAATTATGACCTGTTTATCCTTTCTGCCGCAGTGCCACCGGAAACAGTCAGTATTGGTAAAAAAAGCATCTTGTTCTTTCCTTTCGTCGGCTTAATTTATTGGTTGACCGGCAATATTTTTATCGAACGTGATAACAAGTCTCAAGCAGTGCAAACCCTACAAAAAATCAAAGTTAAAATGCTCCGGGATAATATATCTATCTGGTTATTTCCTGAGGGTACTCGTAACTATGGCCAGGGATTGAAGCCGTTTAAACCTGGTGCATTCTATCTTGCCCGTAAAGCCCAATCACCGCTCATTCCCGTTAGTGTTAGTAATTATTATGATAATTTTAATCTTAACAGCATGGATAACGGCGAGATTATCATTAAGTTTTTATCCCCGATCTCTAGAGAAACCATTACCAGCCAACCTATCCGGGGTACTCTTATCCCGACTTATGAACAAATGAATAAGGAGATTACTGAACTGGATAAAGAGCTAGGCCTGTCTCAGAATAGCGTTTAAAGCAAGTGCGTCATTCATTATCAACGATTCAGCCGCCATAAAATGCTGGCTAACTCTCACCCAGCTCAGTAAGCCCTATCCTGCCAGGTAGACAGGTGCTTGCTCATGGGTCCCCTAATCTGGTGCCATAAAGCATCTAAGTTGCCAACCCCTCATCCCTGAGCTGCGTGGAGAGGGAGTAAACATTCGTCAAATCAATCAGCCCGGCAATTGCCGGGCTTTTTGTTTATACTGCCGCCAGTTATTTCTGTCCTGAGTACCCATCAACCATGGCTAAAAAATCCATCTACGTCGCCTACACCGGCGGCACCATCGGGATGCAGCGCTCTGAGCACGGCTATATCCCGGTTTCCGGTCATCTTCAACGCCAGCTGGCTTTAATGCCCGAGTTCCATCGCCCGGAGATGCCAGACTTCACCATCCACGAATACCAGCCGTTGATGGATTCTTCCGATATGACTCCGGAAGACTGGCAGCATATTGCCGATGATATCCAGGCCAACTACGACCTTTACGATGGCTTTGTGATCCTGCACGGCACCGATACCATGGCTTTTACCGCCTCCGCCCTCTCTTTTATGCTGGAGAATTTGGGCAAACCAGTGATTGTTACCGGCTCGCAAATCCCGCTGGCGGAGTTGCGTTCTGATGGGCAGATTAACCTGCTGAATGCCCTGTATGTGGCCGCCAACTATCCAATCAATGAAGTCACCCTGTTCTTCAACAATCGGTTGTATCGGGGCAATCGCACTACCAAGGCCCATGCCGATGGTTTCGATGCTTTTGCCTCACCCAATCTGCCACCGCTGCTGGAAGCCGGGATCCATATTCGCAAGTTAGGCACGCCACCCGCCCCCTCCCGCGTAGGCGAGCTGATTGTTCACCCAATCATCCCGCAGCCTATTGGTGTGGTGACTATTTACCCTGGTATCTCTGCGGATGTGGTGCGCAACTTTGTACGCCAGCCGGTGCGCGCCCTGATCCTGCGCTCCTATGGGGTGGGTAATGCGCCGCAGAATGGTGAATTCCTGCAAACCCTACATGAGGCCTGCCAGCGCGGAATTGTGGTGATCAACCTCACCCAGTGCATGTCCGGCAAAGTGAATATGGGCGGCTATGCCACCGGTAATGCCCTGGCGCAAAGCGGGGTGATCAGCGGCGGTGATATGACCGTGGAAGCCACCCTGACCAAACTACATTATCTGTTAAGTTCCGGCCTGGATGCGAAAGAGATCCGTGCCGCCATGATGCGCAATTTGCGTGGTGAACTGACCCCGGATGAATAAGGAGACCGCTATGGGATCGCTAGCCCTGCTGTTAGTAGATTTACAAAATGATTTTTGTGCCGGTGGTGCGCTCGCGGTACCGGAAGGCGACAGCACTATTGACGTGGCTAACGCCCTGATTGCCTGGTGCCAGCAGCGTCAGGTCACAATTATTGCCAGCCAGGATTGGCACCCGGCAGATCACGGGAGTTTTGCCCGGGTTCAGGGCGCCGAGCCATACACACAAGGGGTGCTCGACGGCCTTCCGCAAACCTGGTGGCCCGATCACTGCGTTAAGGGATCTGATGGTGCGGCACTGCACCCGCTGCTGGACATTACCACCATCGCCGCCGCATTCCCCAAAGGAGTGAACCCGGCTATCGATAGTTACAGCGCTTTCTTTGACAACGGCCACCGCCTGCAAACCGGCATGGACGGCTGGTTGAAGGCCCGTGGCATTGAAAATTTAGTGGAAATGGGTCTGGCGACAGATTATTGCGTGAAATTCAGCGTGCTGGATGCGCTGGCGCTGGGCTATGAAGTGAATGTGATTACCGACGGTTGCCGGGGGGTGAACATCGCGCCACAGGATAGCGCCCTTGCCTTTATGGAAATGGCTGCCGCCGGGGCCACCCTGTACACCCTCGACGACTGGCGGGAAACCCAGCCGTGAGTAGAACCGGCCCGCTCCAGAGGCCGGTTTACTATTTACTCAGGCTTCAAGGTGGCGATAGGTTTCGCGGCAATCCCAAGTTCTTCTTTCAACTGTTGCTTACTCTTCATTACCACTTGGCCATCGGTACCTAGCGTCATATGCTGAGGTTCATTGTTATGATGGGTTTGCCATAACAGCACCAGTTGCAGACAATTCTCTTTTTGCTCCGCCGTCAGTGCCACGCCATCAGGCCATTTACCCAGTTCAACCGCCGTTGCCAGGCGCTGGTAAATATCGAGGGTCATCCCGGACACCATATCGTTAATCCGCTGTTCCATTATCCCTCCAGTGGAATAATTAGCTGAATCGATTCTTCAACCCTTGGTTTGTTCACCGTTTTGGTCGTCAGTGAAGCTTAATGAGGCCGAATTGACACAATAACGCTCGCCGGAGGGTTTCGGGCCATCGGGGAAAACGTGGCCTAAATGGGCATCACAATTACCACAACGGATCTCAATACGCTCCATGCCGTGGGAGCTATCTTTAAGGTAACGTATCGCCTCCTCACTCACCGGCTCGTAAAAGCTCGGCCAGCCACAACCGGAGTCGTATTTCCCGCCACTACTGAATAACGGGGCATCACACACCAGGCAGTGGTAGACGCCTTCACGCTTATTTTGTAGCAAACGCCCACTGAAGGGTGGCTCGGTACCGTGATGTTGGGTGACATAAAATTGCATCTCTGAGAGATTTTTTTTGAGTTCTTCAGTATCTTTTTGAAACGACATTGGCTCACTTCCTCGGTTCTTTCGAACAATTCTCAAACCTTATTCTAACAAAGCCACAACCCAACCCCACCTGTTTTTCTGTGCTACCCTGAGTGCGGGTTCAGACAAATAGGTAAATGTGATCTAACTCACTTTTTTATCCGCTCTGGACTTTAAACTCCGCAGGGTTGCCCCCATATGGTAATCAGATTTTAAAAAGCGTTAGGCGAATCAATGTTCAATCCCTCCGGCTCAGTTGATTTGTCGCAATGATTGACACGATTCCGCTTGACGCTACGTAAGGTTTTTGTAATTTTACAGCCAACCTTTTATTCACTAACAAATAGCTGGTGGAATATATGACTATCAAAGTAGGTATCAACGGTTTTGGCCGTATCGGCCGTATTGTTTTCCGTGCTGCTCAGAAACGTTCTGACATCGAAATCGTTGGTATCAACGATCTCCTGGACGCTGAATACATGGCGTACATGCTGAAGTACGACTCAACTCACGGTCGTTTCAACGGCACCGTTGAAGTGAAAGACGGCCACCTGGTTGTTAACGGTAAAACCATCCGCGTTACTGCTGAGAAAGACCCAGCTAACCTGAAATGGAACGAAATCGGTGTTGACGTTGTTGCTGAAGCAACCGGTATCTTCCTGACCGACGAAACTGCACGTAAACACATCACTGCGGGCGCGAAGAAAGTTGTTCTGACTGGTCCATCCAAAGACAACACCCCAATGTTCGTTCGTGGTGCAAACTTCGAAACTTACGCTGGCCAGGACATCGTTTCTAACGCATCCTGCACCACCAACTGCCTGGCACCGCTGGCTAAAGTTATCAACGACAACTTCGGTATCGTTGAAGGCCTGATGACCACCGTCCACGCGACCACCGCGACTCAGAAAACCGTTGATGGCCCGTCTCACAAAGACTGGCGCGGCGGCCGCGGCGCAGCTCAGAACATCATCCCGTCCTCTACCGGTGCTGCTAAAGCAGTAGGTAAAGTACTGCCAGAACTGAATGGCAAACTGACTGGTATGGCGTTCCGCGTTCCTACTCCTAACGTATCCGTTGTTGACCTGACCGTTCGTCTGGAAAAAGCAGCCTCTTACGAAGAAATCAAGAAAGCCATCAAAGCCGCTTCCGAAGGCGCTATGAAAGGCGTTCTGGGTTACACCGAAGATGACGTGGTTTCCACTGACTTCAACGGCGAAGTTTGCACTTCCGTGTTCGATGCTAAAGCGGGTATCGCACTGAACGACAACTTCGTGAAACTGGTTTCCTGGTACGACAACGAAACTGGTTACTCCAACAAGGTTCTGGATCTGATCGCTCACATTTCCAAATAAGGTGATTTGAGTTATCTATCCCAAAAAGGCGACTACGGTCGCCTTTTTTTATGCTTTGAAATCAGAGGATTGCTTCAAATGATTAAAACGATTTTCGCTCTCCCGATTGATGAACAACTTACCCCTGTGCTTTCCCTGCGTAAGCAGGACGAACTGAATGTTATTGTGGTCGATCACCCGCAGGTGAAGGCTTCTGTAGCCCTGCAAGGCGCGCACCTGCTCTCCTGGAAACCGGAAGGTGAAGAGGAAGTGCTGTGGCTGAGTAACAACACGCCGTTCAAAAAAGGTAAAGCCTTGCGCGGCGGGGTGCCGATTTGCTGGCCGTGGTTTGGCCCGGCGGAGCAGCAAGATCTGCCGGCCCACGGCTTTGCCCGTAACCGGGTATGGGAACTCAGCGCCCATAATGAAGATGAAAACGGCGTGGTGCTGACATTCGAACTGCATAGCAACGATCAGACCCGCGCCCTGTGGCCCCATGATTTCACCCTGTTTGCCCGCTTTAAGCTCGGTAAGACCTGTGAAATAGAACTGGAAGCCCACGGCGATTTCCAGACCACCAGCGCCCTACACACTTACTTCCATGTTAGCGATATTCAGGGTGTGAAAGTGAGTGGCCTGGGTAACGGATTTATCGACAAAGTAAACGGCGGCGAAGGCCAACTTTCTGATGGGGTGCAAACCTTCCCGGATCGTATCGATCGCGTTTACCTGCATGCCGATGCCTGTAGCTTGATCCGCGATCCGGCACTCAGCCGCATTATTGAAGTAGTGCACCATCACAATAGTGACGTGGTGGGTTGGAACCCTGGCGCGGCGCTGTCACAGAGCATGGGTGATATGCCCGATGATGGCTACCAGACATTCGTATGTGTTGAAACCGCAGTGGTCGCCAAACCGCAGAAAGCCAGTGAGGAGAACCCTTCCCGCCTGGCTTGCCACATTCGGGTGAAAAAAGCCTGAAGTTGATTAGCAGAAAGCAAAAACCCGCCGCGGCGGGTTTTTGCTGGCTGACCACTCGGGTAGCACCTTCATTAAGCAAAAGGGGCGTTGCGCCCCTTTATAGTGCAACCGGTACACTGTTTAGAAGCTGTAAGTCACCCCGGTAGAGAGCAGGCCAGTCCAGGATTTATCCACCATCGGGCTGTCTTTGATTTCACTGGTCAGGCGGGTGTAACGGGCGGTGCCGTACACACTAAAGTTATCGGTGAGTTTAAAGTTGGCGGTCAGCGCCAGCCATGGGTTCCAATTATCATCGGCGTCATATTGCTTCAAACCACTGCGACGGGATTCATCGCGGCTAACGCCATAGTAGTAATCGTTGTAGTTTTCGCTCTGCCAGGTTACCCCAATGCCTGGGGTCACGGTCAGACGATCCAGGTTCCAGCGATACAGCCAGCCAAGATCCCAAATGATACCGTTGCTGTTATCCAGCACGTCCCCAGCCAGGGAAGTTTGCAGGAAGCCATATTGCGTGTTGTGGATATAAGAGAGGCCGGCCATCATCGAAGAGTGGCGTTTATCCAGACGCTTCAGCTGTTTGTTATCGCTGTCGCCTGGTTTGAAGTAGGTTGGGTCCCAATAGCCCATGACAGAAAGCTTATCTTCGCCGTCATTCCACAGGTAATACCCTGCGCCAACCCCACGAATCCAGAAATTATCATTGTCATAAGTGACGACTGGCACCGGGTAAATATCGCGGTCATATGACTTATACGGGCTTTGTACTACACCTGCCCCTACCCCAAGAGTCAAAGGGGTTGCTGCATGGGCAATGCCCGCTAACAACAGACTTGCGGTCAGGGCTGCACAGGCGGAAATTTTGAGATTAGTCACGATGTCTTCAATCCTTTAGGCAAAATAGTGAGCGTCTGGAGTTTAACGTCCCACTGCGTATAACCCAAATTTTTTACATCACCCCTTAGGTTTTTTAGGGCATTATATTATCGCCCGCTATGTTACCCATTTTTTACACCAATTCGACCAGTATGTTATCAGTGATTTATCTGTCAACAAATCCATCGTTTTATTCAATATGAGTTATTGATCTGCCTTTGAAATTTACTTTGGGCACGATGCAAGTTTGGCAAATGCCATCTACGCTTAATTTTACGAAGATGTATCACACTGGTAACGCCTAAAGGCTATTTTCATCTTAACTTGCAACCTGGCACGCGGGTTGCAAATTATGTAACGAATATCCAGCGATTATCAGAGAACGTCTTCCGGGGGCCTCCACTATTTATATCAATGGCTCTTAAACCTGTGCTTAAAAACGAAAGGACGGCATACCATGAATATATTCGATCACTATCGCCAGCGTTATGAAGCTGCCAAGGACGAAGAGTTCACACTGCAGGAATTTCTCACTGTATGTCGGCAAGATCGCAGTGCTTACGCCAATGCGGCAGAACGTCTACTGATGGCTATTGGTGAGCCAATGATGGTCGACACTGCTCAGGATTCACGGCTGTCACGTCTTTTCTCAAACCGCGTAGTGGCGCGTTATCCCGCTTTTGAATCCTTTTATGGTATGGAAGAAGCCATCGAACAAATCGTCTCTTATTTGAAGCATGCTGCCCAGGGCTTGGAAGAAAAGAAACAAATTCTGTACCTACTGGGGCCGGTGGGTGGCGGTAAGTCCTCTTTGGCTGAACGCCTGAAAGCCTTAATGCAACGGGTACCTATTTATGTGCTGAGCGCCAATGGCGAACGTAGCCCGGTTAACGACCACCCGCTGTGCCTGTTTAACCCTCAGGAAGATGCCCAGATCCTCGATAAAGAGTACGGCATTCCTACCCGTTATTTGGGCACCATCATGTCGCCCTGGGCGGCCAAACGCCTTCATGACTTTGGCGGCGACATCACCAAATTTAAGGTTGTCAAACTCTGGCCGTCGATTCTGGAGCAGGTTGCTATTGCAAAAACTGAACCCGGAGATGAGAACAATCAGGATATTTCGGCCCTGGTCGGTAAAGTTGATATCCGTAAGTTGGAGCATTATGCCCAGAACGACCCGGATGCTTACGGTTACTCGGGCGCTTTGTGCCGGGCCAACCAGGGGATCATGGAATTCGTCGAAATGTTCAAAGCGCCGATTAAGGTGCTCCATCCTCTGCTGACGGCCACTCAGGAAGGGAACTATAACGGGACCGAAGGCATCTCTGCCCTGCCGTTTAACGGGATCATCCTGGCGCACTCTAACGAATCAGAGTGGGTTACTTTCCGTAATAATAAAAACAATGAGGCCTTCCTTGACCGTGTGTATATCGTCAAGGTGCCTTATTGCCTGCGGATTTCTGAAGAGATCCGTATCTATGAAAAACTGCTTAATCACAGTGAGCTGACCCACGCCCCTTGCGCCCCAGGCACACTGGAAACCTTGTCCCGCTTCTCAGTGCTGTCACGCATGAAAGAGCCGGAAAACTCCAGTATCTACTCCAAGATGCGGGTGTATGACGGTGAGAGCCTGAAAGATACCGATCCGAAGGCCAAGTCCTATCAGGAATACCGGGATTATGCCGGGGTGGATGAAGGGATGACCGGGCTGTCGACGCGTTTCGCCTTTAAGATCCTTTCACGGGTGTTTAACTTCGACCATGCGGAAGTGGCCGCCAACCCGGTGCACCTGTTCTACGTGCTGGAGCAGCAAATCGAGCGCGAGCAGTTCCCACAGGAAACCGCCGAGAAATACCTGGAATACTTAAAAGGCTATCTGATCCCGAAATATGCCGAGTTCATCGGCAAAGAGATCCAGACCGCCTATCTGGAATCCTACAGTGAATACGGCCAGAACATCTTTGACCGCTATGTCACCTATGCAGACTTCTGGATCCAGGATCAGGAATACCGTGACCCGGATACCGGCCAGCTGTTTGACCGTGAATCGCTGAATGCGGAACTGGAGAAAATTGAAAAACCGGCTGGCATCAGCAACCCGAAAGATTTCCGTAATGAAATCGTCAATTTCGTGCTGCGCGCCCGCGCCCACAACAATGGCCGTAACCCTAACTGGACCAGCTATGAGAAGCTGCGCACGGTTATCGAGAAGAAAATGTTCTCGAACACCGAAGAGTTGCTGCCGGTAATTTCGTTCAATGCGAAGACCTCAACCGACGAGCAGAAAAAGCACGATGACTTTGTCGACCGTATGATGGAGAAAGGCTATACCCGTAAGCAGGTTCGCCTGCTGTGCGAATGGTATCTGCGGGTGCGTAAATCATCGTAATACCTACGGCCAGGCCCCGGGTAGCCGGGGCCACTCTGTACGCCTGAATACGTAGTTGGGGGAATTATGGCCTATTTCATTGACCGGCGTCTGAACGGTAAAAACAAGAGCGCGGTTAACCGCCAGCGCTTCTTGCGCCGTTACAAAGCGCAAATTAAGCAGTCGATTTCCGAGGCCATCAATAAGCGTTCGGTAACCGACGTCGAAAGCGGTGAATCTGTTTCTATTTCCACGGACGATATCAACGAACCGATGTTCCATCAGGGGCGTGGTGGCCTGCGTCATCGGGTTCATCCGGGGAACGATCACTTTATTACCAATGACCGCATCGAGCGCCCCCAGGGCGGCGGTGGCGGTGGGTCTGGCGGCGGCCAGGGGCAAGCCAGCCCCGATGGCGAAGGCCAGGATGGGTTTACCTTCCAAATTTCTAAAGATGAGTATCTGGATTTGTTGTTTGAGGATTTGGCGCTGCCGAATCTGCGGCGTAATCAGCATCGTCAGCTTAACGAGTATAAAACCCACCGTGCGGGCTTCACAGCCAATGGGGTGCCAGCCAATATTAGTGTCGTGCGTTCACTCCAGAATTCGCTGGCGCGGCGTACCGCAATGACCGCAGGAAAACGGCGGGAACTGCATGAGCTGGAAGATGCCCTGGAAATTGTCGCTAAGAGTGAACCGGCTCAACTGCTGGAAGAGGAACGGCTGCGTAAAGAAATAGCCGAGCTGCGGGCTAAAATCGCCCGGGTGCCGTTTATTGATACCTTCGATCTGCGTTACAAAAATTATGAAAAACGGCCAGAACCCTCCAGCCAGGCGGTCATGTTCTGCCTGATGGATGTGTCCGGATCGATGGACCAGGCCACCAAAGATATGGCCAAGCGTTTTTATATCCTGCTGTACTTGTTCCTGAGCCGCACTTATAAAAACGTGGAGGTGGTGTATATTCGCCACCATACCCAAGCCAAAGAAGTAGACGAGCATGAGTTCTTCTACTCCCAGGAAACCGGTGGCACGATTGTTTCCAGCGCCCTGAAGTTGATGGATGAGGTAGTGCAGGCCCGTTACGACCCGGCGCAATGGAACATTTATGCCGCACAGGCCTCCGATGGGGATAACTGGGCCGATGATTCACCCCTGTGCCACGAGCTGCTGGCGAAGAAGATCCTGCCGGTGGTGCGTTACTACAGTTATATCGAGATCACCCGCCGGGCACATCAGACCCTGTGGCGTGAATATGAGCACTTGCAGGCACAGTTTGATAACTTTGCTATTCAACACATCCGCGATCAGGATGATATTTACCCGGTCTTCCGTGAGCTGTTCCATAAGCAGGGAACAGAAGCCCATAGTTAATCCCCTAGCCAGCCTTTATCGGCTGGCTTTTTTACCCCCGCACAGCACAAAACCGATATCTTTTCCCCTACCTACCTGCTCAATCGCAGGCGTACACTACCTTTAGTTTGCGGCCCTCGTTCCGGGCGAATCATTGAGAGGTAATTATGTCTTCTGTCGAAAAATCAGGTCACTACTTGCTTGGCGACCGCCAGGTGTACCGTCTGGGCTATGGCGCGATGCAACTAGCCGGGCCGGGTGTGTTCGGTCAACCCCGCGATCGTGACGCGGCGCTGGCGGTGCTGCGCGCCGCCGTCGAGGCCGGTATCAACCATATCGATACCAGCGACTTTTATGGGCCGCACATTACCAATCAGCTGATCCGCGAAGCGTTGGCGCCATACAGTGACGATCTGACTATCGTCACTAAAATTGGCGCCCGCCGTGGGGATAAAGCCGAATGGATCCCGGCACTGAGTAAGGTGGAATTAACCAGCGCGGTGCATGACAACCTGCGCAATCTGGGGTTAGAACAACTGGACGTGGTAAATCTACGGCTGATGTTTAACCCCCATCACCCGGAAGAAGGGGATATTGAAGCAGAGATAACGACCCTGGCCGAGCTGCAACAACAGGGGCTGGTGCGCCATATAGGCCTGAGCCATTGCACGGCTAACCAGGTTGCCCAGGCCCAAAGCGTGTGCAAGATCAGCTGCGTACAGAACCTGTACAATGTGGCTAACCGCCAGGATGAAGCCCTGATTGATAGCCTGGCTGAACAAGGCATTGCTTATGTGCCTTACTTCCCGCTGGGGGGCTTTACCCCACTGCAATCCTCGGTGCTGTCTGATACCGCTCACAGCCTGGGGGTGACCCCAATGCAGCTGGCGCTGGCCTGGCTGCTGCACCGCTCCCCGAACATCTTGCTGATCCCAGGTACCTCCAGCGTAGCTCACCTCCAGGAGAACCTGAAGGTGGCGAACATTGATCTGTCTGAAGAGGTGATAGCAACACTCAGCACTATCTCCAAGGCAGTATAACGCCTTGTTTTAACATAAACCCGGGTACTCAGTGCCCGGGGCATCCACATAAAGCAGCTTAAATAGAACAACTCACTATCCAGGATGTTCATCATCATCTGGTCACAGCAGCATGCCGCCCCTAAGCTAGTGTCTTTGCGCCGTCAAGTATAGCGTTCAATTGCCATTACCGAGCAAATCAGGACGATCGCGATAGCGAAGAAAACCACCATGATCGCCAGGGCATCAAACAGTGCGGGGGCGTTCATTTTGTCACCTCGGACCATGTCATTTGCTACAGTTATACGGTTACTTTTTGACCAATTTATGACGGCGCGCTGATCTTTTTCAATTGCATTTAATAGTGTGAAATTTTTTCCATAAAAACGGCTACCTTCAACCAGCCTCTGTCAGTAAAGTGTATGAAAATAAAACAATAACTTTTCTGGCAGGCACTATGATCTTTGACTCCACCCTTCTTATCTTGCTGGCCCTGGCTGCCTTGGGTTTTGTTAGCCATAACACCACCGTTGCCGTTTCAATATTGATCCTGATTATCATCCGCGTTACCCCCCTAAGCGGGCTGTTCCCGTGGATTGAAAAACAGGGGCTGACAGTGGGCATTATTATGCTTACCGTTGGGGTGATGGCCCCCATCGCCAGCGGCTCCCTGCCCGCCTCCACTTTGCTTCACGCCTTTGTGCACTGGAAGTCACTGGTGGCCATCGCCGTGGGGGTATTTGTCTCCTGGCTGGGCGGCCGTGGGGTCGCGTTGATGGGCAGCCAGCCCACTATTGTGGCTGGGCTACTGGTTGGCACGGTGCTGGGCGTGGCCCTGTTCCGCGGGGTGCCAGTGGGGCCGCTGATTGCCGCCGGGCTGGTGTCCCTGTTTATCGGTAAAGGCTAATCCTGCTGGCGGTTCAGATAGCGGCCCGGTGTTTGACCCAAGCCGTTTTTAAACATGGTAATAAAAGCGGTGGTGGATTCATAACCCAGCGCCTGAGCCACCTGCTGCACCGTCTGCCCGGCAATTAACAGGCGCAATGCCTGGATCAGCTGAAGCTGTTGCCGCCAGCGCCGGTAGTTAAGCCCGGTTTCTTTCTCAATCAGCCGTGATAGATTGCGTTGGCTCATCGCCAGCACCCCCGCCCACTGGGCTAGGGTGCGCTTTTCATCGGGCCGGGTAGCCATCGCCTCCACCATCGCGCGGATTTTGGGGTGGTCAGATACCGGCAGTTGCAGCTGTTCAACCGGTTGACGGGGCAGCTCGTCAAACAACACCGCTACCAGCCGAGCCATGGCATCGGCATCCGTGGTGCTACCCCGGGCCGCCATTGCCAAGATTAACTCCCGAACCAGGGGGGAGATTTGCAGGGTACAGCAGAAATCCGGCATTACTACCGCCCCCGGCTCGATAAACAAAAAGCACAGCCGGGCATTGGGCGTGGCCCGGTTGGTGTGGAGCATCCCCCCGGGGATCCACACCCCGTACTGTGGCGGCACCATCCACATACCCTGGGCTACCTCACAGGTAATCCCCCCATGCAGGGCGAGGATCAACTGGCCTTTACGGTGCTGGTGCTCCGGGATTTCCCGCTCGCACTCTTCCACCTTAATCCCAAAGGCCACGGCGGCATTAACGTCTGAATCAGGGCTATAACCCTCTAATCCCAGGCTGCGATCCATAATTTTGTCCGAATTTAGCGATTAAAAGTCATTTTAGCTAGATTATACCGAAGTGGTTCCGCGCTATCTTAGTTGCCTCGAAAAAAGGAGCAACAACATGACCACTTCCCTACGCCAGCGTTACGGATTGTTGATTGGCATTCTGCTAATCGCCGCCACGCTGCGTGTGACGTTTACCGGCGCTTCCCCACTGCTGGATACCCTGCGGGACACTTTCGGCCTGACCACCGCCGAAACCGGTATTATCACTACCCTGCCCCTGATTGCCTTTGCGCTGGTTTCACCGCTGGCGGCAGGGATCGCCCGCCGTTTTGGCATGGAGCGCAGCTTGTTGATGGCGATGATTATTATCTGCCTCGGCATCGCCTTGCGTTCCGGCGGCAGCGCCGGGCTGTTGTATCTGGGTACCGCCCTGATTGGCTGCGGCATCGCCCTCGGCAACGTATTGCTACCCAGCCTGTTAAAAAGGGACTTTGCCGGGAGCGTGGCCAAGCTGACCAGCGCCTATTCCATTACCATGGGGGTAGCAGCGGCATTCGGTTCTCTGATGGTGATCCCTCTGGCCCAGTGGGGGCTGGGTTGGCGCGGGGCGCTATTGGCACTAATGGTGTTCCCATTGGTGGCCCTGCTGTGCTGGCTACCGCAAATGGCTCGCCATCAATCAGCCTCGCTAAGCAGCGATGGGGCGTTGCATGACGGTAAAGTCTGGCGCTCAAGCCTCGCCTGGCAGGTTACGCTTTTTATGGGGCTGAACTCGCTGGTGTATTACGTGGTGGTGGCCTGGCTGCCCGCCATTCTGGTGAGCCACGGCTACAGTGAAGCGCAGGCGGGTTACTTACACGGGCTGTTGCAATTAGCCACGGCGATCCCGGGCCTGGTGATTGGCCTGGTGCTTAGCCGCCTAAAGGATCAGCGCGGCATTGGCGCGACGTCAGCTTTGATTGGCGCAGTGAGTTTGGTGGGGTTGTGGCTGGTGCCTGATATGGCCAGTATATGGGTGACTTTATATGGCTTCAGTTCAGGGGCCACCATGATCCTCGGCCTAACCTTTATCGGCCTGCGGGCCAGTTCCGCCCATCAGGCTGCGGCACTCTCCGGGATGGCGCAATGCGTAGGCTATTTGCTGGCCGCCTTCGGTCCACCGTTAATGGGGCGGATCCACGACATTAACCATAACTGGGCTTTGCCGCTGATATGTTGTGGGTTGATCTCACTGGTGATAGCGTGTTTTGGGTTCTATGCCGGGCGCGACCGGGAGCTTGGCCGCGCCACAACGGTGGAAGGTATTAAACAGCCAGCGCGTGGATAAAAGCCTGCACCAGCGGCGCGGGTTTGCACTCCAGGGCAGCCCGTTCATGCTGGAAAAGGGTGATAACGAAGAAGGGATGGCTGGTAAGTTCCATCGCCTGCACATCCCCTTCTTCATCCCAATCGGTCACCTTCAAGGGCTGACCGTCCAGCGCAGCAATAAACGTTGGCGCCACGCCAACGTTACAGCGATAAACCATTTCAATTTCTTGGTGGCCCCAGGCTTTTGCCTCCAGGGTATTCGGCCGCAGTTCCACTGTCGCTTTACAGGCAGTTGCAGCCAGGCAAGGGCTTCACAGGAGGGGCCATGCTCCAATATAAACGGATGTACGAAAATGCAGCACCGGAGAATGACTACCGGATATTAGTAGACCGGCTATGGCCCAGAGGCATTAAGAAACAGAGGTTAATCTTGATGAGTGGGCTAAAACCTTTTTCAAGCACAGGGCTTTATGCAAGCCGTCAGCCACCTACAACAGCAGCATGTCCCCTTTCCCCTCGCCGGCCATCAGCAGGTCTGGTCACTCTATTTTGCCGTCCTTTGGGGTAATACGTGGGACATTATCACTTGGGATTATAAGCAGGTGGACGTCCACGAGGAGTTGCTTGAGGGTTAATCAGGGTTTCGGGTGATCCCGGTGATAAAGCTCCCACTGGTCAACAATCTCACCAGAAGGGAGCTTGCACTGGGTGCGCACGCCCTGGGGGCTTTGAATAGGGATCTCGCTGCCTTTAAGCTGCTGGCAATAAACAGCGGCAGGGTTGGCCATCCCCACGGCGGGCGGTTTTTCCAGCGCCGAGCTTTGGGGCGGTGTGGCCTGGCTACAGCCAGCCAGTAACATTACTGCACTAACCAACAGATATTTCATAGCAATCCCTTCTTATGATTTCGATTAACAGATTATGATCTTCAACGGCTATTAAACAATGGGATGGTCCCGAAGGGATAATGGTTTCATTTGCCGGCGTGGTAC
>CBIFWW010000081.1:0-15181 GCA_966186435.1 uncultured Enterobacteriaceae bacterium
TAAAAGTTGTTATTACACCTCGCACTGTGATAACTCTTTAGGTATTCCTTCGAACAAGACTAAAGAAAATTTTTAAAATGACAGCTCTTCTACGTGTGCCTAGCCTAGTCGTGATTAGCGTGGTGGTGATTATTATCCCACTGTGCGGGGCTGCACTCGGAGATAGAAAGGCTTAGAAAACAAGCTTGTATCGAGAAGACCCCCGCACCGAAAGGTCCGGGGGTTTTTTTATTATCTTAAGATCTACAATTGAGGAGCAGAATATGTCATTTAGAATAAAATACTGCTTCCCCGAGCATGAGGCGGAGAACTAACTATGAATGGTGCGCAATGGGTGGTACATGCTTTGCGGGTGCAGGGGGTAGACACAGTGTTTGGTTATCCGGGCGGGGCGATAATGCCTGTCTACGATGCGCTATATGATGGCGGCGTGGAACACCTACTGTGCCGCCATGAGCAAGGAGCAGCGATGGCAGCCATCGGCTATGCCCGTGCGACGGGCAAAACAGGCGTTTGCATTGCGACATCAGGACCTGGTGCAACCAACTTAGTCACTGGCCTGGCTGACGCCTTGTCAGACTCCGTGCCGGTGGTGGCGATCACCGGGCAAGTCAGCTCTGGCTTGATTGGCACCGATGCTTTCCAGGAGGTGGACGTACTGGGTTTATCTTTAGCCTGCACCAAGCACAGCTTCCTGGTGGAGTCGCTGGATGAGCTGCCACGGATTATCGTAGAGGCATTTGATATTGCCCAGTCCGGCCGCCCTGGCCCTGTGTTGATCGATATCCCGAAAGATATCCAGCTGGCCGTGGGTGAACCTGAAGCATGGCTGGCAAGCATTACCGATGCCGAAGTAGCTCCGCAGATTGATATCGAAAAAGCCCGGATGATGATTTCTGATGCCCGTAAGCCGATGTTGTATGTGGGAGGGGGGGTCGCGATGGCCCAGGCAGTGCCCGCACTTCGGCAGTTTACGGCTGATACCTAAATCCCTGTGGCCGTGACCCTGAAAGGCTTGGGGGCGGTTCCACCAGATTACCCCTATTATCTGGGTATGCTGGGGATGCACGGTACCAAAGCCGCTAATCTGGCAGTACAGGCCTGCGACCTGCTGATTGCTGTAGGCGCCCGCTTTGATGACCGCGTTACGGGTAAGCTGAATACCTTTGCCCCTCATGCTGCCGTTATCCATCTGGATATTGACCCTGCTGAAATGAACAAGTTGCGTCAGGCCCATGTAGCGATCACCGGTGATTTGAACAGCCTGCTGCCTGCGTTGGCGCAACCTACGGCAATTACCCCTTGGCACCAGGAAGTCGCTGAGCTGAAGTCGGCCCATCCGTGGTGTTATGATCACCCCGGTGAATCCATTTACGCCCCGCTGTTGCTGAAACAGCTGTCTGAATCCAAGCCTGATAACGCAGTGGTGACCACTGACGTAGGCCAGCATCAGATGTGGGCCGCCCAGCATATGAGCCATACCCGCCCGGAGAATTTTATCACCTCCAGCGGTTTGGGCACCATGGGCTTCGGCCTGCCTGCGGCGGTAGGTGCTCAGGTTGCCCGCCCTCAAGATACGGTTATCTGCATCTCCGGTGATGGTTCCTTCATGATGAATGTTCAGGAGCTGGGCACAGTGAAGCGCAAACAGCTGCCATTGAAAATAGTGTTACTGGATAACCAACGTCTGGGCATGGTTCGCCAGTGGCAGCAGTTGTTTTTCTCCGAACGCTATAGCGAAACCAACTTATCTGATAACCCAGATTTCTTAGTATTGGCTAGTGCATTTGGCATCCCTGGCCAGCACATCACACGAAAAGATCAGGTTGAAGCGGCCATCGACGCGATGCTAAGTAGCACCGGGCCTTATCTGCTTCATGTATCCATTGATGAACTTGAAAACGTCTGGCCGCTGGTACCACCGGGCGCAAGCAACTCTCAAATGCTGGAGAAAATATCATGATGCAACATCAAGTCTCTGTGCAGGCTCGCTTCCGCCCGGAAACCCTGGAACGCGTTTTGCGCGTGGTTCGCCATCGCGGATTTCAGATATGTGCCATGAATATGGAAAGTGGTATGAATCCCGAACAAATAAATATCGAATTGACCGTTGCCAGCCTTCGGTCAATCGAATTACTGTTTAGTCAATTATCAAAGCTGACCGACGTGAATTGCGTTGAGATCCAGCAGCCTACATCACAACAAATACGCGCATAAGCGCATAAAGGAAGAAAGATGACCAATAAAGCTGATTACATCTGGTTCAATGGTGAGATGGTTCCCTGGGGCGAGGCAAAAGTGCATGTCATGTCCCATGCGCTGCATTACGGTACTTCGGTATTTGAAGGTATTCGTTGCTACGATTCTCACAAAGGGCCAGTGGTGTTCCGCCATCGCGAACACATGCAACGCCTGCATGACTCAGCCAAAATTTACCGTTTCCCTGTATCTCAAACCGTTGATGAGCTGATGGAAGCCTGCCGTCAGGTGATCCGCAAAAACAACCTGACTAGTGCCTACATTCGCCCGCTGGTGTTTGTGGGTGATGTTGGTATGGGTGTGAACCCGCCTGCGGGATACACCACTGACGTAATTATTGCGGCCTTCCCTTGGGGAGCGTACCTGGGTGCTGAAGCATTGGATCAGGGGATTGATGCCATGGTTTCTTCCTGGAACCGCGTGGCGCCGAACACCATTCCTACCGCCGCTAAAGCCGGTGGTAACTACCTATCCTCCCTGTTGGTGGGTAGCGAAGCCCGTCGCCACGGTTATCAGGAAGGTATTGCTCTGGATGTGAATGGCTACCTGTCTGAAGGTGCCGGTGAAAACCTGTTTGAAGTGAAAGATGGCATTCTTTTCACCCCGCCGTTTACCTCTTCTGCGCTACCGGGTATCACCCGCGATGCCATCATCAAGCTGGCGAAGGATCTGGATATCGAAGTACGCGAGCAGGTTCTGTCGCGCGAATCCCTGTACCTGGCGGACGAAGTGTTTATGTCCGGCACCGCGGCAGAAATCACCCCTGTACGCAGCGTGGATGGTATTCAGGTGGGTGCAGGGCGCTGTGGCCCGGTCACTAAACGTATCCAACAAGCTTTCTTTGGCCTGTTTACCGGCGAAACCGAAGACAAATGGGGTTGGCTGGATCAAGTGAGCCAATAATTAACTTCGCCATATTAGTCCTTTGCGCCGCGGCAATCGTTCCTATGGCGTTGCGTATAAAGAGTAAAAAGACAGACTAGGAGTCATTCAAGCATGCCTAAGTACCGTTCCGCTACCACCACCCATGGCCGCAATATGGCCGGAGCCCGCGCTTTATGGCGCGCCACCGGTATGACCGACGCCGACTTCGGCAAGCCAATTATTGCCGTGGTGAATTCCTTCACCCAATTTGTGCCGGGCCACGTTCACTTGCGCGATCTGGGCAAACTGGTTGCCGAGCAGATTGAAGCCTCTGGCGGGGTGGCAAAAGAATTTAATACCATTGCCGTCGATGACGGCATCGCTATGGGTCACGGCGGCATGCTCTATTCACTCCCATCCCGGGAACTGATTGCTGACTCCGTGGAATACATGGTTAACGCACACTGTGCCGATGCTATGGTTTGTATCTCCAACTGCGACAAAATCACCCCCGGGATGTTGATGGCCGCTATGCGGTTGAACATTCCGGTGATCTTCGTTTCCGGCGGCCCGATGGAGGCCGGGAAAACCAAACTGTCCGACAAAATCATCAAGCTGGATCTGATTGATGCCATGGTTCAGGGCGCCAATCCCAATGTCAGCGATGAAGAAAGTGCGCAATACGAACGCTCCGCCTGCCCAACCTGCGGCTCTTGCTCCGGGATGTTTACCGCCAACTCGATGAACTGCCTAACGGAGGCCTTAGGGCTTTCTCAACCGGGCAATGGCTCCTTGTTGGCGACCCATACCGATCGCAAACAGCTGTTCCTCAATGCGGGTAAGCGCATCGTCAGCCTGACTAAGCGTTATTACGAGCAGGATGATGAGAGCGTGCTGCCGCGCAATATCGCCGCCAAGCCCGCCTTCGAAAATGCCATGATGCTGGATATCGCCATGGGCGGCTCCACTAATACGGTGTTGCACCTGCTGGCTGCGGCCCAAGAAGCCGAAATCGACTTCACCATGACAGATATCGACCGTTTATCCCGCTTTGTGCCGCAGCTGTGCAAAGTGGCACCGAGCACCGCGAAGTACCATATGGAAGACGTGCACCGCGCCGGCGGGGTTATCGGGATCTTGGGCGAGCTGGATCGCGCCGGGTTGCTCAACCGTGAAGTCAGAAACGTGCTGGAGCAGGACTTACCCCAAACCCTGGCCCAGTACGATGTGATGGTGACCGACGATGCCGAGGTCAAAAAAATGTTCCAGGCCGGCCCGGCAGGGATCCGTACCACTCAGGCGTTTTCTCAGGATTGCCGCTGGGACAGTCTGGATGATGACCGCACCGAGGGCTGTATCCGCTCTATCGCTCATGCTTATAGCCTGGAAGGTGGGCTGGCCGTGCTGTACGGCAACTTTGCCGAAAACGGCAGCATCGTTAAAACCGCCGGTGTGGATGACAGCAACCTGAAATTCCGTGGCCCAGCCAAAGTTTATGAAAGCCAGGACGATGCCGTAGAAGCCATCTTGGGCGGCAAAGTGGTTGCCGGTGATGTGGTCGTGATTCGCTACGAAGGGCCAAAAGGCGGGCCGGGGATGCAAGAGATGCTGTACCCGACCAGCTATCTGAAGTCCATGGGGCTGGGCAAGGCCTGCGCCCTGATCACCGATGGTCGTTTCTCCGGGGGCACATCGGGGCTGTCTATCGGCCACGTTTCGCCGGAAGCCGCCAGCGGGGGCAACATCGGGCTGATTAAAAACGGCGATATCATCGATATCGATATCCCGAACCGCAGCATGCAACTGGAAGTGAGCGATCAGGAGCTGGCTGCCCGCCGCGAGGCTGAGCAAGCCCGGGGTGATAAAGCCTTCACCCCCCACAACCGCCAGCGTCAGGTATCCTTCGCCCTGCGAGCCTATGCCAGCCTGGCCACCAGTGCCGATAAAGGCGCGGTACGCGATAAATCGAAATTAGGGGGCTAAGATGGCTGTAACGCAACCCCTGTCAGCGGCTCCAGAAGGGGCCGAGTATCTCCGTGCCGTCCTACGCGCCCCGGTCTACGAGGCGGTGCAGGTTACGCCACTCCAAAAAATGGAAAAGCTGTCTCAGCGTTTGGCTAACACTATTCTGGTGAAGCGTGAAGATCGCCAGCCGGTGCACAGTTTCAAGCTGCGCGGCGCTTACGCCATGATGGCTGGGCTGACCCAGGAGCAAAAGGCCCGGGGGGTAATCACTGCTTCGGCGGGGAACCATGCGCAGGGGGTTGCGTTTTCGTCTGCCCGGTTAGGGATTAAATCGCTGATCGTGATGCCGGTTGCCACGGCAGATATCAAAGTGGATGCGGTGCGTGGCTTTGGCGGTGAGGTGTTACTGCACGGTGCCAATTTTGATGAAGCGAAGGCCCGGGCCATCGAACTGGCTGAGCAGCAAGGCCTTACCTGGGTGCCACCTTTCGACCACCCGGCGGTGATTGCCGGGCAGGGCACCCTGGCACTGGAGCTTATTCAACAAGATGCCCATATCGACCGGGTATTTGTCCCGGTGGGCGGCGGCGGTCTGGCTGCCGGGGTGGCGGTGCTGATTAAACAGCTGATGCCCCAAATCAAAGTGATTGCCGTTGAGGCCGAGGATTCAGCCTGTCTGAACGCGGCGCTGGAAGCTGGCCATCCGGTGGATCTGCCGCGGGTTGGGCTGTTTGCTGAAGGGGTGGCGGTTAAGCGTATTGGTGATGAAACCTTCCGGCTGTGCCAGGCATATCTCGACGATATTATCACCGTGGACAGCGATGCTATCTGCGCGGCAATGAAAGATCTTTTCGAGGATGTCCGTGCCGTAGCAGAGCCGTCCGGGGCGCTGGCACTGGCGGGGATGAAAAAGTACATTCAACAGCATCAGATCCAGGGTGAGCGCTTGGCGCACGTGCTTTCTGGGGCCAACGTTAATTTCCACGGCCTGCGCTATGTCTCTGAACGCTGCGAGCTGGGGGAACAGCGTGAAGCCCTGCTGGCGGTAACCATCCCTGAGGAGAAGGGCAGCTTCCTGAAGTTTTGCCAGCTGTTGGGGGGGCGGGCGGTAACGGAGTTTAATTACCGTTATGCCGATGCCAAATCAGCCTGCATTTTCGTTGGGGTACGGCTGAGCCGTGGTCTGGAAGAGCGCCAGGAGATTATCAGCCTGCTTAACGGCGGCGGGTATAGCGTGGTGGATCTCTCTGACGATGAAATGGCGAAGCTTCACGTGCGTTACATGGTTGGGGGGCGGCCTTCCAAACCCTTACAGGAACGGCTTTATAGCTTTGAATTCCCGGAATCCCCGGGGGCGCTGTTAAAGTTCCTCTACACCTTGGGGACCCACTGGAATATCTCCCTGTTCCACTACCGCAGCCATGGCACCGATTATGGCCGGGTGCTGGCCGGGTTTGAATTGGGTGAGCACGAGCCGGATTTTGAAACTCGTCTTAAAGAGTTGGGTTATGACTGCCATGATGAAACCGGCAACCCAGCGTTCCAGTTCTTCTTGCAGGGTTAACGGCTAGAGTAATTTCCAGAAGGCACTCACTAGCGGCTCATGGAGCCGCTTTTTCTGCACGCAAACGCCCAATTCAAAGGGCGTTTTTTCATCGCTGCGATCCAGAATCATCACCCGGTTACGCACTGGCTCCGGGCTGTTTTCCAGCACCACTTCCGGGATCAACGCCACCCCACAACCCAGTGCCACCATAGACACCATGGCTTCATGACCACCGACGGTGGCATAAATTGCCGGGTTGCTGATTTTATTGCGGCGGAACCACAGCTCGATCCGGCGGCGCACAGGCCCCTGATCCGGCAGGATAAAGGGAACCTGCGCCCAGTCGGGCTTTTCCACACTGACCTGATTACGTACTTGGCACGGGAGCGCCGGGGCGATTAATACCACCGCCAGGTTTTCCAGTATGGAGAACGCCACCGCGCCGGGCAGTGTTTCCGGCTTACCGGCAATGGCGAGATCGGCCTCGCCGGTCACCACCCGCTCCATGGCATCGGCGGCATCGCCGGTAGTGAGTTTGATCTCCACGCCGGGGTGCTCGGCCCGGAAGCGATCCAGAATGGGCGGCAAATGGCTGTAAGCGGCGGTTACCGAGCAGAACAGATGCAACTCCCCGGATAAAGATGGGCCTTGTTGGTCGATGGCATGGCGCAGCTGCTGGTACTGCAACAGGGTTTGCTGGGCAAAAATGCGCACCTGCTCCCCGGCATCGGTAAGGGTCACGGTGCGGTTGTCGCGCACAAACAGCGGTTGGCCGAGGTCATCCTCCAGCCGTTGTATTTGGCGGGAAAGCGTCGAGGGGCTGACGTGCATCGCCCGGGCGCTACGCCCGAAGTGGCGGCTTTCTGCCAAATGCAGGAAGGTTTTCAAATCACGCAAATCCATAGCAATAGCCCTTAATTGATGTTGCAATAACTGCAACGTGATGTTGTTAATATATCAATTTCAGCAACGGATTTCCTGACATATAGTGGTTCTATACACGGGCGCTATGACACGGCATTCCGGACAAACAACCACAACGACACAACCGCAACGGAGTAACACGATGGCTAACTATTTCAATACTTTGAATCTGCGCCAGCAGCTGGCTCAGCTGGGTAAATGCCGCTTCATGGCCCGCGATGAATTCGCCGATGGCGCCAGCTACCTCAAAGGGAAAAAAGTGGTCATTGTGGGTTGTGGCGCTCAGGGGCTTAACCAGGGCCTGAACATGCGTGACTCCGGCCTCGACGTGGCCTATGCCCTGCGTGCGGAAGCCATCCAGGAGAAACGTGCATCCTGGCGTAAAGCCTCCGAAAACGGCTTTAAAGTCGGTACCTATGAGGAGCTGATCCCCCAGGCCGACCTGGTGGTTAACCTGACCCCGGATAAGCAACACTCAGCGGTGGTGCGTGCGGTTCAGCCGATGATGAAAGATGGCGCCGCGCTGGGTTACTCTCACGGTTTCAACATTGTAGAAGTCGGCGAGCAGATCCGTAAAGACATCACCGTGGTGATGGTGGCACCGAAATGCCCAGGTACTGAAGTGCGCGAAGAGTATAAACGTGGCTTCGGCGTACCAACCCTGATTGCCGTTCACCCGGAAAACGATCCGAAGGGTGAAGGGATGGCGATTGCCAAAGCCTGGGCTGCGGCAACCGGCGGCCATCGCGCTGGCGTTCTGGAGTCGTCTTTTGTCGCGGAAGTGAAATCTGACCTGATGGGTGAGCAGACTATCCTGTGCGGTATGCTCCAGGCTGGGTCCCTACTGTGCTATGACAAGCTGGTGGCGGAAGGCACAGACCCGGCCTATGCCGAAAAACTGATTCAGTTTGGCTGGGAAACCGTGACCGAAGCGCTGAAGCAGGGTGGCATCACTCTGATGATGGATCGCCTGTCCAACCCGGCTAAAGTACGTGCTTATGCGCTGTCCGAAGAGTTGAAAACCATCATGGCTCCGCTGTTCCAGAAGCATATGGATGACATTATCTCCGGCGAATTCTCTTCCGGTATGATGGCTGACTGGGCCAATGACGATAAGAAACTGCTGACCTGGCGTGAAGAGACCGGTAAAACCGCCTTTGAAACCGCCCCGCAGTTTGAAGGTAAAATCACCGAGCAGGAATACTTCGACAAAGGCGTAGTGATGATTGCCATGGTGAAAGCCGGGGTTGAGCTGGCCTTCGAAACCATGGTGGATTCCGGCATTATCGAAGAGTCTGCTTACTATGAATCACTGCACGAGCTGCCGCTGATTGCGAACACCATCGCCCGTAAGCGCTTGTATGAAATGAACGTAGTAATCTCCGATACCGCTGAATACGGTAACTACCTGTTCTCTTATGCCTGTGTGCCGCTGCTGAAAGGCTTTATGGCTGAGCTGCAACCGGGTGACCTGGGCCGCGCCGTTGAAGGGGCCGCGGTGGATAACGCCCAGCTGCGTGACGTGAACGAAGCGATTCGTCACCATGCCATTGAACAAGTGGGTGGCAAACTGCGTGGCTATATGACGGATATGAAGCGTATTGCCGTTGCGGGCTAACTGTTGAAAAGTGAAAGGCCGGGGGAACCCGGCCTTTTTTATTAGTTGCGGTACAGTACTTTGATGATGTGGTAGCCAAACTGCGTGTGCAGTGGGCCATAGGGTTCCAACACCGGGCAGGAGAACACCACTTTATCAAAGGCAGGAACCATCTGGCCCTGGCGGAATTCGCCAAGGTGGCCGCCTTTTTTGCCTGATGGGCAAATAGAGTGTTTTTTCGCGAGCTTTTCGAAATCGCCGCCGTTTTTCAGCTGCTCAAGCAGCTCCTGAGCCTGTTTCTCTTCCTTTACAAGGATATGCAGTGCTGCTGCTGTTTTTGCCATGATCTTGCCTTGAGTCCAGTTATTAACGCTGGATATACTACCACGCAGTTTTTCTCCCCTCCCGTCTTTCATTGAGTGATCTATCCCTATGCGCCTAAACCCCGGCCAACAACAAGCTGTCGAATTCGTAACTGGACCTTGCCTGGTTCTGGCTGGTGCCGGATCCGGAAAGACGCGGGTGATCACCAATAAAATTGCGCACTTGATCCGGGGCTGTGGCTATCAGGCCCGGCATATTGCGGCGGTGACCTTTACCAATAAAGCCGCTCGGGAAATGAAAGAGCGTGTGGCGCAAACCTTGGGGAAAAAAGAGGCCCGCGGCCTGCTGATCGCCACCTTCCACACCCTTGGGCTAGAGATCATTAAGCGCGAATTTGCCGCATTAGGGATGAAGTCCAACTTTTCCTTATTTGATGACACTGACCAGCTTGGGTTGATTAAGGAACTCACCGATGGGCTGCTGGAAAATGACAAAACCCTGCATCAACAGCTGATCTCGACGATTTCAAATTGGAAAAACGATCTGTTAAACCCGGCCCAGGCGGCAGCCATCGCTCAGGGTGAACGGGATCGGATCTTCGCCCACTGCTACAGCCTGTATGACGCCCATTTAAAAGCCTGCAACGTGCTGGATTTTGACGATCTGATCCTGCTGCCGACACTGCTGCTGCAACGTAATGAAGAAGTACGTGAGCGCTGGCAAAACAAGATCCGCTATCTGCTGGTGGATGAATACCAGGATACCAATACCAGCCAGTATGAATTGGTGAAACTGCTGGTGGGTAACCGCGCCCGCTTTACGGTGGTGGGCGATGATGACCAGTCAATCTACTCCTGGCGCGGTGCCCGGCCACAAAACCTGGTGTTGTTAAGCCAGGATTTCCCGGCTTTGCAGGTGATCAAACTGGAGCAAAACTATCGCTCGTCTGGCCGTATCCTGAAGGCGGCCAATATATTGATCGCCAATAACCCCCACGTATTCGAGAAAAAGCTGTTCTCTGAACTGGGTTATGGCCCGGAGCTAAAAGTGGTGTCTGCCAATCATGAGGAGCATGAGGCAGAACGCGTGACCGGGGAGCTGATCGCCCACCACTTCATTAATAAGACCCAGTATAAGGATTACGCCATCTTGTATCGGGGCAACCACCAGTCGCGGGTGTTTGAAAAATTCCTGATGCAGAACCGCATCCCGTATCGTATCTCCGGTGGGACGTCCTTCTTCTCGCGCCCGGAAATTAAAGACCTGCTGGCCTATCTGCGGGTGCTCACCAACCCCGACGACGACAGCGCCTTCTTGCGGATCGTTAATACGCCACGCCGGGAAATCGGGCCGGTGACCCTGCAAAAACTGGGTGAGTGGGCTAATCAGCGCAACAAAAGCATGTTTACCGCCAGCTTCGATATGGGGCTGACGGAAACCCTGAGTGGCCGTGGTTATGAGTCACTGACCCGTTTTACCCACTGGCTGCGTGAAGTGGCCCAATTGTCTGAGCGGGAGCCGGTAGCCGCCGTGCGTGATTTGATCCACGGTATTGACTACGAAAGCTGGCTGTTTGAAACATCCCCCGGCCCTAAAGCCGCAGAAATGCGCATGAAGAACGTCAACCAACTGTTCAGCTGGATGACCGAGATGCTGGAGGGCAGCGAGCTGGATGAACCCATGACGCTGACCCAGGTTGTCACGCGCTTTACCCTACGCGATATGATGGAGCGGGGGGAGAGCGACGAAGAGCTGGATCAGGTGCAACTGATGACCCTCCACGCGTCTAAGGGCCTGGAATTCCCCTATGTCTACCTGGTAGGGATGGAGGAAGGGCTGTTACCCCACCAGAGCAGCATCGACGAAGACAATGTGGATGAGGAGCGCCGGTTGGCTTACGTGGGCATCACCCGTGCACAAAAAGAGCTAACCTTTACCCTGTGCAAAGAGCGCCGCCAGTACGGTGAAATGGTGCGCCCGGAGCCGAGCCGCTTCCTGCTGGAATTACCGCAGGATGACCTACAGTGGGAAACCGAGCGCAAGGTGGTCACTGCCGAGGAGCGTATGAACAAAGGCCAGGCCAACGTGGCGAATATTAAAGCCATGCTGGCCAAAGCCCGAGAGGCGAAATCAGACTAACTCAAGAGGCCAGTGCACGTAGCTTTGCCACAGGCATTCCTGGCCTAAAAGCTCAGAACCCAATGGATGCAAGGAGAGCCATCCGGCGGGTAGCGACAGGCGCAGGATTTCGCCAGAAGCCTCTAACGTCACGGCTGGCAGGATATCGTCACGGCGGCGGCTGGCGAAGATAATGGCCAGACGTAGCAGACGGCAAAGGCGCTCGGCGGTTTGCGGCGGCAGGGCGTTTTGCTGGTGTAAAGAGAGTAAATCGATCGGGTTGGTCTGATTCAGTACCAGCGTCGCCAGCAGGTTTTTCTGCGCAGGAGTAAAGCCGGGAAGATCCAGATTACGCACCAGATAGGCAGCGTGTAGCGGTGCTTTTTTAAAATCGATACTTAACCCAATTTCATGCACCAGGCAGGCGCTGCTAAGCAGGGACTTACAGCGCTCATCCAACGCCCATTGATCCGCCACTTCATCGGCAAAGCGCATCGCCAGCTGTTCTACCAGGCTGGCCTGAACGGTATCAACGCTGAAACGGCGCTGAATATTACGTAGCGTGCGCTGGCGAATATCCTGATCCACCGCCAGGTGCAGCATGCCATAGACCAGGCCTTCACGCAGTGCGCCACCGGCCAGGGTCATACACTCAATATTAAGTTCGTTGAAGATAGCGATCAGGATGGCAAGGCCGCTTGGGAATACCAACGCCCGTTCCAGGGTCAGACCTTCTATCTCCAGCTCTTCCAGCCGGCCACATTGAATGGCCCGCTGCCTGAGCTGCTGAAGCTTAGGGAGGGTAATGCGCTCGTCCATCCCCTGGGCCATCATGATTTCCTGCAAAGCCTGCACGGTGCCAGAAGCCCCGACACAAACCTGCCAGCCATGGTGGCGGATTTCATCCAGCACCGGGCGTAACACTTCAGCAGCGGCATGCTCTGCGGCGTCAAAATTGGCCTGACCAAGATTGCGATCGGCAAAATAACGCTCCAGCCAGGTCACACAGCCCATGGAGAGGCTAAACAGCGAGGTAGTTTGTGCACCGGTGCCGGTAACCAGCTCGGTACTGGCCCCGCCAATATCCACCACTAAACGCCGATCGGCTCCGCCAGTCGTGTGTGCCACGCCCTGATAAATCAAACGCGCTTCTTCTTGCCCACTGATGACCTGCACCGGGCAGCCCAGGATTTCCTGTGCTTTGGCAATGAAGACATCGGCATTAACGGCAAGACGCAGGGTGGCGGTGGCCACTACGCGGATTTGGGCGGTGGGGATATCTTGAAGGCGTTCGGCAAACAGGCGCAGACATTGCCAGCCCCGCTCCATGGCGTCCAGAGAGAGGCGGTTTTCCGCATCAAGCCCGGCGGCCAGGCGCACTTTCCGCTTGATGCGGGAGAGGGCCTGGATACTGCCAGCCACCTCACGCACTACCAGCATATGAAAACTGTTCGAACCTAAATCAATTGCGGCATACAGTGAGGTGGAACCCGGCATAGATATTAACCCGTGCGGCGACGATTACGTGGCGCGTTACCACGGCGTGGGCCAGAGCCAGGACGGGCTCGGGTCAGACGCTTAGGTGGCGGTAATTCAGACATCAGCGCATCCGGGTTGTACTTACTTACCGGAATGGAGTGACCGATATAAGTTTCGATAGCTGGCAGATTCAGCGCGTACTCTTCACAGGCTAAGCTGATGGAGTTACCGCTGGCGCCGGCACGGCCAGTACGACCAATACGGTGCACGTAATCTTCACAGTCATCAGGCAAATCGTAGTTGAAAACGTGAGTCACTGCCGGGATATGCAGCCCGCGTGCAGCAACATCTGTCGCAACCAGAATATCCAGATTGCCTTTAGTAAAGTCATCCAGAATACGCAGGCGTTTCTTCTGTGCCACGTCACCGGTCAACAAACCTACGCGGTGACCATCGGCTGCCAGGTGGCCCCAGATGTCTTCACAGCGGTGCTTGGTGTTAGCGAAGATAATCGCGCGATCCGGCCACTCTTCCTCAATCAGGGTTTGCAGCAGGCGCATTTTTTCTTCGTTAGACGGATAAAAAAGCTCTTCTTTAATGCGGTGGCCGGTTTTCTGATCCGGTTCAACTTCCACGTATTCCGCATTGTTCATTTGTTCGAAGGCCAGCTCCCGCACCCGGTAGGACAGGGTGGCAGAGAACAGCATATTCAGACGCTGATTGGTTGCCGGCATGCGGCGGAATAGCCAACGGATATCTTTGATAAAGCCCAGATCGTACATACGATCGGCTTCGTCCAGCACCACGACCTGGATAGCACCCAGGTTAATGTGATTCTGTTTGGCATAATCAATCAAACGACCGGTGGTGCCGATAAGAATATCAACGCCTTGTTCCAGCACTTTAAGCTGCTTGTCATAACCGTCCCCGCCGTAGGCAAGGCCCAGTTTAATCCCGGTTGCTTCTGCCAGCGGTTCGGCGTCAGAGTGAATCTGAACAGCCAGCTCGCGGGTTGGCGCCATGATCAGGGCGCGCGGTTGATTCACCTGGCGGTTTTCAGCTGCCGGATGAGATAGCAAATAATGAAACGTTGACGTTAAAAACGCCATCGTTTTGCCAGTACCGGTTTGCGCCTGCCCGGCAACGTCTTTTCCAGCCAGTGTTAGCGGAAGAGCGAGTGCCTGAATGGGAGTACAGTTGTGGAACCCTTTTTTCTCAAGGGATTCAACTACTTTAGGGTGCAGGGCGAAGTCGGAAAACTTCTTTTCAGTCAAATGTGTTTTGCTCATAGGGAGGTAGAATATCAGCTAACTATTGCTTTACGAAAGCGTATCCGGTGAAATAAAGTCAACCTTAAGTTGGTTAATGCTAGACCAACAAGGTCGGATTAATCCTGTGGAGTAAAACATGAGCGATAAAATTATTCACCTGACTGACGACGGCTTCGACAAGGATGTGCTCCAGGCGGACGGGTTGGTTCTGGTCGATTTCTGGGCAGAGTGGTGTGGTCCTTGCAAAATGATTGCCCCGATTCTCGATGAAATCGCGAATGAATTTGAAGGCAAGCTGAAAGTTGCCAAACTGAACATCGATCACAACCCGGCGACTGCGCCTAAGTTCAATATCCGCGGTATTCCTACCCTGTTATTGTTCAGAAACGGTGAATTAGCGGCAACCAAAGTTGGTGCGTTGTCCAAAGGCCAACTGCGTGAGTTTATCGAAGCAAATTTAGATAAACACTCAGCTGACGGCGATAAGCACTAAGCGTATTGCGATAGCAATACTGACGGCGCGTGCAGCAGTTCCTTTTTCTCAATGTGAGCTGCTGGACGCCCGCCCCCTGCCATGCTATGTTACTTCTTACTGCGTTTGAAACATACCTTGTAGTTTGAATCTTGCAATACCTGAATCTTCCCACTGGCAGTCATCTCTACAGCCTTATGACGCGTGCGAAGTGATGTACTAATTTCGGGCTTTCACCTTACCCGTTTTGTCGTTTCAGTTCTGTACTTTCCTGCGTTCGGGCAGCGATGAGACATACGGTGGTGGCCATAAACAGGCATGGATGTTCCTGCCATACCATTCACGACATTAAGTTCGAGATT
>CBIFWW010000082.1:0-14839 GCA_966186435.1 uncultured Enterobacteriaceae bacterium
GGGCTGGTGGATGACACCAGCGCCTTATTAACCCCAGGGATCGTCGATCTCACCGGAGTTAACGGGGTGCCTGATGAAGAGGTATTTGGCCCGCTGCTGTGTGTCTGGCGCTATGACGAGTTCGATCAGGCTATTCAGCTGGCAAACCAGACCCGCTATGGGCTGTCCTGTGGGGTGATCTCCCCCCAGCGTGACCATTTTGACCAACTGCTGCTGGAGGCCAGGGCTGGGATAGTGAACTGGAACCGGCCACTCACCGGGGCCGCCAGTACCGCACCCTTTGGTGGGATCGGTGCCTCCGGTAACCACCGGGCCAGCGCCTGGTATGCTGCCGACTACTGCGCCTGGCCGATGGCTTCCCTGGAAACCGCGTCATTGGCGCTGCCGACTACCTTGAACCCGGGGTTAGATTTCAGCGAGGAGAGCCACCATGACCGCGATTGAAGCTAACTTTGACGGGCTGGTTGGCCCCACCCACCACTATGCCGGACTGTCCTTTGGGAATGAGGCTTCCCTGCGCAATCAGCACCGGGTATCCAATCCTAAGCTAGCGGCGTTGCAGGGGTTAAAAAAAATGAAGGCGCTGGCGGATATGGGGCTGGTGCAAGGGGTGATCCCACCCCATGAGCGCCCCCATTTGCCGATGCTGCGGCGGCTGGGGTTTAACGGGAGTGACAGCCAGATCCTGGCGGCGGCGGGCAGGCAGGCCCCGGATTTACTCAGTGCCGTTAGCTCTGCCTCGGCGATGTGGGTGGCGAATGCCGCCACGGTGTGCCCCTCCGCGGATGCCCTCGATGGCCGGGTGCACTTCACCGTGGCTAACCTGAACAATAAATTCCACCGCGCCATTGAACCAGACACCACCGAAGCGCTGCTGGCGGCGATCTTCCGCCAGCGGGACTACTTCCAAATCCACAGCGCGCTACCCGGCGTGGCCCGGCTGGGGGATGAAGGGGCCGCCAACCACAACCGGCTGGCGGTTAATCATGGCGATGCCGGGCTACAGTTGTTTGTCTTTGGCCACAGTGAGGCCCACCCTGGGGCCTCCCCACAACGCTATCCGGCCCGGCAAACCCTGGCGGCCAGCCAGGCGGTGGCCCGGCTTAATCAGGTCGATCCGTTACGGATGCTGGCGGTGCAGCAAAACCCGGCGGTCATTGACGCCGGGGTGTTTCATAATGATGTGATCGCTGTAACCAACCGCCAGGTGCTGCTGTGCCACGAGCGGGCCTTTGTCAATCCTCAGGGTTTATATCGGCTGCTCCATGAAAGGGTGCCGGGGTTTACCTTGCTGGAAGTCCCTGAGCGCCAGGTTTCGGTGCAGGATGCAGTGAACAGCTATCTGTTTAACAGCCAGCTGGTGAGCCTGCCAGATGATGGGATGGCACTGATCCTCCCCGGTGAAGCGGAGCAGCATCCGGCGGTGCGTGGCTGGCTGGAGGGTATGGAGGCGCAGGGTGGGCCGGTCTCTCAGCTTCACTATTTTGACTTACGTGAAAGCATGGCGAATGGCGGTGGCCCCGCCTGCCTGCGGCTGCGCGTAGTGCTGACTGAGGCTGAACTGGCGGCGGTCAATCCGGCGGTACTGATGAATGATGCCCTGTTCCAGCGGCTGAATGACTGGGTTAACCGCTGGTATCGTGACCGCCTGACCGTAGCAGATCTGGTGGACCCACAATTATTGGAGGAAAGCCGGGGGGCGCTGGATGAATTAACCCGCTTGCTCGATCTTGGGCCGGTGTACCCCTTCCAGCAGGAGCCAACATGGACTTATTAGCGCAGGCGCTGGCATACGCCGGGCCAGCCCAAGGCCACACCGAACAATTCCACTGGCGCTATGAAGACGGCCTGTTGTGGTTAACCCCATCCGGTGAACGGGCCGGGGCGTTGGTGATCAGTGCCGGGATACATGGCAATGAAACCGCCCCGGTGGAGCTACTCAATCAACTGGTGGAGGAATTGTTCTCAGGCCGCCAGGCTTTACGCTGGCGCACGCTGATTATCCTCGGCAACCCACCGGCACTGGCCGCCGGTAAGCGTTATCTGGTGAGCGACCTCAACCGCATGTTTAGCGGGCGCTGGCAGCAGTTTGGCGAGTGCGATGAAACCCGGCGCGCCAGGCAGCTGGAGCAGGCGGTGCATGACTTTTATGGCAAGGGCGCGGAGCCTGTCCGCTGGCATCTGGATCTGCATACCGCTATCCGCGGCTCTCTCCATCCCCAGTTTGGGGTACTTCCCCAACGCAATACGCCCTGGCCTCAGCCCTTTCTCCAGTGGCTGGCAGGGGCCGGGTTGGAAGCCCTGGTGTTCCACCAGGCACCGGGGGGCACCTTTACCCACTTCAGCGCCGAGCGCTGGCAAGCCCTGAGCTGCACCCTGGAGTTAGGCAAAGCCCGGCCCTTCGGCCATAACAACCTAACGGACTTTGCCCCGGCCCGGGCGGCCTTGTCACAGCTGATGGCGGGCCTGCCCGTGGAGCCACCGTTGGCCGCCCCACGCCACTATCGGGTGAGCCAGCAAATTACCCGCCACAGTGATGATTTTGTGCTCTATATGCCCTATGACACCCTGAACTTCACCCCCTTTACCGCGGGTACAATACTGGCAGAGGAGGGCGGGCAGGTTTATCGGGTGCAAGCTAAAAAAGAGTTTGTGTTATTCCCCAACCCGAATGTGGCCCCCGGGTTACGCGCCGGTTTAATGTTGGTCTGTGATAATCCCGATTGAAAATTAACTGCTGCGCCCGGTATATATACGGATTTTTTTTGGTAATCCTTTCGCCGGGCGATTCCATTCGCTATACTTCTTCATAATCTCTGCTAAATCAGCAATATAAATTAAATTCTTTCCAATCTCCTCAATTACTCCTTATTTCCTTCATAATTGGCTAAAACCTGTTTTTTATACTTTCACTGTTTTACGGTCCCTCTGATTAATTGACTTTAAACCCCGTAAAGTTAATTCCGTCAACGCGACACAGCACGTCGCCGTATATAACTGAGAAAGGATAATTAATATGCGTAAATTAACTGCGATTTTTGTAGCTTCCACTTTGGCCCTGGGCGCAGCTAATCTGGCTCACGCGGCAGACACCACCTCCACCACGGTAGCAACCGGTGACAACGTCACAATGCATCACAAAGGCCCACGCGGCCCACATCACGAGATGATGTTTAGAAACCTGAATTTAACCGATGCGCAGAGAACCCAAATACGTGACATCATGCAGACAGAGCGCAGCAAAATGGGCCGCCATTCCCAGGATGACATGCGTATCATGCACAACATCATCGCCAGCGATTCCTTTGACCGCGCTAAGGCCGAAGCTGAAGTCAACAAAATGTCCGAGCAGCACAAAACCCGGATGCTGGCCCATATGGAAACCCAGAACAAAATCTATAACATTCTGACTGCCGATCAGAAAAAACAATTTAATGCCAATTTTGAGAAGCGCCTGACAGATCGCCAGAGCCATAACGGTAAGATGTTCCACGCCGATCGAAATTAAGATCCGCAAATTTAAGACCGCCGCAGCTGCTCACGACTATGATTGTGGGCAACTTCGGCGGTTTTTTTAGGCCAGGGCAGAGCCGCAAGCCATCAACGATCCCACCACCTTTTTCAACATCGGCTGAATTTTCTCGGCCTTTTTGTTCTCCCAGGCATAAGGCGCCTGCTCCTGCATATAGGCTGCGCGGGAGATCACCAATTGTAGGGCATGAATATTGTCCTCAGGATGACCCCAAGCTTTTAAGGTATAGCCCCCTTTAAATTGCTTATTGACGGCAAAAGTCAGGCCATGCAGTCCGGCCAGGCATTCCATCAAATGATATTCCAGCGCCGGGCTACAGCTTTGCCCGTTCAGCGTCCCGACACACAAATCCGGCAAGGTGCCATCAAAACGGCGTGGTAATTGGCTCACGCTGGCATGAGCATCCAGCAGCAGGGCATAACCATGCTCCTGCTTGATACGATGCAATTCGTGGTCAATTTGCTGATGCCAAGGCCGCCAAATCATCTCTAGCGCCTGAAGCCGCGCTTTGCTATCCGGGCGATGGCTGGGGGAATAGCAGGGCGTGCCATCCAATAAGCTATCGGGATAGAGTCCGGTAAAGGTGGGATTGATACGCTCGGGGCCATCGGCGGCGCGATTAAGATCGATCACCAGCCGGGAGTAATTTGCCACCAGGGTGCTGGCCCCCATATCGCGGGCAAACTGATATAAGCGCGCCAGATGCCAGTCGGTATCTGGCAATGCCCGTGCCTTGTTCACCAAATCATTGGAAATATCAGGCGTCAGTTGAGTACCGGCGTGAGGGATCGCCACCAGCACAGGCAAGGTGCCGGGAGTAAATTCAAATGCTCGCATATCAACGCTCCCTGAAAGGTAGAAGCCGGGCGGGGCGCCCGACGGCTGCGGTATGCCATCCAATGCATACCCCCGTTAGTGCCGTGGGCCGCGTTTGCAAAAAAAGTTCTTAGCCCACTGGTTTAGAAGCTAGTGCTTAATGGTATTTTCCTCAACCAGGAGTAAGGAATTCCGCACGTAGCGCAACGATCTGCATCACATTGGCAAGATAACGGGAGAAAGTATGGTGGCTTACTACACCCCCCTGGCAATGCTGCCGTCGGCGGTGCCCAGGCCTGCGGGATTGCAGCCGGTGCCATTGCGCCCGGCTACCGGGCCGACTGGCTGGTACTGAACACTATTATCGACATCGAACAGGTGGATAACTGGTTACGACAAGGCTTACAGTCGCTAATCCTCGATCTATAGGTAGCAAGTAAACAGGTGATTACCGACGGGCAGTACTCGCTGGATCACCATACCCTGCACCTGTTTAAGGCAGAAGGCCAGCGACTGCTTAGTGAGATAACTTATTTGTAGTGTTTTTCGTGCGGGTTGCCAGCCAGCATAATAGCGAACCGCCCACCACCATCGCCACCCCTTGCCAGAATGACCAGCCCGGCGACAGCCCCAGCCATAGGCTGGCAATAAATGCCGATAGCACCGGGGTAAAATAGGAAGCGCTGGCGAGCATCGTCATGTTCCCCTTCTGGATACCAACGTTCCAGGCGCTATAAGCGAGCGCCGTGGACAGCCCCATAAATAATAGTTGCAAAGCGGGGGACAGGGCAAAAGACAATGCCGGTTGTGGGGTAAGGAAAAACTTCAGCCACAATACCAGGGCGGTGGTGCAGAAAAACAGCGTCACTCCGTTTTTCCCCTGGCTAAAGCGGCGGGTGATATTGCAATACAACGCCCACAGCAAGGCGGCGCTGAAAGCCAACCCGTAAGCAACAGGGTTCTCGGTGACGTTGTGCCAGAACAGGCTGAATGACCAAGGGTTATCCCCCTTCAGCACGGTAAATACCCCCGCCAGTGCCAGCAGTAAGCCGGGCCACAGCCACAGCGTGCTACGCTGTTGGTTGATAAACAGCGCCAGCACGATAGTCAGGCTAGGCCATAGGTAATTAATCATCCCCAATTCCAGTGACTGGCTGCGGCTGTTTGCCAGCCCAATCGCCAGCGCAAGGGCGATTTCATACCCTACAAACAGCAACCCTCCTACCAACAGATAGCCACGTGGCAACTGGCGCGGGCGCGGTAAACCCTGGCTCAGGCATAGACACAGGGCGCTGACGCTGTAAATAAGCGCTGCGCCCCCGGTAGGGCCAAAGTGTTCGGAAATACTGCGTAGCAGCCCAACGGAAGTGCTCCAGAGCAGGATCGCCACCATTCCAAATAGGGTGGCGCGGGAGTTATGCGAATCCGTATGCGGCATAAGATCTCATCACCCGGCCCAAGCCGGGCAGCGGTTATTTTTTCCAGAAATCGTCGAACACTGTAATGGGTGGGCGGCGCTTATGCTCGGTCTTCAGATACCAGTTTTCGATGATCTTTGCCGCCTCCGGGGCCAGGGTCTGGCCTTCCAGATAGTCATCGATCTGCTGATAGGTGACACCCAGCGCGGCTTCATCCGGCAGAGAAGGGCGGTCATCTTCCAGATCAGCCGTTGGCTGCTTAAGGTATAGATGCTCCGGGCAGCCCAGGGTTTTCAGCAGTAGCTTGCCCTGACGCTTATTCAGGCGGAACAGTGGGTTGATATCGGTGCCGCCGTCGCCGTATTTGGTGAAGAAACCGGTTAGTGCCTCGGCGGCATGGTCAGTGCCTACTACCACCCCGTTGGTCATCCCGGCGATGCTGTACTGGGCCTTCATGCGCTCCCGGGCTTTTTCATTGCCACGGATAAAATCGCTGAGTTCAATCCCGGCATCCCGTAAAGCTTGTTCACTCGCCAGTACCGCCCCTTTAATATTCACCGTAAGTGTGCGGTCGGGCTGGATAAAAGCGATGGCGTCCTGGCAATCCTGCTCATCGGCCTGAACACCGAAAGGCAGGCGCACGGCGATAAACTGATAGCTGTTATCACTGGTTTCCTGGCGCAGCTCATTAATGGCGATTTGGCACAGCTTGCCGGCAAGGGTGGAATCCTGGCCGCCGCTGATACCTAGCACCAGGCTGCGTAAGAATGGGTAGGTGGTCAGATAGGATTTCAAGAAATCCACGCTGCGGCGGATCTCTGCTTGGTCATCAATTTGTGCTTTTACACCTAATGCCTGAATAAAATATTGAAGTAGCGACATTTAAACGCCTCAGTTGACTAATAGCCTGGTAATTTTCTTAGCCTGATAAAACTACAGCGTTGGCAGCAAAACGACAAGGTTCCTCAGCGCCAGCGCGGGTGATTGCTGGATTTTGAAGCACAGGCTGCCGTTAATCTATCGCAAGATTGATTCTGCCTTTGGGTTTACTAGGGGTAACAGCTTGAAAAAAATTGAATTATATTCCAGGCTTATTTAACACGCTGAAAAAACAAGAGGAATAAGAATGAATAAGTATCTCGTAGGAATGTTAAGTGCAGCAGCGGTACTGACCGTATTGGCTGGCTGTTCTACCTATGATAAAGCCAAAGATCAGTTTACCCAGCCGGTGGTTAAGGATGTTAAAAAAGGCATGACGCGCCAGCAGGTGATGCAGATTGCTGGGAAACCGTCTTCAGAAGTGACCATGATCCATGCCCGTGGTACTTGCCAGACCTATATTCTGGGCCAACGTAATGGCAAGACAGATACCTATTTCGTGGCGCTGGATGATACCGGCCTCGTGATGAACTCCGGCTACCAGACCTGTGCCGAGTATGACACCGATCCACAGCAGGCTAAAAAATAACGCATCATAATGAACAGGCCAGGCAATGTGCCTGGCTTTTTTTGGCTTAAGCAGGCAGCGATCCCAGTTTCCCATCCCGTGACCACACCCGATGTTGCTTCATCTGATCAATAAATGCCGACATCAAGCTTGCCGGATCGCCCAGCAGAATGTCTGCTGTTTTGGCATCCAGATGCAGGGTTTTCAACATACTTTCCCCCTCTTTGGCGATGCCGATAGGCTTAAGATGTTTGCAGGCTTCCATCAAGTAATAGAGCGCGTCCCCGCAGGCCCCCAGGCTGCCGGTATCGCCACCGGGTACCAGCACCGCATCTACCGTCAGGGAAGGTGAACCGGCGAAAGTAGCGGCCACCGGCAGTTTGGAACCGTCATCCGCCACCACTTCTCCCATCCGGTTGTACAGCAGTTTGGCGTGAATGCCTTCATGCTTGAGGGACTGGAGCATTGCCAGCACCTGTTTACTGTCCGGTTTATCGTTCAGTAGGATGGCCACCACCCGGCCTTTGACAACCCCGTCGCCGCTAGCATACAGGCTCAGAGTGTCGTCCTTCTCCAGCCCGTTTACTGCCGCCGGAGGTTTAATCGCCGCCTGCTCCTTGGTCAGTGTGATCCCCAGGTTATTGGCCACGGAGCGCGCCAACGTGCTATCGATGTGAGCCAATTGATCCACCACCCGCTCACGAATGTACGCCCGGGCTACTTTACTTAGCTCAAAGCTAAAGGCATCAACAATGTGCTGCTGCTCAATGGCGGTCTGGCTAAGCCAGAACAGGCGTGGATGGGCATAGTACTCCCCGAAAGAGGGGCTGCGCTCGCGGATTTTATCGCCATCAACTCGTTCATGATAAGACTCAAAGCCACCCCGCGTTGGCCCTGGTGGGGTCTCCCGCGGCCAATTATCATTAATCGAGTTCGGTTCATAATTCGCCGGGTTGGTGTCGATATCCATGCGGTGCATGCCGTCGCGCTGAAAATTATGATATGGGCAGGTAGGGCGGTTAATCGGGATCTCATGGAAATTCGCCCCCCCCAGACGGCTGATTTGGGTATCGGTATAAGAAAACAGCCGGCCCTGTAACAAGGGGTCATTACTGAAGTCCAGCCCTGGAACGATATGGCCCGGGTGGAATGCGGCCTGTTCATTTTCAGCAAAGAAATTGTCCGGGTTACGGTTGAGCACCATTTTGCCGACAATTTTTACCGGCACCAGGGCTTCCGGGATCAGTTTGGTTGGGTCGAGTAAATCGAAATCAAATTTGAATTCGTCTTCTTCTGGGATTAACTGCAAACCCAATTCATACTCCGGGAAATCTCCTGCTTCGATGGATTCCCACAGTTCGCGGCGGTGGAAATCAGGATCGCGCCCGGTGAGTTTTTGCGACTCATCCCAGAACATAGACGCCTTGCCTGCAAGCGGCTTCCAATGGAAGCGAACAAAAGTAGCTTTACCCTCGGCATTGATCAGTCGGAAGGTGTGGATCCCAAAGCCTTCCATGGTGCGATAGCTGCGGGGTAGGCCACGGTCGGACATCGCCCACATCACGTTATGCAGGGTTTCAGGTTGTAGTGAGACATAATCCCAGAAGGTGTCATGGGCGCTGCCCCCCTGGGGGATAGCCCAGTGTGGCTCCGGTTTAACGGCATGGACAAAATCCGGGAATTTATGGGCATCCTGGATAAAGAACACCGGCGTGTTATTGCCAACCAGGTCGAAAATCCCCTCTTCGGTATAAAACTTGGTGGCAAAACCACGGATGTCGCGCACGGTGTCTGCGGATCCGGCCCCCCCTTGCACCGTGGAGAACCGGACAAACACCGGGGTGATCTTATCCGGATCCTGGAGGAAATCGGCCTTAGTGATATCCGCCTGGCTGGCATAGGGTTGGAAATAGCCGTGGGCGGCAGAGCCACGGGCGTGCACGATACGCTCCGGTATTCTCTCATGGTCAAAGTGGGTGATTTTCTCCCGCAGGATAAAATCTTCCAGCAGTGTGGGACCGCGGTTACCGGCCCGCAGAGAATTCTGATCATTGGCGATACGCACGCCCTGATTTGTGGTTAGGGGATAGTTTTCGCCCCCTTTATGAAAATCAACCAAGGCCTCGAGTTTGTTATTGGAGGTATCAGGGGCTTTTACGCTGCCTGGTGCGGTGGGGTACTCTCCTGGTGCAGTGGGCTTGGCGGGGGAAAGATGGCTGTTGTCAGCGGGGGCAAGTGAATCCAGGCCGGGTGCAGCTTCACGACTATCATGCACCGGGGAAGTTTGGGGGGTATTTTTAGGTTTCGACATTGGCTCAACTCCTGTTTCATTATTGAAATGGGTGTTTGGTGCGTCATAACCTGACTAACTATAGGACACCTCGCAGAATAAGGAGCCAGGGCACGGTGCGGTGCCCCTTAAGCAACAGGATGTTGTATAATAAAAAACTGTGTTTGTGACCGCCAATAAGACCGACGTTTATGAAACCACTTCGTCAGCAAAACCGCCAAATTATCTCTTACACTCCCCGCTCAGAGCCGGCTCCGCCCACCCATGCCTGGCGGATGGATGAGTTCCGTGATGTTTGGGTGTTAAAGGATAGATTCGTGGCCTTTGTGCTGGTGGGCGACCGTTTCCGGCGTTCCCCTGGGTTTAATGTGCCACAGGCGGCCCAGCGTTGGGCCGATCAGATACGTCAGGATCAGCTGTAGGCCAGCATAAATAAAAAAAGCCCAGGTATTAACCTGGACTTATTTATGGGTGAAACCGGCTTATTGGTGGGCCAGCTCCACCTCATCATCATTGTTCAATACTGCTTTATCAGTTTGGCGCATCAGCTGGCTGGTGATAGTACCAGCAGTCATGGATCCACTGACGTTCAAGGCAGTTCGGCCCATGTCGATCAGTGGTTCAACAGAGATCAGCAGTGCCACCAGAGTCACCGGCAGGCCCATGGCTGGCAGCACAATCAGAGCAGCGAAGGTAGCACCACCACCCACACCGGCCACACCGGCAGAGCTAATTGTCACGATACCGGCCAGCGTCAGGATCCACATAGGGTCCAACGGATTAATCCCGACAGTTGGCGCAACCATCACCGCCAGCATGGCTGGGTACAGGCCTGCACAACCGTTCTGACCAATGGTGGCACCAAAGGAGGCAGAGAAGCTGGCGATATGTTCCGGCACACCCAAACGGCGGGTTTGCGCTTCCACATTTAATGGAATAGACGCGGCGCTGGAGCGGCTGGTAAAGGCGAAGGTGATTACCGGCCACACTTTGCGGAAGTAACGCAGCGGGCTAACACCAGTGAGACTAAGAAGCAGGCCGTGAACCGCAAACATAATGGCTAACCCGAGGTAAGAAGCCACCACAAAGCCACCTAAATGGATGATGTCTTGCACGTTAGAACCGGCCACCACTTTGGTCATTAGCGCTAATACACCGTAAGGCGTCAGCAGCATGACCAGGCGCACCAGTTTCATTATCCAGGCTTGCAAAATGTCGATAGCCATCAACACGCGCTCGCCTTTCGGGGCATCTTCCTTCAGCAGTTTCAGGGCAGCAACACCCATAAAGGCGGCGAAGATGACCACGCTGATAATGGAGGTTGGGCTAGCGCCGGTCAGGTCAGCAAACGGGTTTTTCGGAAGAAATGACAGCACCAGCTGGGGTACGGTCAAATCCGTCAGTTTGCCTACATAATTGGTTTGAATAGCATTCAGGCGCGCGGTTTCTGCACTGCCTTGAATCAGGCCTTCAGCACTCAGGTGGAACAGGGTGGTTACCCCAACACCGACCAGGGCGGCGATAAAAGTAGTAAACAGCAGAGTGCCGATGGTCAGGGCGCTGATTTTACCTAAGGCAGACGCATTATGCAGACGGGCAACGGCACTCAGGATAGAGGCGAAGACCAGCGGCATTACGATCATTTGCAGTAACTGAACATAGCCATTACCAACGATATTGAACCATTGAATGGACTGCGCCATCACTGGGTTTTCGGCACCATAGATAGCCTGCAATACCAGGCCAAATGCCACACCCATCGCCAGGCTAAGTAATACTTTTTTTGCCAGACTCCATTGGGTGCGGCGGGTTTGGCCTAGCACCAGTAGAAGGATCACGAACGCAACAACGTTCGCCACGAGTGGAAAGTTCATCCCCAATTCTCCTAATTGTTACAGTAGGCATGTCAATTGGTCATGCCTTTATACCGCACAGGTTATCAGAACGAATTAGTGATGCTTATATCCAAAAGATATTGCTTATTACATTACGTGCGGCTTAGATGCTTTTTTATTCCAAGCGGTGGGAAATAAATCGATTAAACCCGGTTTGCATGGTGCTGATCAGTTTCGATGACCAACGCACGGCGTAATTTTCCGGCACCGACTGGGGCATCCACACCGCAAAAACAAATAACACCATGCATAGCACCCGCTCCAGCTGGTTATTTTTGTGTGGGGTTACGATAGGAAAGCGGAAGCGCCAGCGGCAGGGCCACAGTAAAGGCACCCCGGCAGGGGTCAACATATCCGCCAGAATATGGCTGAGGTAGCCTAATACCATTCCCTGTAAGGCATCGACAGGCAGCCAGGCGTTTTCCGGCACCTTGAGATAAAACACCGCCAGCAAGACAAATATGGCTAACAGGCTGTGGGTAAACCCACGGTGGCCGCAGGCCCGGGCAATGGGTTTAGAGATCCAACGCAACCGCTGGCCCAAGAAAGATTTAGGATGATCGATATCAGGCAGCAGGCAGGTGAGAACCGCTGAAGGGACAATATGCCACCAGTCGCCGTGGGCCAGCACGGGCGTAAGCTCGGCGTTTTTGGCAAAAACGGCGCAAGCAATGGAGAAAAAAAGGTGGCCTTCCGCCGTCATGATAAAAAACCCACACCTGGATAACTGTCAATTCATCCAGTATAGGGTTTTTATACAGTGGATAATAGTGGTGACGCTGTAACAGATTGCAACGTCGCCAGCGTCACATCTATGGCTTAGTTAAAAATGTGATCTGCATTCAGTTGCACCAGTGAGGCTAACTTCACATCGGCCAATACCCAGCGCGGATTCTCAGTATGGGCGGCATCCGGTACCACGATAGATCGCATTCGAGCGGCCTTAGTGGCAATCATGCCATTGATGGAATCTTCAAAAGTGACGCAGTTCAGCGGGGAAACACCTAACGCTTCGGCAGCATTCAGGTAAACCTGTGGGTGTGGCTTGCTGTAAGGCAGGTTTTCAGCGGAAGCAATGGCATCAAACCAGGGGCGCAGTTCGAACATATCCAGCACGTGCTCCAGCATCCGCAGCGGCGAGGCGGAGGCCAGGCCAATCTTTAGCCCCTGCTCCTTACACAGGGCCACGGCATCCCGCACCCCAGGCAACAACGGGCGCTGTTCCGCCACCAGGGCGATAGCCCGGTTGATGACCCGTTGTGTTACTTCCGCTTTACTCGGCCCCTCCCAGGGCTGATGAGCAAACCATAAATCCACCACCAAATCGATACGTAGCCCCAGGGTATCCGGCAGTTCATGGCGGCGGGATATATCAACCCCTAGCTCAGACAGCGTGGATAACTCGGCCTGGTCCCACAACGGCTCAGAATCAATTAACAGACCATCCATATCAAAAATTGCGGCTTGAACCCGGCGGGTGTCAGACATTGGCGATACTCCTGTCATCGGCAAATGGGTATATCCGTCATACTTCACATTGCAGTGGTGTTGGCCTTCGAGTTACTCGTCTCATCACTGAGACTCGCCCTAACGGGCCGTCGCTCCGCGACGTTCAAATCTGTTCCTGACACATTTGTCACTCACCCCGGTCACTTACTTATGTAAGCTCCCGGGGACTCGCTGCGTCGCCGCCTGACTGCAATCCAAATTATTTAGGACATAAATACAGCGCTGACTTTACCCGCATGGCCCGGGATTATCAAAAACTCCTGCAATAGCCTGCGCAAAGACAGGCGCAGTTGCCTTTAACAAGATAAACTTAGCGCAAGCCAGAACGTCTTTATCAAGGGGAACCAATGACGTATCAACAAGCGGGACGCATCGCAATTTTAAAACGCATAGTGGGTTGGGTGGTATTTATCCCGGCGGTGATCTCGACACTGATTTCGCTAATGAAATTTATGGATGGGTTTACTGATAAGCAGCCGGGGATCAATGCGGTGATGCTGGATTTCGCCCATGTGATAATCGATATGATGCGGTTTAACACGCCGTTTTTGAATCTATTCTGGTATAACTCACCGCACCCGGACTTTACCCACAGGGCCAATGTATTGTTCTGGGTGATTTATATTCTGATATTCGTCGGCCTGGCATTGCAGGCATCTGGGGCGAGGATGTGGCGCCAATCCCGCTTCCTGAAAGAGGGGATTGAGGATCAACATATCCTGGAGCGGGCCAAAGGGGCGGATGGGCTAACCCGCGAGCAGCTGGAAGCCAGGATCGTGGTGCCACACCACACCATACTGTTGCAAATCTTCCCGCTTTATGTGTTACCGGTGGTGTTTATTATTGCTGGTTACTTCTTCTTTAAACTGCTCGGCTTTATCTAAAAGCAAAAAGCTACCGGGCTGCCGGTAGCTTTTTATGCTAGTGGGCTAATACCCGGTCGAGCGCTTTTTGCGCCGTAACCAAATGTTGGCCGCCAAACAGATAAGCCCGGTTCAACAGAGTATAAAGCTGATAAATAGGCTGGCGGTCAAGGAAGCCCTGGGCCAGTGGTGAAACAGATTGATAACCATCATAAATTTGCGGCGGTTGCTCAGAATGTAAAGGCAACATAGCTAGATCACATTCTCTGTCCCCCCAGTAGCTGGCTGGGTCGTAAATCATCGGGCCAGCGGGGCCTAATGCACAGTTATTCGACCACAAATCGCCATGCAATAGGGAAGGCTGGGGTTGGTGGTTTGCCAGGCGCTGCTCCACAAAATCGACAATGGTATCAATATCTCCAAGCTTGACGCCTTTTTCGGCGGCTAACTCAAGCTGCCAGCCAATGCGCTGCTCGGCAAAGAACGTTGACCATCGGCGCTGCCAGGCGTTGGGTTGCGGGGTGGTGGAAAGGACGTTATCAAAGTCCAGGCCAAACTGGGGCTGATCGCTCCAGTCGTGGAGATGGGCCAGCTGCTGACCCAGAATAAAGGCGTTGTGCCCATCAAGGGGTTTAACCGGAAGATAATCCATTAACAGGAAGCTGTAATCTCTGTCACTGCCAACTCCCCAGACCTGTGGCACCGACACAGTGCGGCTACGGGATAGAAGCTCCAGCTGATCGGCTTCGGCGGTGAAGATCGGCAGTAATTCCCGCTGGTCACACTTAACGAAAATCGCTTTATCACCATATTGCAGATACCAGGCTGAGTGGATTTCGCCACCGGGTAACTCTTCGCGGCGGATAATGTCCTGCTCCCCGAATTGTTCACTTAACAGACGATTAATGGCTTGCCACATCGTGTTACCCTCCCATTGAGTCTGGTTTATCATCACCTTGCGTTAAATGGCCGGTTAAAACCTCGATATACTGCACAACACTGAAAAACGTTTGCAGTATGTAACACCACTGGCGCTCAGCCAGCGCTTACGGCCAGGGTTCTCAGGTCA
>CBIFWW010000083.1:0-14691 GCA_966186435.1 uncultured Enterobacteriaceae bacterium
GGGTTGGTCCGATCCATTATCCGTCTTAGCAGCTTTTGCTGCATATATGGTTTAACTACACAGGACACAATGTATGAAGACGAATAAGATAGTTTGCGGCGATTCTGCCACTGAAGTCAGCTATGCAGCCGATGGTTTTAACCCGGCTACTGAAAATGTAAAGTTGAGTTATACTTCTGCCCGCGTTGCGCGCTCGGTATACAACAAATATAAAAAAGCTAACAAGCCAAAAGTGTTCGGTTATTTCACCGACTGGTCGCAATATGATGGACGTTTGAATGGTAGCGATACACCTGCTGGTCGTGGCCGTGGCTATGATCTGGGAAATATCTCTCCAACTGCCTACGATAAAATTATATTTGGGTTTGTCGGTGTGTTGGGTGATAAGGGTGAAAAACAATACACTATTATTCAGGCTGCTTCAGAAACCGGCAAAAAAGAAAACGAGCCGACTTTCCTGGATACCTGGGGTGATTTCCAGTCTACCACTAACTGTAATGTTAGCGCTGAATGGGCAGAGATCTCTCCGCTGACTGTCACTCAAGAAAATACCAAAGGGATATTGGGCGGTTTACGCAATCTTCAGGCTGCGGCAAAAGAGCAGGGCCATGAACTGGCGCTATCTATGAGCATTGGCGGCTGGACCATGAGTGAAGTATTCCATAACTTGGCTAAAGATGAATCTTCTCGCAAAACTTTTGCTGCGGGTGTGGTGAAGCTGTTCCAACAATTCCCTATGTTTAGCGAAGTCGATATTGATTGGGAATACCCTAACAGTGCTGGTAATGGCAACCCATTCGGCCCGGAAGACGGTAATAACTATGCGCTGCTGATTGCGGAAATGCGCGCGCAATTAGAAGCCATCGGGCGCGGGGATGTTAAAATTTCCATCGCCAGCTCTGCCGTGGTTGAAGTGCTCGGCCATTCCAATGTGAAAGCGCTGCTGGATGCTGGCCTGTACGCTATCAACGTGATGACTTATGACTTCTTTGGTACCCCATGGGCTGAATGTCTTGAGCATCACACCAACCTGCTGAATTACAAAGACGGCGGTTATAGCGTGGATGAAGTGGTGGAATACCTGATTGCTGAAGGCTTCCCTTCCGATCGTATCAATATTGGTTACGCGGGCTATTCCCGTAATGCGCGCAATGCGCAGGTAACCAATTATTCACCACTGGAAGGCACCTATGAGCCGGGCAAAGTTACCACTACTGGTACTTTCGAATCCGGTAGCACTGAATGGTATGACACTGTCTATAACTACCTGGATTTGGAAAACCAGCGTGGTCTCAATGGGTTCAACGTTTATACCGATCAGGTAGCCGATGCAGACTTCCTGTATAACCCAGAAAGCCAGTTGTTTATGTCCCTCGATACGCCTCGCTCTGTGAAGGCGAAGGGGGAGTATGCTGCACGTAAAAATCTGGGTGGCCTGTTTACCTGGACTGTCGATCAAGACACCGGTGTACTGGTGAACGCGGCACGTGAAGGTCTGGGCTACGAGGTCGAAACCCAGGTACTGGACATGTCTTCTTTCTACTTTGACGGTGTGAACGTAACGGGTGATTTGCCACCTTTACCTACCCCGGATGAAGATCCAGTACCGGAGCCAACGCCAGATGAAGATCCTAAGCCTGATACCGATCCTGACGAAGGTGAAACACAGCCTGATGATGAAGATCAAGGTGACGCGCCTTATCCGCAGTGGAACGCGACCACCGTGTACGGTCAAAACTGGGATCAGCCTGACTATGTATGCTGGAAAGGTAATGTCTATAAGGCCCAGTGGTACACCGTAGGTGAGCAGCCGGATCTGAATAGTAATGGTTCCCAAGCCTGGGTTAACCTCGGCCCTTACTGAGTAAATCTGAACGCTTAATATTACCGAAAAGGCACTCCAAGAGTGCCTTTATTCGCTTTTGCCGAGCTATTAACCAGAAATAACCTGCTTTTTACGAAGTGTTAACTAAGCTATTCTTATCATTATTCAGTATTTCCATGGTAAGGATGAATTAATGAAATTTTTACAGCGCTTTTTCAATAATGATGCAGCTAGCGGGATCATCCTGATCGTCGCTGCGGTTCTGGCCATGATCATGGCGAACACCCCATTCACACGCGATTTTTACCAGAGCTTTCTGGCAACGCCGGTGGCAGTACAAATCGGTATTCTCGAAATAAACAAAAACATGCTGCTATGGATCAATGATGCGTTGATGGCGATTTTCTTCTTGTTGATTGGCCTGGAAGTGAAGCGCGAAATGGTTGAAGGGGCGTTGTCTAACCGCCGCCAGGCGGCATTCCCGGTCATTGCTGCGGTGGGAGGGATGGTGATCCCGGCAGCATTATTTTTACTGTTTAACATGCAAGATCCGATAACCCGGCAGGGATGGGCAATTCCAGCGGCAACGGATATCGCTTTCGCCTTGGGGATCCTGGCACTGCTGGGAGATCGGGTGCCGCCAGCGTTAAAAGTGTTTCTGATGGCACTGGCAATAATTGATGATTTGGGCGCCATTGTGATTATTGCGCTGTTCTACACCAGCGATCTCTCTTTTGTTTCGCTGGCTGTGGCAGGGGCGGCGATTGCCATACTGGCGGTGCTCAACCTCACAGGCGTAAGGCGTACCGGTATTTACATTCTGGTGGGGGCGGTGCTGTGGACGGCGGTATTAAAATCAGGGGTGCATGCGACGCTGGCGGGGGTGATTGTCGGCTTCTTTATCCCCCTAAAGGCTAAAAATGGCTATTCGCCAGCCTCAAGTCTGGAGCATGTCTTACATCCCTGGGTCGCTTTCTTAATTTTACCGCTATTTGCTTTTGCTAATGCAGGGGTATCACTACAAGGCGTTACGCTGGCAGGTCTGACTTCGTTGTTACCGCTAGGCATTATTGCCGGGCTGTTAATTGGTAAGCCGCTGGGGATCAGTCTGTTCTGCTGGTTGGCACTGAAGCTAAAATGGGCCACATTGCCACCGGGGACCAACTGCGGGCAGATTGTGGCGGTAGGGGTGCTGTGCGGGATTGGCTTTACTATGTCAATATTTATCGCCTCCCTGGCATTCGGTGCGCTGGACCCGGAGCTGATTGTCTGGTCTAAACTGGGTATCTTGATCGGGTCGGTGGTATCTGCGGTAGTAGGATATGGGATGCTAAGAGTTCGCATCAGGGCCGTTGCGTAATGTTGTTTCAGATGCCTTCGGGCGTCTAAAAATAATATTCAGGGAGTGAAATAATGTCTTTTATCAACTACAACCATCTTTATTATTTCTGGCTGGTATGTAAAGAAGGCTCAATGGTGGCGGCGGCAGATTCCTTGACCATTACCCCACAAACGATAACCGGTCAAATTAAGGTGCTGGAAGAATGCTTGCAGGGGAAGCTGTTCAAACGCAAGGGTAGAGGGCTGGAGCCAACGGAGTTGGGGCAGCTGGTGTTCCGTTATGCGGATCGGATGTTCACTTTAAGCCAGGAAATGCTGGATATAGTTAACTACCGCAAAGAATCACACCTGTTGTTCGATGTTGGGGTTGCGGATGCGCTCTCCAAACATCTGGTGAGTGGCGTGTTACAAGCCGCCGTCGCGGGGGACACTCAAATTCACTTGCGCTGTTTTGAATCCACTCATGAAATGCTGCTGGAACAATTAAGCCAGCACAAGCTAGATATGATCATCTCTGATTGCCCGATCGATTCCACCCAGCAGGCAGGGTTATTCTCGGTAAAGATTGGTGAATGCAGCGTCAGCTTTTGGAGCCATACCCCGGTTGCTAAGAAAAAATTCCCACGCTGTTTGGAAGAGCGGCCTTTACTGATACCCGGCCGCCGCTCCATGTTGGGGCGTCAAATACTTAACTGGTTTAATACTCAGGGGCTGAATGTTCAAATTTTGGGTGAGTTTGATGATGCCGCCCTGATGAAGGCCTTTGGCGCAACCAATAACGCCATTTTTGTGGCACCAACGCTCTACCATCACGAGTTCTATCAAGGCGATACCGTGCTTGAAATTGGCCGGGTGGAAAACGTGATGGAGGAGTACCACGCTATTTTTGCCGAACGCATGATCCAGCATCCGGCGGTACAGCGGATTTGTAACCACGACTATGCCAAACTGTTTGCGGTGCGGAAACGCTAAAAAAAGATATAAAAAAACCCGCCGAGGCGGGTTTTTTCAAAGCTACAGCAAAAAAGCAATTAAGCCATTTTGTTGATTTGCGCGACCAGGTTAGCCTTATGACGCGCTGCTTTGTTTTTGTGGATCAGACCTTTGCTGGCCTGACGATCCACGATCGGTTGCATTTCGTTAAATGCATTTTGTGCAGCGGCTTTATCACCTGCTGCAATCGCCGCGTATACCTTTTTAAGGAAGGTACGCATCATGGAGCGACGGCTAGCGTTGTGCTTGCGGCGCTTTTCAGATTGTACGGCGCGTTTCTTAGCTGATTTGATATTAGCCAAGGTCCAACTCCCAAATAATCTATGTGGACAATTCAAAGGCCGAGGAATATGCCCTTTCAGCCTTCTTTTGTCAATGGATTTGTGCAAATAAGCGCCGTTAAAAAAGCGGCACTCGTTACGTTGTGATGGCGCAGGATTCTAACAGCTTGCTGCGGATGAATACAGTCCTGATGCGACAAAAAAGCACCAGGGCGGCAGAAAAAAACCATAAACAGGCAGTTACCCATGGAAAACCTGGCAGCTTAAGCGCAAAGGGGTGTAATCGCGGGTTAACCTTGAGGGCTGTACAATGTATAATCCGCCGATTTCCATTGTCCTGAGCCAGTCATGAAACTGATACGCGGTATACAGAATCTCAGTTCGGCCCCCCAAGGTTGTGTACTTACCATTGGTAATTTCGATGGCGTGCACCGTGGTCATCAGGCCTTGTTGAAAGGGCTTTGTGCCGAAGGTAAAGCGCGTCAGCTCCCTGTCGTGGTGATGATTTTTGAGCCTCAGCCCTTGGAGCTTTTTGCTGCGGGCAAAGCCCCGGCCCGGTTAACCCGGCTGCGTGAAAAATTGCGCTATTTGGCTGAGTGTGGCGTGGATTATGTTTTTTGCCTGCGTTTCGACCGCCGTTTCTCTGCGCTGACGGCCCAAAGCTTTGTTTCTGACCTGCTAGTGAAAAAGCTGGGCGTGAAGCTGCTGGTGGTAGGGGATGATTTTCGCTTTGGGGCTGGTCGTCAGGGCGATTTCTTGTTATTAGAAAAGGCTGGCCGCGAATTTGGCTTTACCGTCAACAACACGGATACTTTCTGCCACGGCGGTATGCGCATCAGTAGCACTGCGGTACGTGAAGCGCTGCGTGACGACGACCTCGTGCAGGCAGAAGCCTTGCTGGGCCATCCTTTTTCTATTTCCGGGCGCGTGGTTCATGGTGATGAACTGGGGAGAACTATTGGTTTCCCTACGGCGAATTTGCCGCTACGCCGCCTGGTCTCCCCGGTGAAAGGGGTATATGCCGTTGAAGTGGCAGGGCTGGGCGGTAAATTATTGCCCGGCGTGGCCAATATCGGCACCCGTCCTACGGTCTCCGGCATGCGTCAGCAGCTGGAAGTGCACGTACTGGACGTTGCAATGGACCTATATGGCCGCCATATAGATGTCATCCTGCGTAAAAAAATACGTGATGAGCAGCGTTTTGCCTCCCTTGATGAACTCAAGGCGCAAATCGCCAGAGATGTGGAAACAGCCCGAACCTTCTTTGGGCTTAATGCACCGGCTTAACCGCCACAGGGTTATTATTTAAACCGAAATACGGAACCGAGAATCTGATGAGTGACTATAAATCTACCCTGAATTTGCCGGAAACAGGGTTCCCGATGCGCGGCGACCTCGCCAAGCGCGAACCGGGCATGCTGGCGCGTTGGACCGATGACAACCTTTACGGGATCATCCGCAACGCGAAAAAAGGCAAAAAATCTTTCATTTTGCATGATGGCCCTCCATATGCGAACGGTAGCATTCACATTGGTCACTCCGTTAACAAGATTCTGAAAGACATCATTGTTAAGTCTAAAGGTCTGTCTGGTTTCGATTCCCCATACATCCCGGGTTGGGACTGCCACGGGCTGCCTATCGAGCTAAAAGTAGAACAGTTGGTTGGTAAGCCGGGTGAAAAAGTCAGTGCCGCTGAATTCCGCGCCGCCTGCCGCAAATATGCTGCAGAACAGGTGGAAGGCCAGCGTGAAGACTTTATCCGCCTTGGTGTGCTGGGTGACTGGCACAAGCCTTACCTGACCATGGACTTCAATACTGAAGCCAACATTATCCGCGCCCTGAGCAAAATCATCGACAACGGCCACCTGCATAAAGGGGCTAAGCCCGTGCACTGGTGCGTTGACTGCCGCTCTGCGCTGGCTGAAGCGGAAGTGGAGTATTACAACAAAACCTCCCCGTCTATCGATGTGGCCTTCCACGCCGTAGACCCGCAGGTAGTGAAAGCCGCCTTTGGCGCGACTGACGTGACTGGCCCGGTTTCTCTTATTATCTGGACCACCACCCCGTGGACCTTGCCGGCTAACCGCGCTATCTCCCTGGCACCGGAGTTCGACTACGTACTGGTTCAGGTTGAAGGCCAGGCGCTGATTCTGGCGAAAGACCTGCTGGAAAGCGTAATGAAACGCACGGGCTTTGCCCAGTGGGATATCTTGGGTGAAGCCAAAGGCGCAGCCCTGGAACTGATGCGCTTCCAGCATCCGTTTATGCCATTTGATGTTCCCGCGATCCTGGGTGACCACGTTACCCTGGATGCCGGTACTGGTGCGGTACACACTGCCGGTGGTCATGGCCCGGACGACTATACCATCAGCCAGAAATATGGCCTGGAAATCGCTAACCCGGTTGGCCCGGACGGCGCTTACCTGAATGGCACTTATCCTTCATTGGATGGCCTGAACGTATTCAAAGCCAACGATGTCATCGTTGGACTGTTGCGTGAGAAGGGTGCCCTGTTGCACGTTGAGAAGTTAGAGCATAGCTACCCGTGCTGCTGGCGTCACAAAACCCCGATCATCTTCCGTGCTACCCCACAGTGGTTTATCAGCATGGATCAGCAAGCCCTGCGTGCGCAGTCGCTGAAAGAGATCAAAGGCGTGCAATGGATCCCGGATTGGGGCCAGGCGCGTATCGAGTCTATGGTTGCCAACCGTCCTGACTGGTGTATTTCCCGTCAACGTACCTGGGGCGTACCCATGTCTCTGTTCGTACACAAAGACAACGGCCAGTTACACCCGCGTACTACTGAATTGATGGAAGAAGTGGCCAAGCGTGTTGAAGCGGATGGCATTCAGGCATGGTGGGATCTGGATCCGCGCGACATCATGGGCGCAGATGCAGACAACTACGAGAAAGTCCCGGATACCCTGGATGTATGGTTTGATTCCGGTTCAACCAGCGCCTCTGTGGTTGACGTTCGTCCTGAATTTAACGGCCATCAAGCGGATATGTATCTGGAAGGCTCTGACCAACACCGCGGTTGGTTTATGTCCTCCCTGATGATCTCCACGGCCATGAAAGGCAAGGCCCCGTACCGTCAGGTACTGACCCACGGCTTCACCGTGGATGGTCAGGGCCGCAAAATGTCCAAGTCTATCGGTAATACCGTTAGCCCGCAGGACGTGATGAATAAGCTGGGTGCTGACATCCTGCGTCTGTGGGTGGCGTCTACTGATTACACCGGCGAGATGGCGGTATCTGACGAGATCCTCAAACGCTCTGCTGATGCTTATCGCCGTATCCGTAATACCGCCCGCTTCCTGCTGGCAAACCTCAACGGGTTTAATCCAGAAACCGATAGGGTGAAACCGGAAGAGATGGTAGTACTGGATCGCTGGGCTGTGGGCTGTGCTCAGGAAGCTCAGGCCGATATCCTGGCCTCTTACGAAAGCTACGATTTCCACGAAGTAGTCCAGCGCCTGATGCGTTTCTGCTCCGTTGAGATGGGTTCTTTCTATCTGGATATCATTAAAGATCGCCAGTACACCGCCAAGCCGGATAGCGTTGCCCGCCGCAGTTGCCAGACCGCGCTGTACCACATTGCTGAAGCCTTGGTTCGTTGGATGGCGCCGATCATGTCCTTCACCGCAGATGAAATCTGGAACTACCTGCCGGGTAACCACGACAAGTACGTGTTCACCGGTGAGTGGTATGAAGGCCTGTTCGGTCTGGATGATGCTGAATCTATGAACGACGACTTCTGGGAAGAGCTGTTAAAAGTCCGTGGTGAAGTGAACAAGGTGATTGAACAAGCCCGTGCTGATAAGCGCGTGGGTGGTTCACTGGAAGCCGCAGTGACCTTATACGCAGGCGCTGAGCTGAAAGCCAAGTTGCTGAGCCTGGGTGATGAACTGCGCTTTGTTCTACTGACCTCCGGTGCGGAAGTGGCTGATTTCGACGCTGCTCCTGCCGACGCACAACAAAGTGAATTGCTGAAATCCCTGAAAGTTGCCCTGCATAAAGCGGAAGGCGAAAAATGCCCACGCTGCTGGCACTACACCACGGATATTGGCCAGGTGGCGGAACACGCAGAGATCTGCGGCCGCTGTGTGACTAACATCGCCGGTGATGGCGAAAAGCGTAAGTTTGCCTAATGCGTAAACCACTTTTATCTACCGGATTGCGCTGGCTGTGGCTGGCGCTTATCGTGCTTATCGTCGATCTGGGCATCAAGCAATGGGTGATGGACAACTTTATGTTGTACGAAACTCTGCGCCTGATCCCGTACTTCAATCTGCACTATGCGCACAACCCGGGGGCGGCTTTTAGCTTCCTCGCGGGTGAAGATGGCTGGCAACGCTGGTTCTTCGCAGGGATTGCCATCGGCATTGCCGGGATTTTACTGGCGATGATGTACCGTGCCAGTGCATCGCAAAAAATCACTAATATTGCCTATGCGCTGATCATTGGTGGCGCACTGGGTAACCTTTTCGATCGCATGGTTCATGGCTTTGTGGTCGATATGTTCGATTTTTATGTGGGCAACTGGCATTTCCCGACCTTTAACTTCGCCGACACGGCGATTTGTATTGGTGCTGCGCTGGTCGTGCTGGAGGGGTTCTTTGTCTCCTCCGATAAAACTGCAAAACAAAAAGGGTAATTGATGTCCGATTCTGTACAGAGCAATAGCGCCGTGCTGGTGCATTTCACGTTGAAACTTGATGATGGTTCCACCGCAGAATCCACCAGAGCTAACGGTAAGCCCGCTCTGTTCAGCATGGGTGACGGCTCCCTTTCAGAGGGGCTGGAGCAACATCTCCTGGGCCTAAAGGCGGGGGCGAAAACGGCGTTTTCACTGCCGCCTGAAGCAGCCTTTGGGGTAACCAGCCCTGACCTAATCCAGTACTTCTCGCGCCGCGATTTTATCGATGCCGGGGAGCCTGAGATTGGGGCTATTATGTTATTTACCGCTATGGACGGCAGCGAGATGCCAGGGGTGATCCGCGAAGTGAACGGCGATTCCATCACCGTTGATTTCAACCACCCGTTGGCAGGCCAAAATGTACATTTCGATATCGAAGTACTGGAGATTGATCCGGTACTGGGGGCATTGAATGCAGATCCTGCTCGCTAATCCTCGGGGTTTTTGTGCCGGGGTTGACCGTGCTATTAGCATTGTTGAAAACGCGTTAACCCTTTATGGCTCACCAATTTATGTGCGTCATGAAGTGGTGCACAACCGTTACGTAGTAGACAGCCTGCGCCAGCGCGGGGCTATATTTATCGAGCAAATCAGCGAAGTGCCCGATGGCGCGATCCTGATTTTCTCCGCCCACGGGGTATCTCAGGCGGTACGTAATGAAGCCAAAAGCCGTGACTTGACGGTGTTTGATGCCACCTGTCCCCTGGTGACCAAAGTCCATATGGAAGTTGCCCGCGCCAGTCGCCGTGGTGAAGAATCCATCTTGATTGGTCACGCTGGCCACCCGGAAGTGGAAGGCACCATGGGCCAGTACAGCAACCCAAAGGGCGGCATGTACCTGGTTGAGTCACCGGAAGATGTCTGGAAACTGGCGGTGAAAGATGATGGTCATCTCTCCTTTATGACCCAAACTACCCTCTCGGTGGACGACACCTCTGAAGTGATAGACGCGCTGAGAACGCGGTTTCCGAAAATTATCGGCCCCCGTAAGGATGACATTTGCTACGCTACCACCAACCGTCAGGAAGCGGTGCGGTCGTTAGCTGAAGAGTCCGATCTGGTGCTGGTGGTAGGTTCCAAAAACTCATCCAACTCTAACCGTCTGGCTGAACTGGCCCAGCGTATGGGGAAAGCGGCGCATCTGATCGATGATGCGGCGGATATCAAAGACGAGTGGTTCCAGGGGGTGCGCTGTGTGGGTGTGACCGCCGGGGCCTCCGCGCCGGATGTGTTAGTCCAGAACGTGATCGCCCGTCTCCAAATCTTAGGCGGGAGCGAAGTCCGGGAGCTAACTGGGCGCGAAGAGAACATCGTGTTCGAAGTCCCTCGCGAGCTGCGGCTTTCCGATCAAGAAAACTGACGGCTGCCGTGCGGTAACTTCCTGTAAGCCATGCTTTGTGCATGGCTTTTTACTTTGGGTTGTCCACCGGCTTAAGGCGGTAGACCCTCTCCGGCCGGCCTACCTTCCCGTAATTAATTTCCGCTTCAAGATGGTTATCTTTCACTCCTTGCTCCAGATAACGGCGCGCCGTGGTTTTACTGCTGCCTAAATGCCGGGCCAGGGTGTCAGCTGTCATCATTGAGAGCGGCGGAGTGAAACAAGCCAATACCCGGTTCATCGTGGCCTCCTCAATGCCGCCACGGGATACGGTTGCTGGCTTATCTGGCTCCTTAGACTGGATATTAAATAGCGCATCGACGTGAGTTTGACTTGCCTGCTCGTTAGAGCGAATCGAGCTGCGGTAGCGGGCAAAGCGAGCCAAGGTTTGTTGCAAGCGCTGGAAATGCAACGGTTTTATCAGGTAATCGAAAACGGCCAAGCGCAACGCTTCGCTGATAGTTTCCATGTGGTTATCGGCGGTGATAAAGATAATCCGGCCCTGGTAGCGAGTGCTGACCGTATAGCGAATCAGATCAATCCCTTTGCCGTCTGGCAGGAAGTTGTCCAGCAGGATAAGCATGGGCTGGTAAAGCCGGATCATTTTGCGTGCTTTTTCCATGCTTTCTGCCACGCCCACTACCTGGTATTGGGGGAATTGCTTGACCGCATCAGCCAGGATCTCAGCCAGTAGTACTTCGTCTTCAACAATCAGGGTTGTAATACTGTCCATGTATTTTTTCTCCACTATGGGGGATGTAAACCGTGAAAATGGTGCCCTGAGGGAGGTTTTCCTCGATGACTATTTGGCCCCCAGCTTGCTCAACATAGCTGCGTACCAGCCACAGGCCGATGCCGTGGTCGCCGGTCCGGCTGGTGGTCACCCCCCGTTCAAAAATTAATGGGCGCAGGGAGCAATTAATACCCACGCCTTCATCGGCCACTTCAATGATCGTCTCGGAACCGCCGCTTAAGATCAGGCAATTAATCTGGCGTGAGCCGTTGAGCTGTTGCAGGGTTGCATTAAAGGCGTTGTCCAACAAATTGCCGACGATCGAGATCCATTCATTTGGAGTGAGGGTATCGGGCAGGGAGGATACGTGAGAGCCGGGATCAAACACCAGCTCCAGCCCCAGCTCTTTAGCCCGGCAATATTTCCCCATCAGCAGCCCGGCCAAATGGTTGTTTTGGACATGCCGGTTGATGAAATCCAGCACTTTTTGGTGGCCTTCGGACTGCTGCTGGAGAAGCGCCAGCGCGTCCTCATAGCGCTTCAATGATAATAAACCGGCTAAGGTTGAAATCAGATTGCGGTGCTCGTGTTGTACCGCCCGCAAATTATCGGCATATTGCTGAATTTGGCTCAGCTGTAGGCTTAAGATATTGATATCGTCTTTACTGCGAAAACTGACCACCCAGCCTTGAGGGCTGCCATCCAGTAAAACGGCCATGCGGCTGGCTATCACCTTCACCCCGTTAAAAGTGACGATTTCGTCTTTTTTGTTCTCCCCGGGGCAGCTGTAAAAAAAAATGGCCGGAGAGACCACCTGGGAGATGGTTTTGCCTATTAAGATGGCTTCCGTCTGTTTAAGCTGCAAAAGCTGCCTGGCGGCCTGATTGATGGCGCTGATTTTATAGCGAGAATCAATGGCCAGCAGCCCCTCAAACACAGATTCAAATAACACACTTTGCTCAATAACCAGGCGCGCGATCTGCTGCGGCTCCATATTGAACATCTGTTTTTTAATGTGCAGTGAAAAACGATGGGCGCAAAGGAGCAGCAGGAATAGCAGGGCAAGCAGCGGAGCGACGATGGGCAGCAATTGTACGTTAAGCCAGTTTTGGAGTTGTTCGGTACTGTAGCCAACAGAGACCACGCCGATGACCTTACCGGCGCTATTTTGAATCGGTGATTTACCGCGTAATGAGGTGCCCAGCGAGCCTTGGCGTAGGGAAACGTAACTTTCTCTACGCTGAAACGCCCGATCATTGTCGCCGCCCTCCATTGGTTTGCCGATTTCAAGGGGGCTTACATGATAAAGCCGGATCCCGGTTTCATCGCCGATGGTGATATAGGTGGCATCGGAAAATGACCGCATCGGCTCAATCAGTGCCTTGATGCGGGCAGTATCCCGGCGGCTGACGGCGTCGACCAATTCAGGCATGGCCGATATTTGCATGGCTTGTATCAGCGCTCGTTGCCCCACCTGATAATCAAGGCGGTCTGCCGCCATGCTCGTCAAGAACCAGGATATGGTCGTCATCACCAGGCTTGAGGTGAACAGTATCAGCAAAAAGATGCGATTTTGAAATGACCGCCGCGCAAACCATTGATTGATAGAATGGACTAGCATAGGCCTATCCGCTTGCAAAAATTGATTATGGCGTGGATGGATGACCGGGATACTGAGCACAAGCAAGCTTATGCTCAGTCGTCAGACAAATATCAACATGCTATCCCCGGCAGGATTACAACGCGGAGATGTATTTAAGCATCACCCCCGCTGCGATAGCGGAGCCAATCACCCCGGCCACGTTTGGCCCCATGGCATGCATCAGTAAAAAGTTTTGCCCGTCGGTTTCTAAACCAACCTTATTAGAGACCCTGGCGGCCATCGGCACGGCAGAAACCCCTGCAGAGCCAATCAGCGGATTGATGGGGTGTCGGCTTAATGCATTCATTAACTTCGCCATCAGTACCCCGGTGGCGGTACCCACACAAAATGCTATCACCCCAAGCAACAAAATCCCCAATGTTTGGGGCTGCAAGAATTTATCGGCCACCAGTTTCGCGCCGACGGACAGCCCCAGAATCAGGGTGACGATATTAATCAGGGCGTTTTGCACCGTATCGCTTAACCGTGCTACTACCCCGCTTTCGCGCATTAGGTTGCCAAAACAGAACATCCCTAATAACGGTGCGGCATCGGGCAGCAGTAGGGCAACCAGCAGTAACAGCACAATCGGGAACAATATCTTTTCTCTAGGGCTGACATTGCGTAGTTGCACCATGCGAATTTTCCGCTCTGCATCGGTGGTTAACCATTTCATGATCGGCGGTTGGATCAGCGGGACCAGTGCCATATAGGAATAAGCCGCTACGGCAATGGCCCCTAATAGCTCCGGAGCAAGCTTACTGGATAGGTAAATCGCGGTCGGGCCGTCGGCCCCGCCAATAATGCCAATTGCCGCCGCCTGGGGGAGGGTGAAGTGAATAAAACCCAGGTAATTAAGCCCCAGCGCGCCAAGCACGGTGGCGAAGATACCAAACTGCGCGGCAGCGCCCAATAACAAGGTCCGTGGATTAGCCAATAACGGTCCGAAATCCGTCATCGCACCGACCCCCATAAAAATCACCAGCGGGGCGACTCCTGAGGCGATGGCTACTTGGTAAAACACCGCCAAAATACCCGGCGCATACCCTACATTGACGGCCAGCGCTTCAATCGCGCTCTGTGTTAAAGGCGGAGCCAGCGCCAGAGCTTCTTTAATAGCCACCAGGCTTGGCATACAGTGGAGTTTTTCGGCTACCATGGCTAACTGCACGGGGTCACCAGCTGCCAGTAAACTTTCCACTGCCGTCAATGCCAGACCCGCCTGGGGTATATTGGCCAGCAGCCCTCCAAAACCAATGGGCAGCAATAGCAGCGGCTCAAATTTTTTGGCGATAGCCAGCCACAACAGCAATAAACAGATTGCCAGCATAATGGCCTGTCCGGGCTGCAAATATAACAGCCCCACGCTTTTTGCCAGTTGAGTTAGGCTCTCCATGGCTCCCCCTATGCCAGCTGCATCAGCCGATCGCCGCAGGCAACGGCATCCCCGGCTTTGACGGCAATCATAGTGATGACCCCGGCCTGGGGCGCCCGGACTTCGGTTTCCATCTTCATCGCCTCAAGGATCAGAAGCACTTCATTGCTCGCTACCCTTTGCCCTTCTGTCACCAGAACCTTGAAGATGGTGCCCGCCAACGGGGCGTGGACCTCCACTTGAGGCGTTTGACCAACGTTCGATGATGCAGGCATGGGTGCCGGGGTTGGGGCCTGAGGAACGAGATCCTCCCCCTCACGGACCCGCACCACGAATTTTTTTCCATCTACTTCCAGGGTATAGACCCCTGGTGTCGGGGCCACCGCCGGCTGGCGGTTATTAGCCGGGGCGGGTTGCCCTGGGG
>CBIFWW010000084.1:0-14688 GCA_966186435.1 uncultured Enterobacteriaceae bacterium
AAAACTTGAAGAAATTCAAGAGTGTCATTTGGTTTCCGGTGATTTCGACTATCTGTTGAAAACCCGTGTGCCGGACATGTCCGCGTACCGTAAACTTCTGGGCGAAACTCTGCTGCGCCTCCCTGGCGTTAACGACACCCGTACTTATGTCGTGATGGAAGAAGTGAAACAGAGTAACCGTCTGGTAATTAAGACCCGCTAACACGGGACAGGTGCAAAATCGGCGCAAGTTGATTACACTCCTGTTAATCCATACAGCAACCGTGCCGGTAAGTGCTTCCGGCACGGTTGTCCGTTTTAGCACAAGGACCTGGAGAGCCTTTCTTGAGCCAGGAATACACTGAAGAAAAAGACGTCACTTTGACGAAACTGAGCAGTGGGCGCCGCCTGTTGGAAGCCCTGCTTGTGGTTATTTCCCTGTTTGCCATCTACCTGATGGCGGCGTTGATGAGCTTCAATCCTTCCGATCCAAGCTGGTCGCAAACGGCCTGGCACGAGCCTATCCATAATTTGGGTGGTAAAACCGGTGCCTGGTTTGCAGACACGTTGTTCTTCATCTTTGGCGTTATGGCCTATACCATTCCGGTGATCATCGTGGGTGCCTGCTGGTTTACCTGGCGGCGGCGCGAGAGTGACGAATACATCGATTATTTTGCCGTATCGCTCCGCCTGATTGGCGTCCTGGCGATGGTGCTGACTGCCTGTGGCCTGGCGGCCATTAACGCTGATGATATCTGGTACTTTGCTTCCGGTGGGGTTATTGGCAGCCTGTTGAGCACCACCATGATGCCGTTGTTGCACAGTAGCGGTGGCACCATTGCACTGCTGTGCGTATGGGCCGCAGGGCTGACGCTGTTTACCGGCTGGTCATGGGTGAGCATTGCCGAGAAACTTGGCCACGGCATTTTGTCGGTATTAACCTTCGCCAGTAATCGTACCCGCCGGGATAATACTTGGCAGGATGAAGAAGAATATGAAGAGGATGCGGCCACCGAGGATAGTGTCAGTGAACCTGCTGAAGTTCATGAGTCCCGTCGTACCCGCATTCTTCGTGGCGCATTAGCTCGTAAAAAGAAACTCTCTGAGAAATTTGCTAACCCGAATGGGCGTAAAACCGATGCGGCGCTGTTCTCCGGCAAACGCATGGATGACGACCAAGATGATGTATTAGTTAGCCGCCGTGGTGCGCCAGTCGATCCTGATGACGTGCTGTTCTCCGGTAACAGTGCTGCCCAGACAGATAATTATGACCCGCTGTTCTCTGGCAGCCGGGCAACCCAGGACTATGATCCGCTGTTGAATGGACAACAGGTTGCCGGTGTGACTGCCGCAGCACTGGCGATGCCACAGGAACAGGCCTATAGCATGCCAGTTGATCCTGAGCTGGCTGTGCCACCCGCCCAAGTGACTGCTCCGGTAACCGAACCGGTGGCCCCGGAAATCGCCTGGCAATCCATGCCTGGCCCGGCCCCTGCTGAAGCGGCCATCGCCCCTACGCCTGAATATTTTACGGCCCCTGCTCAGTCTGTGGTTCACCAGCCAGTTCAACAAACCGAAGCCGACTGGTGGCAAGAGCCTGGCCCTGTCACCGCTTATCAGGCACCGGAACAGCAATGGTCGCCGGAACCAGTGCACCACCAGGCAGCTTATCAGCAGCCTGTGTATCAAGAGCCAGAGCCGGTTTACCACCAGCCAGCTTATCAAGAACCAGAGTCTGCTTATCAGGAGCCTGTGTATCAGGAGCCAGAGCCAGTTTATCCGCAGCCTGCTTATCAGCAGCCGGAACAGATTCAGCCAGAGCCTGAGCCTGAGGAGATCTCTCGCGCCCGGCCACCGATGTATCACTTTGAAGAAGTCGAAGCCCAGCGCGCCCGTGAGCGTGAACAGCTGGCTCAGTGGTACAAACCGGTTGAAGAGCCTGCGCCTCAGCCTTATGAAACCAGCTTCCCGGAATCTCGGGTGGTGAAAGCCGCTGCGGTCAAACCAGAGCCTGAAGAAAAACCCGCTATTCCAGCGGTGAGCGCCGCAGCTGCCATGGCGGCTGCTGCCGCTGCTAATCAACGGGCCTCAGCGGCTGCCAATAGCGTGGTACCGGCCTTTGGTCTGGCGGGTGATGCGCCACGTCCTCAAGTTAAAGAGGGCATTGGCCCACAACTGCCACGCCCGAACCGGGTGCGGGTGCCAACCCGCCGTGAGTTGGCCTCCTATGGTATTAAATTGCCTTCTCAACGCCAGGCAGAGGAGCAAGCGCAGTCGCGTCATGGCCACTATGCCCCTGAAGAAACCCCTGGTTCAGATGAGGATGCGCTGCAACAAGAAGAACTGGCCCGTCAGTTCGCCTCCCAGCAGCAGCAACGCTATGGCCAGGAGACTGCTAGCCAGGGCTGGCAGGGTGACGATTCAGACCACGACGCTGCTGCCCAGGCAGAGCTGGCCCGCCAGTTTGCCTCTCAGCAACAGCAGCGTTATGCCGGTGAACAACCGGCCAACGCCCACCCATTCTCTAAGGATGAGTTTGTCTTCTCGCCAACTCGCGATTTGGTGGATGATGGCCCGTCAGAGCCATTATTTACGCCGTCCTTTGTTGAACCTGCGCCTCAGCATCGACCACAGTTGCAGCAACCGGCTGCGGCACCGGTTCAACCAAAAGAAAGCCTGATTCACCCATTATTAATGCGTAATGGCGACGACCGCCCGGTGCAGCGCCCCACCACGCCACTACCTTCGTTGGATCTCCTGACCTCGCCACCTTCAGAAGTGGAGCCAGTTGATACCTTTGCCTTGGAGCAAATGGCCCGTCTGGTTGAAGCACGCCTGGCCGACTTCCGGATCAAAGCCGACGTAGTGAACTACTCACCAGGCCCGGTAATCACTCGGTTCGAACTGAACCTGGCTCCGGGGGTTAAGGCTTCCCGTATCTCCAATTTGTCCCGCGATCTGGCCCGCTCCCTGTCCACTGTGGCGGTCCGTGTGGTTGAGGTTATTCCTGGCAAACCTTACGTAGGCCTGGAACTGCCGAATAAAAAGCGCCAGACCGTATACCTGCGTGAAGTGCTGGATTGCCAGAAATTCCGCGACAGCGCTTCACCATTGAGCGTGGTGCTGGGTAAAGACATTGCCGGTGACCCGGTGATTGCTGACCTGGCAAAAATGCCCCACTTGCTGGTTGCCGGTACCACCGGTTCCGGTAAATCAGTGGGCGTCAACGCCATGATCCTCAGCATGCTGTACAAAGCCAGCCCGGAAGACGTGAAATTCATCATGATCGACCCGAAAATGCTGGAACTTTCAGTGTATGAGGGGATCCCGCATCTGCTAACCGAAGTGGTCACCGACATGAAAGATGCCGCCAATGCCCTGCGTTGGAGCGTCAATGAAATGGAACGTCGCTACAAGCTGATGTCGGCATTGGGTGTACGTAACCTGGCGGGTTATAACGAGAAAATTCTTGAAGCTGAACGTATGGGGCGGCCAATCCCTGACCCATACTGGAAGCCAGGTGACAGTATGGATGCTGTGCATCCAACCCTGGAGAAACTGCCGTATATCGTGGTGTTGGTGGATGAATTTGCCGACCTGATGATGACCGTGGGTAAAAAAGTGGAAGAGCTGATTGCCCGTCTGGCGCAAAAAGCCCGTGCTGCTGGTATCCACCTGGTGCTGGCAACCCAGCGCCCATCGGTTGACGTGATCACTGGCCTGATTAAAGCCAACATTCCGACCCGTATCGCCTTTACAGTTTCCAGTAAAATCGATTCCCGTACCATCCTCGATCAGAGCGGTGCGGAATCCCTGCTGGGGATGGGTGACATGCTTTATTCTGGCCCTAACTCCAGTATTCCGGTACGTGTTCACGGTGCCTTCGTGCGCGACCAAGAAGTGCATGCCGTGGTGACCGACTGGAAAGCCCGGGGCCGTCCTCAGTATGTGGAAGGCATCACGTCCGATGCAGAAAGTGAAGGCGCGGGCGGTGGTATGGGCGGTGACGAAGAGTTGGACCCGCTGTTCGACCAGGCCGTGGGCTTCGTGGTGGAAAAACGTAAAGCCTCTATCTCCGGGGTTCAACGTCAGTTCCGTATCGGCTACAACCGGGCGGCGCGCATTATCGAGCAAATGGAAATGCAGGGGATTGTCAGCCCGCAAGGCCATAACGGTAACCGTGAAGTTCTGGCTCCACCTCCCTTCGAATAACCATCCGGAAATGTGATAACAGCCGCATCTGCGGCTGTTATGCAAAAATGGGTAAATAAGTAAAAAATCGGCATATTCTTCTATTCGGCTCCTGGCACTCTGCTAGAGTGGCCGACAGAAACGTCCCCAATGGGACGGTGGCAAATTTGAGGATTAATCATGAAAAAGCTCGCGATGACCTGTGCTCTTCTTTCTGCCTTTGCGGTATCGTCAGTTTGGGCTGACGGGGCGAGTGATTTAAAAACTCGTCTGGATAAAGTGAGCAGCTTCCACGCCAGCTTCACCCAAAAGGTGACCGATGCCAATGGGACAGCCGTTCAGGACGGGCAGGGCGATCTGTGGGTTAAACGCCCGAACCTGTTTAACTGGCACATGACTCAGCCCGATGAAAGCGTCCTGGTGTCTGACGGTAAAACCCTGTGGTTTTACAACCCCTTTGTTGAACAGGCCAGCGCTAACTGGTTGAAAGACGCCACCAGTAACACGCCGTTTATGCTGATTGCCCGCAACCAGTCTTCCGACTGGGCGCAATACAACATCAAACAAACCGGCGATGATTTTGAACTGACACCAAAAGGCAGTAATGGCAACCTGAAACAGTTCACTATTAACGTGGGCCGCGACGGCACCATTCATCAGTTCAGCGCCATCGAGCAAGACGGCCAGCGCAGCAGCTACGCGCTGAAAAGCCAGCAAAATGGCGCTGTGGACATGAATAAATTCAAATTTACGCCGCCGCAGGGTGTGACGGTGGACGACCAACGTCAGTGAGGGGTAGCCGTGGGCAATCTATCGCTCGATTTTTCAGATAACACCTTCCAACCTCTGGCCGCGCGTATGCGGCCAGAAACCCTAGCGCAGTACATCGGCCAGCAGCACCTACTGGCCCCGGGTAAACCACTCCCTCGCGCCATTGAAGCCGGTCAGCTCCATTCCATGATTCTCTGGGGGCCACCGGGTACCGGTAAAACCACCCTGGCAGAAGTTATTGCCCATTATGCCAATGCCGATGTGGAACGGATCTCTGCGGTTACCTCCGGGGTGAAAGAGATCCGTGAAGCCATCGAACGTGCCCGGCAGAGTAAAAACGCTGGCCGCCGCACCATTCTGTTTGTGGACGAAGTCCACCGCTTCAACAAAAGCCAGCAGGATGCCTTCCTGCCCCATATTGAAGATGGCACCATCACCTTTATTGGCGCCACCACTGAAAACCCCTCCTTCGAATTAAACTCGGCGCTGCTCTCCCGGGCCAGGGTTTACCTGTTGAAATCCTTGAGCGTGGCGGATATTGAGCAAGTGCTTACTCAGACGATGGAAGATAAACAGCGCGGCTTGGGTGGGCAAAATATCATTCTGCCTGATGACACTCGGGTAGCAATAGCCGGGCTGGTGAATGGCGATGCCCGCCGGGCACTAAATACCCTTGAAATGATGGCCGATATGGCAGAATCCGATGCCAGCGGCAACCGGGTGCTGAATACCGATCTGCTAACTGAAATTGCCGGGGAACGCAGTGCGCGCTTCGACAATAAAGGTGACCGGTTTTACGATTTGATCTCTGCCTTCCATAAGTCTGTTCGTGGTTCTGCCCCCGATGCGGCCCTTTACTGGTATGCGCGGATCATCACCGCCGGTGGCGACCCGCTATATGTGGCCCGCCGCTGCCTGGCCATTGCGTCTGAAGATGTGGGCAATGCTGACCCCCGCGCCATGCAGGTGGCCCTATCGGCCTGGGATTGCTTCACCCGCGTTGGCCCGGCGGAAGGGGAGCGCGCCATCGCGCAGGCCATCGTTTACCTCGCCTGCGCGCCAAAAAGTAACGCTGTTTACACCGCCTTCAAAGCCGCCATGAGCGATGCCCGTGAACGCCCGGATTATGATGTACCGGTTCACTTGCGTAATGCGCCCACCAAATTGATGAAGGAAATGGGCTACGGGCAGGAGTACCGCTATGCCCATGATGAAGCCAACGCCTACGCCGCTGGCGAGGTCTATTTCCCCGAAGAAATGGCACAAACGCGCTACTATCAGCCTACAAACCGGGGCCTGGAAGGCAAAATTGGCGAAAAGCTCGCCTGGCTCGCTGAACAGGATCAAAATAGCCCGACAAAACGCTACCGCTAATAAATGGGTTGCGGTAAGGTTATCGCTTATTCTTATAGGCGGCTGCAGGCTGTGGCCGTACTTTCACTTTAATTCGATAAGCACAGGATAAGCATGCTCGATCCCAATCTGCTGCGTAATGAGCCAGACGCAGTCGCTGAAAAACTGGCACGCCGGGGCTATAAACTGGATGTAGAGACGCTGCGCACTCTGGAAGAGCGCCGCAAAGTTCTGCAAGTAGAAACTGAAAATCTGCAAGCAGAACGTAACGCGCGATCGAAATCCATCGGCCAGGCTAAAGCACGCGGGGAAGATATCGAGCCATTACGCCTGGAAGTGAACAAACTGGGTGAAGCGCTGGATACGGCTAAAGCGGAGCTGGAAGCCTTGCTGGCGCAAATCCGCGATATCGCGCTGTCCCTGCCAAACATCCCTGCTGATGAAGTGCCGCTGGGCCGTGATGATAGCGAAAACCTGGAAATCAGCCGCTGGGGTACCCCCCGTGAGTTTGATTTTGAAGTGCGCGATCATGTCACCCTCGGTGAAATGCACAACGGTTTGGACTTTGCCGCCGCCGTTAAGCTGACCGGTTCCCGCTTTGTGGTAATGAAAGGACAGATTGCCCGACTGCACCGCGCGCTGAGCCAGTTTATGCTGGATCTGCACACTGAACAGCATGGTTATAGCGAAAACTACGTGCCTTACCTGGTTAACCATGCCACGCTGTATGGTACTGGCCAGCTGCCCAAATTTGCTGAAGACTTGTTCCACACTAAACCGTTGGAAGAAGAAGCCGACAGCAGCACCTATGCGCTGATCCCTACCGCGGAAGTGCCGGTCACCAACCTGGTGCGTGATGAAATCCTCGAAGAGGAAACCCTGCCGCTGCGTATGACTGCCCATACGCCATGTTTCCGCTCTGAAGCTGGCTCCTATGGTCGTGATACCCGTGGTCTGATCCGTATGCACCAGTTCGATAAAGTTGAGTTGGTACAGGTAGTGCGCCCGGAAGACTCAATGCAGGCGCTGGAAGAATTGACTGGCCATGCCGAGAAAGTGCTGCAACTGCTGAACCTGCCGTACCGCAAAATGTTGCTGTGTACCGGCGACATGGGCTTTGGCGCGACCAAAACCTACGATCTGGAAGTCTGGGTTCCGGCTCAGGGCACCTACCGTGAAATTTCCTCTTGCTCCAACATGTGGGATTTCCAGGCACGCCGGATGCAGGCACGCTGCCGCAGCAAAACTGAGAAGAAACCGCGTCTGGTGCACACCCTGAACGGTTCCGGTCTGGCTGTAGGCCGTACCCTGGTTGCAGTACTGGAAAATTACCAGTTAGCAGATGGCCGTATTGAAATCCCTGAAGTATTACGCCCTTATATGCGCAACCAAGCGTTCATTGGTTAGTGTCTGATATGAGTCATGTAAAAGCGCCTACGGGCGCTTTTTTTATGCCTGTTTTGATGCCAGACAATATTGGCTAATCACAAAGTAGTAATACTCACCGCGAAGTGGGTATTCAGCAGAAAAAACTAAAATATAAGCCTTTCGTTATATACAGTACTATATAACGATACATTTCTCGCTGTGTGTTTTGACACGACTCACTTAAAAAACTTAATGATCGGCTACCGCCTGGCTGTAGCTGCTTATTTTCTGTGAGCAACCAAAGTGGGTAATCATGAAGATTAAAGCACCCAATGTGTTACTGGATGCCAAGGTTAGCCGTCGCAAACTCGTGCAAACGACAGCGATTGGTGGCCTGGCCGCAGCCAGCAGCGCATTTACACTACCGTTCTCCCGAGTCGCCCGTGCTGCACAAGCCCTGAATACAGGCTCAGTCGAAGAAAAAATCGTCTGGAGCGCCTGCACGGTAAACTGCGGTAGCCGTTGCCCGCTGCGTATGCACGTGGTGGATGGTGAAATCAAATATGTCGAAACCGATAACACCGGCGATGACGTCTATGAAGGTATGCACCAGGTTCGCGCCTGTCTGCGCGGCCGTTCCATGCGCCGCCGGGTCTATAACCCGGATCGCCTGAAATACCCAATGAAGCGTGTGGGCGCCCGTGGTGAAGGTAAATTCGAGCGTATTAGCTGGGAAGAAGCCTTCGATACCATCGCCAACACCATGAAGCACCTGATCAAAGATTACGGTAACGAGTCCATTTATTTGAACTACGGTACTGGTACGCTGGGCGGCACCATGACCCGCTCCTGGCCACCAGGAAAAACCCTGATTGCCCGTATGATGAACTGCGTTGGTGGTTACCTTAACCATTATGGTGACTACTCCACCGCGCAAATCACCGAAGGGTTGAACTATACCTACGGTGGTTTTGCCGACGGCAACAGCCCGTCTGACATCGAAAACAGTAAACTAGTAGTGTTATTCGGGAACAACCCGGGTGAAACCCGCATGAGCGGTGGTGGGGTAACCTACTACCTGGAGCAGGCGCGCCAGAAATCCAATGCTCGGATGATTATCATTGACCCACGCTATACCGATACCGGTGCCGGGCGTGAAGATGAATGGATCCCAATCCGTCCAGGGACCGATGCCGCACTGGTGTCTGCGCTGGCTTGGGTAATGATTAACGAAAACCTCGTCGATCAACCGTTCCTCGATAAATACTGCGTCGGTTACGACGAGAAAACACTGCCAGAAGGCGCGCCAGCTAATGGCCACTATAAAGCCTACATCCTGGGCCAGGGTAAAGACGGTATTGCCAAAACCCCTGAATGGGCCTCGAAAATCACCGGTATCCCCGTTGACCGCATCGTCAAACTGGCCCGTGAAATCGGCAGCACCAAACCTGCCTTTATCTCTCAGGGCTGGGGGCCGCAGCGCCACGCCAACGGTGAACTGGCTTCCCGTGCCATCGCTATGCTGTCTATCCTAACGGGTAACGTGGGCATTAACGGCGGTAACAGTGGCGCGCGTGAAGGTTCTTACGACACGGCCTTCGTGCGTATGCCAACCCTGGAAAACCCGGTTAAAACCAGTATCTCCATGTTTATGTGGACTGATGCCATTGAGCGCGGTACTGAAATGACCAAAACCCGTGATGGGGTACGTGGTAAAGATAAGCTGGATGTGCCGATTAAGATGGTCTGGAACTATGCCGGTAACTGCATTATCAACCAGCACTCTGAAATCAACCGCACCCATGAAATCCTCCAGGATGATAAGAAATGCGAGATGATTGTGGTGATCGACAACCACATGACCTCTTCAGCGAAATATGCCGATATCATCCTGCCAGACTGTACTGCATCCGAGCAGATGGACTTCGCGCTGGACGCCTCCGCGGGCAACATGTCCTACGTTATTTTTGCCGATCAGGCCATCAAGCCGCGTTTCGAATGCAAAAACATTTATGAGATGACCAGCGAAATCTCCAAGCGCATGGGCGTTGAGCAGCAGTTTACCGAAGGCCGCAACCAGGAAGAATGGCTGCGCCACTTATATGAGCAGTCCCGTGCTGCCATGCCGCTGCTGCCGGACTTCGACACCTTCCGCAAGCAGGGTATTTACAAAGAGCGCGATCCAGAAGGGCATCACGTGGCTTACAAAGCCTTCCGTGAAAATCCTGCGGCCAATCCGCTGACCACTCCATCAGGCAAAATTGAGATCTATTCTGCCCGTCTGGCTGACATTGCGGCCACCTGGGAACTGCCAGAAGGGGATGTTATCGATCCGCTGCCGATCTACGACGCCGGTTTCGAAAACTATAACGATCCGTTGGTAAAAACCTATCCGTTGCAGCTGACCGGTTTCCACTACAAGGCCCGTGCTCACTCCACCTACGGCAACGTCGATGTGTTAAAAGCAGCCTGCCGTCAGGAAATGTGGATCAACCCAATGGATGCAAAATCCCGCGGGATCAGTAATGGCGATATGGTCACTATCTTTAACGGCCGTGGTGAAGTCCGCATCAACGCCAAAGTGACGCCGCGTATCCTCCCTGGCGTGGTTGCGCTTGGTGAGGGTGCCTGGTACAACCCGGACGGCAATAAAGTCGATCAGGCAGGTTGTATCAACGTTCTGACCACCCAGCGCCCGTCCCCTCTGGCGAAAGGTAACCCGTCCCACACCAACCTTGTTCAGGTTAAAAAGGCTTAAGGAGTAGCTGATGACGACCCAATATGGTTTTTATATTGATTCCAGTCGCTGCACCGGTTGTAAAACCTGCGAGCTGGCGTGTAAAGATTACAAAAACCTCACCCCGGATGTGAGCTTCCGCCGTATTTACGAATACGCGGGCGGCGACTGGCAGGAAGACAACGGCACATGGAACCAGAATGTGTTTGCTTACTACCTGTCTATCTCCTGTAACCACTGTGAAGACCCGGCCTGTACCAAAGTGTGCCCGAGCGGTGCGATGCACAAACGCGCGGAAGATGGCCTGGTGGTGGTGAATGAAGATGTGTGCATTGGCTGCCGCTATTGCCACATGGCTTGCCCGTACGGTGCACCGCAGTACAACGCGGAAAAAGGCCATATGACCAAATGCGATGGCTGCCACGATCGTCTGGCAGAAGGCAAAAAGCCTATCTGCGTGGAATCTTGCCCGCTGCGTGCTCTGGATTTCGGCCCGATTGAAGAACTGCGTAAAAAACACGGTGACTTGGCGAATGTGGCCCCGCTACCGTCTGCACGCTTCACTCACCCGAATCTGGTGATCAAACCTAACGCCAATAGCCGCCCTACCGGGGATACTACTGGCTACTTGGCAAATCCGAAGGAGGTCTGAAATGGGCAACGGATGGCATGAATGGCCGCTGATGTTCTTCACAGTGCTGGGCCAGTGTGTGGCCGGCGGTTTAATCGTGATGGGCTTAATGCTGATGCGAGGCATCACCGACCGCGTGGTGAAACGCCGTGTGGAATTGGCAATGGTTGTCCTGTGGGTACTGATGGGCCTTGGTTTTATTGCCTCTATTCTGCACCTGGGTTCACCGCTGCGGGCGTTTAACTCCCTTAACCGGATTGGTTACTCCTCTCTGAGTAATGAAATCGCCAGCGGTTCCGTGTTCTTTGCGGTAGGTGGCTTCTGGTGGCTGCTGACTGTGTTGAACAAGATGCCGCAGGCACTGTACAAAATCTGGTTGGCCGTCGCGATGGTACTGGGCGTGGTGTTCGTATGGATGATGGCACGTGTGTATAACTCCATCGATACCGTGCCAACCTGGTACAGCAGCTATACCACGCTGAGCTTCTTCCTGACCATGTTTATCGGCGGGCCATTGCTGGGCGCCGTTCTGCTGCGTTGGGCCGGTGTGAAGGGGTGTGCGCTGCGTACGCTGCCGATGGTAAGCCTTATTGCCCTGGTGGTTAGCATGGTGGTTGTGGTGATGCAAGGCACCGCGCTGAGTACCATTCAAAGCTCCATTATCCAGGCCAGTGCCCTGGTACCGGATTACGGCATGCTGATGGCATGGCGCCTGGTGCTGATTGCGGTGGCCCTGGTTATCTGGATGCTGCCGCTGTTTAAAGGCAACCAACCGGGCGTGGCTGGGATGACCCTGGCAATGGTGCTGGTGGTGGCCGGTGAACTGATTGGCCGCGGCGTGTTCTATGGCCTGCATATGACCGTGGGAATGGCGATAGCCAGCTAACGGTAATTATGCGGATAAACCCGGGCTTGCCCGGGTTTTTTTATGTGCAAAAAAAGCTATTCAATCCATGAAATTTTTTGGGGGAAGTAAAACCACACTTTTTGTGAGAAATTATATAAAACAGTGAGATAGCTCACGTAATGTATTAAGCCAGATATTATTACATAAAGGCTTTCAATCGACGGCAGCGAAACGGCCCAAGCCCCCGTCAGGCGTGGATTGACAATGTTTTTGGCGGTGGCATGATGCGCTCAAAATTTATTCCTCTTTACGGTTAATATCCATGTCCACCTATACCCGGCCAGTGCTGTTATTGCTCTGTGGCCTGATGCTTTTGACCCTGGCAATAGCGGTTATGAATACGCTGGTGCCGCTTTGGCTTGCCCACGATCGCCTACCAGTCTGGCAGGTGGGGGTGGTGGGATCTGCCTATTTTACAGGGAACCTGGTGGGGACATTAATTACCGGCGGTTTAATTAAACGCTGGGGATTCAACCGTAGCTATTATCTGGCATCGATGATCTTTGCCGTTGCCTGCGCTGGTCTAGGGATAATGATCGGCTTCTGGAGCTGGGCGGCCTGGCGTTTCCTGGCGGGTGTAGCCTGTGCCATGATTTGGGTGGTGGTTGAAAGCGCCCTGATGTGCAGCGGTACCAGCCGTAACCGTGGTCGTCTGCTGGCCGCCTATATGACGGTTTACTATATCGGCACCGTTCTGGGCCAGCTGATGATCAGCAAATTCTCCACTGAGCTGATGCACGTGCTGCCTTGGGTCACCGGGATGATCGTTGCCGCTATCCTGCCGCTGCTGTTTACGCGCATTGTGAACAACCAGCATGAAGAGGGGGCTAGTGGCACTGTTCATATCAGCGCCATGCTCAAGCTGCGTGAAGCCCGTCTGGGTATTAACGGCTGTATTATTTCCGGGATCGTGTTGGGTTCACTGTATGGTCTGATGCCGCTGTTCCTCAACCACCAGGGTGTCAGCGATGCGGGTACCGGTTTCTGGATGGCAGTGATGGTCAGCGCCGGGATTATCGGCCAATGGCCAGTGGGCCGCCTGGCAGACCGCTATGGCCGCCTGCTAGTACTGCGGGTTCAGGTGTTTGTGGTGATCCTCGGTTCAGTGGCAATGCTCAGCAATGCCGCCATGGGGCCAGCACTATTTATCCTCGGGGTGTCCGGCTTTACCCTTTACCCGGTAGCCATGGCCTGGGCCTGTGAGAAAGTCGGCCACCATCAGCTGGTAGCGATGAACCAGGCGCTGTTGTTGAGCTACACCATCGGGAGTTTGTTAGGGCCTTCCCTGACGGCGATGCTGATGCAGAATTACTCGGACAGTTCGCTGTTTATCATGATTGCCAGCGTGAGCACGGTTTATCTGCTGATGTTGCTGCGTAAGCACGGCCAGCATCCGACGCCAGTTGCTCACGCCTGATTAACGGATAATAAAAAACCGGGGAGACCCGGTTTTTTATGTCCTGCGATAGGGAGCGGAAATCAGTACATCACTTTGTGGCCGTACTGTTCGAGAATGCCTTTCACCCGCTCCATGGTTTCTTTCTTTGGCGGCTTCACGCCATCCAGTTTGTACTCTTCACCCATGGCAACCCATTTGTGCTTGCCCAGCTCGTGGTAAGGCAGCAGCTCGATTTTTTCCACATTGCCCATGTCACGAGTAAACTCGCCCAGCAGGTGGGCGGAGTCATCATCGTCGGACCAGCCCGGTACCACCACATAGCGGATCCATGTTTTGATCCCTTTGGCGGCGATATATTTGGCGAACTCCAGGGTACGGTGGTTGGAAACGCCCACCAGATTCTGGTGGATCTCATCATTAACCTGCTTGAGATCCAACATCACCAGGTCAGTCACTTCCAGTAGCTCATCAATCACCGGATCATAACGACGCACAAAGCCATTGGTGTCGAGACAGGTGTGAATACCTTCCTTGCGGCAGGCGCGGAACCAGTCGCGAACAAATTCAGCCTGAAGGATGGCTTCACCGCCGGAGGCAGTAACGCCGCCGCCAGAAGCATTCATAAAGTGGCGATAGGTCACCACTTCTTTCATCAGGCCTTCAACGGTAACTTCAGTACCGCCGTGGGTATCCCAGGTATCGCGGTTGTGGCAATACAGGCAGCGCATCAGGCAGCCCTGGAAGAATGTAATAAAACGAATGCCGGGACCGTCTACGGTACCGCAGGATTCAAAGGAGTGTATGCGACCGATTGCTGACATTGCAGTGATATCTCCAATTAAGCCCCTGGCGAGCCAGGGGGGTGGCGCGGTCATTGCCGCGTCGAGTCTGTTTTGCGGGATAACTGAATCAACAAGGGATTACAGCAGTCATCCGGCAAAACCGGCTCCGGAGTGGGGCGGGGCAGGTAGAAGAAAGGCCCCACTTACGTGGAGCCTTCATTGTACGCTTATTCAGCCAGAGAATGAATTACATGGTCTGGGTGAAGGTACGGGTAATAACGTCCTGCTGCTGTTCTTTAGTCAGGGAGTTAAAACGTACAGCGTAACCGGAAACGCGGATGGTCAGCTGAGGATATTTCTCAGGGTGTTCCATCGCATCCAGCAGCATTTCACGGTTCATCACGTTCACGTTCAGGTGCTGACCGCCTTCAATGCTAGCTTCGTGGTGGAAGTAACCATCCATCAGACCAGCCAGGTTAGTTTTACGCACTTCGTCGTCTTTACCCAGCGCGTTAGGAACGATAGAGAAGGTGTAAGAGATACCATCTTTAGCGTAAGCAAACGGCAGTT
>CBIFWW010000085.1:0-14339 GCA_966186435.1 uncultured Enterobacteriaceae bacterium
GAATGCTAAATAAGTCCTTTTTTACACATTATATAATTCATTATTGAAAGGGATTTTTTTAGCACAAATCGCTAATTGAAGCGAAGCGGCGTAGAGTCTGTTTTTGACCATTTTGAAAATCAAGTGTTGACAGCCAGGGGCCAATTCAAGTAACACTAATTACATCGAAATTATTCTATTGGGGTTTGAATCAATGGCACATCAACTGAACCTACTTGGCCTACTACTAAACGCATACTCTATGCGCGGTAGGCTGGTGGGTAACGTTTAACGTTGAATTAAACACCAGACAATAAACCCGCGCCGCTGCGCGGGTTTTTTTATGCTCGCAGCGGGGCGCCCTGAACCAGGACAAGGACTAAACCATGAGCCAACAAGTCATTATCTTCGATACAACCTTGCGTGACGGTGAACAAGCGTTACAGGCAAGTCTGAGTGTGAAAGAGAAATTGCAAATCGCGTTGGCGCTGGAGCGCATGGGTATTGACGTAATGGAAGTGGGCTTCCCGGTTTCTTCCCCTGGCGATTTTGAATCAGTACAGACTATCGCCCGCCAGATTAAAAATAGCCGGGTTTGCGGACTGGCCCGTTGTGTAGAAAAAGATATAGATGTGGCAGCAGAGTCGCTGAAGGTGGCAGAAGCGTTCCGTATTCACACCTTTATCGCCACCTCACCAATGCATATCGCCACCAAACTGCGTAGCACCCTGGATGAGGTTATCGAACGTGCCATTTATATGATTAAGCGTGCACGTAATTATACCGATGACGTTGAGTTCTCCTGTGAAGATGCCGGGCGCACTCCAATCGCCGACTTGGCCCGGGTGGTGGAAGCTGCCATTAACGCCGGCGCTACTACCGTTAACCTGCCTGATACCGTCGGTTACACCACCCCCTATGAATACGGCAATATGATATCCGGGTTGTATGAGCGCGTACCCAATATTGACCGAGCCATTATCTCCGTTCACACCCACGACGATCTGGGAATGGCCGTCGGCAATGCCATTGCCGCTGTGCAAGCCGGCGCTCGCCAGGTTGAGGGCACCCTGAATGGTCTGGGTGAGCGCGCCGGGAACTGCGCTTTGGAAGAAGTGATTATGGCGATAAAAACCCGCCAGCAGTTTATGAACGTCCACACCAACATCCATCATCAGGAAATCTGGCGCACCAGCCAGACCGTCAGCCAGATTTGCAATATGCCAATCCCGGCCAACAAAGCCGTGGTGGGGGCTAACGCTTTCGCCCACTCCTCAGGTATCCATCAGGATGGGGTGCTGAAAAACCGCGAAAACTACGAAATCATGACCCCAGAGTCCATTGGACTGAATCAAATCCAGCTGAACCTGACCTCGCGCTCCGGCCGTGCCGCCGTAAAGCACCGTATGGAAGAGATGGGTTACCAGGAGACAGATTACAGTATGGATCAGCTGTACGACGCTTTCCTGAAACTGGCAGACAAGAAAGGCCAGGTATTTGATTACGATTTGGAAGCACTGGCCTTTATCAATAATCAGCAGGAAGAGTATGAACACTTCCGCCTGGACGCATTCAACGTTCAGTCTGGCTCTAACACCCTGGCGACAGCCTCCGTTCAGTTGGCTGTGGGTGGGGAAGTGAAAGCCGAAGCCGCCAATGGTAATGGCCCGGTGGATGCGGTGTATCAGGCTATTAACCGTATTACTCAGTACGACATCGAGTTGGTGAAATATCAGCTGGGTGCCAAAGGCCAGGGTAAAAATGCCCTAGGGCAGGTAGATATTGTGGTCGCCCATAATGGCCGCCGCTTCCACGGTATTGGCCTGGCAACGGATATTGTTGAATCATCGGCCCAGGCCATGGTTAACGTGCTGAACAATATCTGGCGTGCTGGCGAAGTCGAAAAGGAATTGCAGCGCAAGTTGCATAATAAAGAACACAACCAGGAAACCGTGTGACATGTCTAAGACTCATCATATTGCAGTATTAGCGGGTGATGGTATTGGCCCGGAAGTCATGGCTCAGGCATTAAAAGTGCTGGAAGCCGTTCGCCAACGTTTTGGTATGCGCATCACCACAAGTCATTTTGATGTGGGCGGTGCCGCCATTGATAACCACGGGCAGCCACTGCCGCAGGCAACCGTTGAAGGCTGTGAGCAGGCCGATGCCATTCTGTTTGGCTCCGTGGGTGGCCCGAAGTGGGAACACTTACCGCCTAATGACCAGCCAGAGCGCGGTGCGCTGCTGCCGCTGCGTAAACACTTTAAGCTGTTTAGCAACCTGCGCCCTGCCCGGCTGTACCAAGGGCTGGAAGCCTTCTGCCCGCTGCGCGCTGATATTGCTGCCAATGGCTTTGATATCCTGTGCGTTCGTGAGCTGACCGGCGGGATCTACTTTGGTCAGCCTAAGGGGCGTGAAGGATCCGGTATCCATGAAAAAGCCTTCGATACCGAGGTATATCACCGTTTTGAAATCGAGCGGATTGCCCGAATTGCTTTTGAGTCGGCCCGTAAGCGGCGCGGCATCGTGACCTCTATCGACAAAGCCAACGTGCTGCAAACCTCACTGCTGTGGCGTGAAATCGTCAATGAAATCGCCAAAGAGTACCCGGACGTGGCGCTGTCCCATATGTATATCGATAACGCCACCATGCAGCTGATCAAAGACCCTTCCCAGTTCGATGTGCTGCTGTGCTCTAACCTGTTTGGCGACATCTTGTCTGACGAATGCGCCATGATCACCGGCTCCATGGGGATGCTGCCATCCGCCAGCCTGAACGAACACGGCTTCGGTCTGTACGAACCCGCCGGTGGCTCTGCGCCAGATATCGCTGGCAAAGATGTTGCCAACCCAGTGGCGCAGATCCTGTCACTGGCACTGTTGTTACGCTATAGCCTGCAAGCAGAAGACGCCGCTCAGGCTATCGAAGCCGCGATTAATCAGGCACTGGAAAATGGTTTCCGCACCAGCGATCTGGCCCGCGGCACCCAAGCTATTGGCACGTCCGAAATGGGCGATATCATTGCGCGTTATGTCGCGGAAGGGGTTTAATCATGGCAAAAACACTGTATCAGAAACTGTTCGATGCCCATGTGGTGCACGATGCCCCTAATGAAACGCCGCTGCTGTATATCGACCGCCACCTGGTTCATGAAGTGACCTCTCCTCAGGCTTTCGACGGGCTGCGGGCGCACAATCGCCCGGTTCGTCACCCGGAGAAAACTTTTGCCACCATGGATCACAACGTCTCCACCCAGACTAAAGACATTAATGCCAGCGGTGAGATGGCCCGTATCCAGATGCAGGAGCTGATCAAGAACTGCAAAGAGTTCGGCGTGGAATTGTATGACTTGAATCACCCGTACCAAGGGATTGTTCATGTGATGGGGCCTGAACAAGGGGTGACATTGCCGGGGATGACTATCGTGTGTGGGGATTCCCACACCGCCACCCACGGTGCCTTTGGCGCGCTGGCCTTTGGTATCGGTACTTCAGAAGTTGAACACGTTTTGGCGACCCAAACCCTGAAACAGGGCCGGGCCAAAACCATGAAAATTGAAGTCACCGGCCAGGCGGCACCCGGTATCACCGCCAAAGATATTGTGCTGGCAATTATTGGTAAAACCGGTAGTGCGGGCGGCACCGGCCACGTGGTGGAATTCTGTGGCCCGGCTATCCAGGCTCTGAGCATGGAGGGCCGTATGACTCTGTGCAATATGGCAATCGAAATGGGGGCCAAAGCCGGTCTGGTTGCTCCTGATGAAACCACTTTCAACTATGTTCGTGGCCGCCAGCATGCGCCAAAGGGCGAGCATTTTGAAGAAGCCGTCGCTTACTGGAAAACCTTCCACACTGATGCAGATGCTAGCTTCGACAGCACTGTCACCCTGCGTGCTGAAGATATTGCCCCTCAGGTGACCTGGGGAACCAACCCCGGCCAGGTGATTTCCGTTACTGAAATCATTCCTGACCCGGCCTCCTTTAGCGACCCGGTGGAGCGGGCCTCCGCTGAAAAAGCGCTGGCATATATGGGGCTGAAATCCGGTATTCCTTTGACCGATGTTGCCATCGATAAAGTGTTTATCGGCTCTTGCACTAACTCCCGTATTGAGGATTTGCGGGCCGCCGCCCAGATTGCCAAAGGGCGTAAAGTCGCACCGGGTGTGGTGGCGATGGTGGTGCCAGGTTCAGGCCCGGTAAAAGCCCAGGCGGAAGCCGAAGGGCTGGATAAGATTTTTATCGAAGCCGGTTTTGAGTGGCGTCTGCCGGGCTGTTCCATGTGCCTGGCGATGAATAACGATCGTCTGAACCCTGGCGAGCGCTGTGCCTCCACCAGCAACCGTAATTTCGAAGGCCGTCAGGGCCGCGGTGGGCGTACACACCTGGTCAGCCCGGCGATGGCCGCCGCTGCGGCGGTAACCGGCCGCTTCGCTGATATTCGCGCAATGCAATAAGGAGCCGGACAATGGCTGAGAAGTTTGTAAAACATACCGGGTTGGTGGTGCCATTGGATGCCGCGAATGTGGATACCGATGCAATCATCCCTAAGCAGTTCCTGCAAAAGGTAACCCGCACCGGGTTTGGCGCCCATCTGTTTAATGACTGGCGTTTCCTGGATGACCAGGGCCAGCAGCCTAATCCGGAGTTTGTGCTTAACTTCCCGGAGTATCAGGGTGCCTCCATCCTGTTAGCCCGTGAGAACTTTGGCTGTGGATCTTCCCGGGAGCATGCGCCTTGGGCATTGACTGATTACGGTTTCAAAGTGGTTATCGCGCCAAGCTTTGCCGATATCTTTTACGGCAACAGCTTTAATAACCAATTGCTGCCGGTCAAACTGAGCGATGAGCAGGTGGATGAACTGTTTGCTCAGGTGAAAGCCAACCCGGGCATCACCTTTACCGTGGATCTGGAATCCATGGAAGTGATCGCCGGGGATCGGACTTACGCTTTCACTCTGGATGCTTTCCGCCGCCACTGTATGATGAACGGCCTGGATAGTATTGGCCTGACGTTACAGCATCAGTCGGCGATTTCTGATTACGAAGCCCAGCTACCCGGCTTTATGCGCTGAGTTTTAATCGACTTTAAGGGCGCTCAATTGAGCGCCTTTTTTTATGCTTCCCGTGCCCGGCTGGTGAGCCAAAGTGCCAGCAACGCAATCCCGGCAATCGCCATATAGACCGAACTGTGCCCGAAGCGTTGAGATAACGCCCCCTGGAGAACCCCCGCCAGGATTACTCCCGTAGAAATGCTGTTAGTAAACAAGGTGGTGGCTGAACCGGCCCTACCCGGCATCAGATCCTGGAACCACAGCATGCCGATCCCGGCCACGATACCGATAAATACCGCATTAAATAGCTGCAATACGATTAACGCGGTGCGAGTGTGAAACAGGATCAACCCCACATAAAACAGTAACCCGGCAGTAACCGCCACCAGCATCATCGGCCGCTTGCCGAAGCGCTTTACCAACATACCCGCCAGGATCATCGCCGGGATCTCCAGGCCCGCCGCTGTCCCCATCAATGCCCCCGCCAATTTGTCCGGCAGCCCTAAATCACTACTGATCCATAATGGCATATCGATGATATACATCGTATTACAGGTCCACATCAGCATGGAGGCAAAAAACAAGCAGCGGACGTTACTGTCCTTCCAACCGCTGATTTCCGTCACTGCAATATCAGCGGCTGTACGCTGGTGGCAGGCCACAGAAGGCAAGGCGACGGCAATCAGTATCAGGCATAGGATGAAGATACCCGCAGCAATCAGGAACATGGCGGTAAAGCCATAGTTCAGCGCCAACATAAAGGAGAGCGGTGGGCCGATAACCCAGGCAAGAGAGAGTTGGGCGCGCATAATCGAACTGAACATTACTACTTCCCGGGCGGAACTATCGGCATACTCCCGGGCGAGGGCAAAGATTTGTGGCATGGCAGTGTTCGCCAGAGCCGCCAGCATCACCCCGGCGGTGATGAGCGTCAGATAATGGCGATTAAAAGAAAATAGGGTGCAGTTTGCCACGGCCATTACACAACAAAACAAGATCAGTTTACGCCTGTCGCCCCCGGCATCAGAGCGTTTTGCCAACACCAGGCTAACGGCGATCCCCGCCACGGCGTTAACCGTGTAAAACAGCCCCACCCAAAACGGCGGTGCCTGCACTTCCCGGGTCAGGAACAGGCTTAAGGTCGGTGCCTGTAATGCCCCGGCAACCCCCATCATAAATGCCACCGCCATAAACGCCATGAATACCCGATTCAGACGACGGCCCTGGGTGAGTAACCACATCATATTCAATCCTTGGATGAAATGTATCTATCAACTGGCTGAATAATAAACTAAAAAAGCCAGCTGTTAGCAACAGCTGGCTGGTGAATAGCACCAAAACTCAGTCACACTTGATGTCTGCCTAACCCCTCCACTCGCCAGAGTGGCGTGTGGGTTGGGTTAAGTTAGCGCCCAACGTTACCGGGTAGGTAACCTCCCACTGCATGATATCGTCGAGCAACTTCATACGATCCTGGGGTGTCAGGCGGGCCAGCCATCCACGCGCCAGATTTTTTGTCGCCTTGAAGTAACGCAGCCAGTATTCACGCGATGATAACGTGTTCATAGGCACCTCCTTGCTTTCATCTGCATTAATTATTGGCTTAATATAGGGAAAGATAAATTGCTGACTTCAACGGAAGGAGTTCCCCTTTTATGCCGTCCAGCCGCCTGCAACAACAATTCATCCGCCTTTGGCAATATGCCCAGGGGCAATCTAAAGACACCACCCTTTATGAACTGGCGGAAGTCTTAAGCTGTTCCCGTCGCCATATGCGCACGCTGCTCAATAACATGCAGGAGAAAGGTTGGTTAAGCTGGGATGCAGCGGCCGGGCGTGGCAAGCGTTCGCACTTAACGTTCCTCTATACCGGTTTAGCCCTACAGCAGCAGCGGGCGGAGGATCTTCTGGAGCAGGACCGTATTGATCAGTTGGTGCAAATCGTAGGGGATAAAGCCGCCGTGCGTCAGATGCTGCTATCCCATCTGGGCCGCAGTTTTCGCCAGGGTAAACACATCCTCAGGGTGCTTTACTACCGCCCTTTGCTAAATCTGCTACCCGGTTCCGCCCTGCGGCGTTCCGAGACCCATATTGCCCGGCAAATATTTAGTGGATTGACGCGCATTGATGAAGAAAACGGGGAACTAAAAGGGGATATCGCCCACCACTGGCAGCAGATTTCCCCATTACAGTGGCGGTTTTTCCTCAGGCCGGGCATTCATTTCCACCATGGTCGCGAGCTGGATATGGAGGATGTGCTTTCCTCTTTACGTCGGGTTGCCCCACTGCCTTTATATAACCACATCAGCCGGGTTCACTCCCCGGCCCCCTGGACCCTGGATGTTTACCTTTCCCAGCCTGATGAGCGCCTGCCCTGGCTGGTGGCAACTGTTAGCACCATGATCCTGCCGCAAGAGTGGCCTACGATGCGGGATTTCGCCCGTAAGCCGGTGGGTACCGGCCCTTATCAGGTGGTGCGTAATAACCGTAACCAGCTGAAGATCCATGCCTTTGACGACTATTTTGGCTACCGGGCGCTGATTGATGAGGTAAATTTCTGGGTGCTGCCAGATATTGGTGAAGAGCTGAGCTGCGGGGTCCAATTGGAGTCACACGCCAGCGACGCCAGTGAGAAAGCGGTGGAAAGTCGGCTGGAAGAGGGTTGTTATTATCTGCTGTTCGACAGCCGTACCCCTACCGGCGCTGACCCGGATGTACGCCGCTGGTTAAGCCGCATTATCTCCCCCGCCAATCTGATCTGGCATGCCGGGGATCGTTATCAGCGCTACTGGTTTCCGGCTTGGGGGCTACTCCCCCGTTGGCACCATGCGCCGGAAGTCGGTAGCAGCATAAAACCCGTAGGCTTATCCACACTCACGCTGACCTATTATCAAGATCACGTGGAACACCGGGCCATCAGCCGATTAATGGCAGCGTTACTGGCTGAACACGGCGTAGAATTGAAGATTGATGAAGTGGATTACGAGACATGGCACAAAGGCGAACATACCAGTGATTTCTGGCTAAATAGCGCCAATTTCACCCTACCGCTGGACTTCTCTCTGTTTGCCCATCTGTATGAAGTGCCGCTCATTCAACAGTGTATTCCACATCAGTGGCCGGAACAGGCGCGGCGCTGGCGTAGTGGCGAACTTTCCCCTAGTGCCTGGTGCCAGAAACTGGTGGAAGATCAGCATATTGTGCCGTTGATCCATCATTGGTTGATGCTCCAGGGCCAGCGCAGTATGCGAGGGTTACGGATGAATACCTTAGGCTGGTTTGATTTTAAATCGGCCTGGTTTGCCCCACCGGAGATATAAGTTCTACCGGATCATTCACAAAATCACTACAATAAGCGCCGTTCTCAACGGGGTGCTACAGGCGTTGCCTGTGCGCTGAGATAATACCCGTCGAACCTGATCCGGATAATCCCGGCGAAGGGATTTGAGGCTACTGCTCAAAATCCTTTGCCACCCTTTTTAGGAGTGCAAAGTGCTGAAGAAATTAATCCCCCTATTACTGCTGGTAAGCAGCCCGCTGTTAGCCAAACCAGTGCTAACGGTTTACACCTATGACTCTTTCGCGGCCGAGTGGGGTCCCGGCCCGTTGGTTAAGAAAGCCTTCGAAGCCCAGTGTGATTGCTCACTAAAATATATCGCGCTGGAAGACGGCGTATCCCTGCTTAACCGGTTACGGATGGAAGGCAAAAACACCAAAGCAGATGTGGTGCTGGGCCTGGACAATAATCTGGTGGAAGCGGCTAAGGCCTCGGGCCTGTTCACCCCCAGCCCGGTGGATATCGCTGCCTTAAAGGTACCCGGCGGCTGGCATAATCAAACCTTTATTCCCTTCGATTATGGTTACTTTGCGTTTATCTACGATAAAACCAAAATTCACAATCCACCCACCAGCCTGAAGCAACTGGTTGAAAGCGACCAAAAGTGGCGCGTCATTTATCAAGATCCGCGCACCAGCACCCCAGGCCTGGGTCTTCTATTGTGGATGCAAAAGGTATATGGCAACAGCGCCTCTCAGGCATGGCAGAAACTGGCCGCCAAAACCGTTACTGTGACTAAGGGCTGGAGCGAGGCCTATGGCCTGTTCCTCAAGGGCGAAGGGGATTTTGTGCTGAGCTATACCACCTCCCCGGCTTATCACATTATTGAAGAGAAGAAGACTCAGTACGCCGCCGCCCCATTCAGCGAAGGCCATTACCTTCAGGTAGAGGTGGCGGCACGCACGCTGGCCAGCAAACAGCCGGAACTGGCTGAGAAATTTATGAAGTTTATGGTTTCCCCGGCGTTCCAAACTACCATTCCTACCGGGAACTGGATGTACCCGGTGATCGACCAGCCGTTGCCCGCAGGCTTTGCTGAATTACCTAAGCCCGACACCACGCTGGAATTTAGCCCACAGGCCGTCGCCACCCACCGTAGCACCTGGATTAATGCATGGCTCCGCGCCGTCAGCCGCTGATCCCTGGCTGGATGGCCTCAGGGCTGCTGGCGGCAGCGTTACTGCTGTCGATGGCCCTGAGTGCCTTTGGCGCGCTGTGGTATAGCGCACCCACCGCAGACTGGGCAGTAATAATCAGCGACAGCTATTTATGGCATGTGGTGCGCTTTTCCTTTTGGCAGGCCTCTCTGTCTGCCGCCATTTCTATTCTCCCGGCCATTCCCCTGGCGCGGGCGCTCTATCGCCGCCGTTTCCCTGGGCGCCAGCTGCTGCTAAGCCTGTGTGCCATGACCCTGGTGCTGCCGGTGCTGGTGGCGGTGTTCGGCATTTTGACGGTATATGGCCGTACCGGCTGGCTGGCCGGAATTAGCCACTACTTGGGTTGGCAATGGGGCTTTAGCCCCTACGGGCTGGCGGGGATATTGCTCGCCCACCTATTCTTTAATATGCCAATGGCCGCCCGCATGTTATTGCAGGCCCTGGAGCAGATACCCGCTGAGCAGCGCCAGTTGGCCGCCCAGCTTGGGTTAAAAGGCTGGCCATTCTTCCGGCTGGTTGAATGGCCCTGGCTACGCCGCCAGATGCTCCCCACCGCGGCATTGATCTTTATGCTCTGTTTTGCCAGCTTTGCCACGGTGCTGGCATTGGGCGGTGGCCCCCAGGCCACCACTATCGAACTGGCGATTTACCAAGCCCTGAATTTTGATTATGACCCAGGGCGTGCGGCTTTACTGGCGTTGATTCAACTGGGTTGCTGTCTGGGACTGATGATGGTGAGCCAACGGCTGAGTAGTGCCTTTTTACCTTCAAGCCGGGGGGCTATTTGGCGCAACCCGGAAGATCCTCTCCTCAGCCGCCTGGTCGACGGTGCCATTGTTGTATTGGCGCTGCTACTGATGCTGCCCCCACTGGCAGCGGTTGTGGTGGATGGCTTGAATAGCAATACCTGGCAGGTATTAACCACCCCAGCGTTATGGGATGCCCTTACAACCTCCCTGGGGATTGCCATTGGCGCCGGGCTGCTATGCGTGGTCCTAACGCTGATGCTGCTATGGAGTTCACGGGAACTTCGCCTGCGCCAACAGGTATTGGCAGGCCAGAGCCTGGAGCTAAGCGGTATGGTGATCCTGGCGATGCCGGGGATTGTACTGGCCACGGGCTTCTTCCTGCTACTCAATAACACCATCGGGCTACCCGAATCCGCCTGGGGGATTGTGATCTTTACCAATGCCCTGATGGCGATCCCTTATGCTATGAAAGTGTTAGAAAACCCAATGCGCGATATGGCCGAGCGCTATAACCTGCTGTGCCAGTCCCTGGATGTTCACGGGCTGAATCGGCTGAGATTAATTGAAGGCAGGGCGCTACGCCGCCCTATTTATCAGGCGCTGGCCTTTGCCTGCGTGTTGTCGGTAGGGGATTTTGGCGTGATGGCGCTATTTGGCAATGACAGCTTCCGCACCCTGCCCTTCTATCTGTATCAACAAATGGGGTCTTACCGCAGCCAGCAGGGGGCGGTCACCGCGCTATTATTACTGCTGCTATGCCTGGCCCTGTTTAGCCTGATTGAAAAACTCCCGGAGCGCCATGCTAAACCTGAATGATGTCACCTGGCTGTATCAGCAGTTGCCGATGCGCTTCACTTTCGCCATCCCCGCCGGGCAGCGTATCGCCATACTTGGCCCCAGCGGGGCGGGGAAAAGCACCTTACTCAGCCTGATTGCCGGTTTTTTGGCACCGGCCAGTGGATCGATATGGCTTAATGGCGAGGATCATACTTATACCCCTCCCTCCCGGCGGCCGGTGTCGATGCTGTTTCAAGAAAATAATCTGTTTGGCCATTTAACCGTGGCGCAGAACATAGGGCTAGGTATCGACCCACGCTTGAAACTCAATGATTCACAGCGCCAGCAGCTAGAAACCATCGCTGCGCAAATGGGTATTGCCGATTTGCTGGCCCGTAAGCCAGATGCGCTCTCCGGCGGCCAGCGCCAGCGGGTGGCTTTGGCCCGCTGCCTGGTGCGTCAACAGCCGATTTTGTTGCTTGATGAGCCGTTCTCAGCCCTCGATCCGGCCCTGCGCCAGGAAATGTTGGCGCTAGTGGATGAGATCTGCCAGCAAAAAAATCTGACGTTGGTGATGGTGTCCCACAGCCTGGAGGATGCGCAGCGCATTGCGCCTTGTAGTGCGGTGGTGAATGAAGGCAGGGTTATGTGGCAGGGTGAAACCGCAGCGTTGCTCTCCGGTAAGAGCAACGCTTCAACGCTGTTAGGGATTGGCCGTTAACCCACTTCCATTACGGTGCCGAGTATTTTTAAATACACCGGCATCAGCGGGTGCTGGGTAATCATCACCACCAAAACACCGGCACCTACCGTCACCAAAGGTGCCAGCCATAACAGGCGGCCAGGGGGGAGATATTGGCTAAGTTTGTCGGCGCTTTTGCCGCTACGCCACCAGCGCCAGCATAGCCAGCCCGCCAGCCACACCACCAGCGCCGTGGCCAGTAACAGCCACTTAAAGCTGCCGCTCCCCATGCCTGTTGGAATATCAATGGCCGCCCCCGCCAGGATCCCCGGCAAGAAGTAAAACGGCGGCCAGAAGATGCAGCCAATAATATTAGGGGCGATAAATTTCCGTACCGGCAAATCGAGCATCCCCGCCACCAGAGGGACCAGTGGGCGGGTTGGCCCGACAAACCGCCCCACCAGGACGGTTGCCATACTATGGCGATGCAGGGCATGCTCGGTGCGATCCAGCAATGCCTTGTTCTTTTTCATAAACGACCAGCGGTGCAGCGGCCTTTTAAAGCGCCAGCCCAGCCAGAACGAAATCCAGTCCGCCAACAAACAGCCAATAATGCCAATGCCCCAAGCTTGGTAAAAGTCCACCTGGCCACTACCGATCAGCGCCCCCAGGGCAGCCATTACCACGGTACCGGGCACAATTAGCCCCACCAGCGCCAGGGACTCTAAAAAAGCCACCAGGAATACGGCCACCAGTGAATACGTGGTTGATTGAGTAATGAAGTGCTCCAACAACGCTTCCATAGTTTGCCTCAATAATTAGCGAGTGGGCGATTCTCCCGAGAGTCATCTCGAGCGTCAAGCAGATGGCGGTAAGTTAAATGTAAGTGTTCTCAAATTTATACGCCGTAACGTAAGGGCTGCATCCCAAAAGATATAATGCGTAGTTTAGCTGAATGGCGCTGATTGAAGCTGTAGCATCCGCTAGACACTGTATAAATACCCATCACTGCTCCCAGATACGTTATACTGCGGTGGGATAATCCGTAGGATCAGGCAGTGACCGAAACGTTTGAAGGTTTTTTATTAACTCGCCACTGGCGGGACACCCCACAGGGTACTGAAATCTCCTTTTGGCTGGCGACAGACCACGGGCCACGCCTGGTGCGCCTGCCTCCCCAGGAATCCACCGCCTTTGTCCCCCGCAGCCAACAGGCCCGTGTAGAACAACTGCTGGCGGGCGAAAGGGGATGGCGTCTCACTCCTCTGGATTTGCTCGATTTCCACCATCAGCCGGTAATGGGCCTCTATTGCACCCAGCATCGCCAGTTGATGCGGTTGGAAAAGCGCCTGCGCGAAGCCGGTATCACCGTTTACGAAGGGGATATTCGCCCACCGGAACGTTTTTTAATGGAGCGGTTTATTACTGCGCCAGTGTGGGTCAGCGGCGAACCTAACGGTAGCGCCCTCGATAACGCCCGGCTCAAACCCTCTCCCGACTATCGCCCGGCATTAAAATGGGTTTCTTTAGATATTGAAACCAGCCGCCACGGCGAGCTGTACTGCATTGGCCTGGAAGGCTGCGGCCAGCGCACCGTGTATATGCTTGGCCCCCAGCCAGAAATACCGCCAGAGGTGGATTTCGATCTGATTTATGTTGCCAGCCGCCCCCAACTGCTGGAAAAACTCAACCAGTGGTTTGCCCGGCACGACCCGGATGTGCTGATTGGCTGGAATGTGGTGCAATTCGATATGAACGTGCTGCAAAAACACAGTGAACGGTACGGTATTCCGCTGCGGCTGGGGCGCGATAACTCCCCAATTGAGTGGCGAGAGCACGGCTTTAAGCCGGGGGTGTTTGTCGCGCAAATTAATGGCCGCCTGGTGGTAGATGGGATTGAGGGTTTGAAATCCGCCTTCTGGAACTTCTCCTCCTTTGCCCTGGAAAGCGTGGCCCGGGAATTGCTGGGGGAAGGGAAAGATATCGGCGACCCTTGGCATCGGATGGATGAGATTGAGCGCCGCTTCCAGCAAGATAAACCTCTGCTGGCCCGCTACAACCTCACCGATTGCGAACTGGTTACCCGCATTTTCCACAAAACTGAGCTGATGCCGTTTTTACTGGAGCGGGCCAGCGTTAACGGCCTGCCCGCCGATCGCCACGGTGGTTCTGTCGCCTCCTTCGGCCACCTTTATTTTCCCCGCATGCATCGGTTGGGGTACGTGGCCCCAAATCTGGGGGAGGTGCCTCCCCAGGCCAGCCCCGGTGGCTACGTGATGGACTCCACCCCTGGCCTGTATGACTCGGTGCTGGTGCTGGACTATAAAAGCCTGTACCCCTCAATTATCCGTACCTTCCTGATCGACCCGGTGGGCTTGGTCGTCGGCAGCCAGCAACCGGATAATGCACATAGCGTTGGAGGTTTTTTAGGTGCCTGGTTCGATCGTGAGAAGCACTGCCTGCCGCAGATTGTCAGCCAGATCTGGCATGGCCGGGAAGAAGCTAAGCGCCAGGGCAACAAGCCCCTCTCCCAGGCACTGAAAATCATCATGAATGCCTTTTACGGGGTGTTAGGCACCAGCGCCTGCCGCTTCTTTGATCCCCGGCT
>CBIFWW010000086.1:0-14334 GCA_966186435.1 uncultured Enterobacteriaceae bacterium
GCTAACTATTGATTAATCCAAAAAATTAAGAATAGATTCAGTTTAATTTTAAAAATTTAAAATTTTAATAATTAAAGTTTTTATAATCACCAAATAGATTAAACATCTATTTGGATTATCAATATGTTTGCATTTTTTTTTAATGAATGAATGATTAAATGGTGACCATGATCACATTTCTATGTAATTTGCCCTCCTCAAATTAACCTCATTAAATATTGATCCAGGTCGCCACGGCTCACTGGGTCCAGCCTGTACAAAGAAGTTTATGGTTTTGTTTCCGGGGTACTAATCATGAGTAACGCCATTGATACCCAGCGTGAAGTCACACGGCTTTGCATACAATGTGCGCTGTTTTTACTCCAACATGGGGCCGAGAGCGCCCTGGTGGAGGAGCTGTCAACCCGAATCGGCATTGCCTTGGGGATAGACAGCGTTGAAAGCGCCATTTCATCTAACGCCATCGTCCTGACCACGATCAAAAATGACCACTGCATGACCTCCACCCGCAAAAATGTTGACCGCGGGATCAATATGCATATGGTGACGGAGATCCAACACATCGTGATCCTCGCCGAACACCACCTATTGGATCACCACGGAGTGGCTAAGCGCTTTAATAAATTGAAGCCGCTGCGCTATCCCCGCTGGGCGGTGGTCACCATGGTAGGCCTCTCCTGCGCCTGTTTCTGCAAACTCAATGACGGCGGTTGGGATGGTGCGTTAGTGGCATTTATTGCCAGCGCCGCTGCGATGTGCCTGCGCCTGGCTCTCGCCCAGCGCCACTGGCACCCACAGATCAACTTTTGCCTGACGGCCTTTGCGGCAACCTCTATCTCCGGACTGATGCTAGAGCTACCGATGTTTATCAATACTTCCAGCGCAGCCCTGGCTGCCAGCGTGCTGTTGCTGGTGCCGGGGTTCCCGTTAATCAATGCCGTGGCAGATATCTTCAAAGGCCATGTCAACACCGGCCTTGCCCGCTGGGCGATGGCCAGCATGCTGACCCTCGCCACCTGTATTGGGGTGATTTCCGCACTGACATTTTGGGGGATACGTGGATGGGTATGGTAACGATGGTTTTGGCTCTGATTCAGGATATGTTGCTGGCCGCCGTGCCCGCTGTTGGTTTTGCCATGGTGTTTAACGTGCCGATGCGCGCCCTGCCCTGGTGCGCCTTGCTGGGGGCGTTGGGCCACGGTTCACGCTTTGTGATGATGCAGGCGGGCTGGTCAATCGAGTGGAGTTCGTTTCTGGCGGCCATTCTGGTGGGCAGCATCGGTATTCAGTGGTCACGTTGGTATTTGGCCCACCCCAAAGTATTCACCGTGGCGGCGGTGATCCCGATGTTCCCCGGCGTCTTTGCCTACACCGCCATGATATCGATGGTGAAGCTGGCCCATTTTGGCTTTAGCAATGAATTAATGGTGGCATTGGTCACTAATTTCCTGAAAGCGAGCTTTATTGTTGGGGCACTTTCTATCGGTTTATCGTTACCGGGTCTATGGTTATATCGTAAGCGTCCGCGGGTTTAGGCCCACCCGCATCTGAAACGATAAAAAGCGACCTGTTCGCGCCACATATAATCAGGACTATGAAAACTAATACTCAACAATGTTTTCAACCATCGCTGCTGCTCGGCAATCAACTTTGCTTTGCCTTGTATTCCGCTAACCTGGCGCTGAATAAGCTTTATCGCCAGATGCTGGCCCCTCTCGATCTCACTTACCCGCAATATCTGGTGATGCTGGTGCTGTGGGAGCACGATGACCTGACCGTCTCGGACATCGGCGAGAAACTGTATCTCGATTCTGCCACCCTTACCCCGCTGCTCAAGCGCCTGGAAGCCCAAGGGCTATTATCACGCCAACGCTCCCGCCAGGATGAACGTCAGGTAGCAGTCACTCTCACCCCTAAAGGGAAGGCGTTGCAGGTCCGCGCTCAGGGGATCCCCGATGCCGTGCGCTGCGCCACGGATTGTGATGACGAGATGCTGATCAGCATGAAGCAGCAACTAGAAACCCTACGCACCAGCATTATCAAAGGCTAGCCGTTGCGCTTAACGGCTGGCGTCTATCATTAAATCGCTCGCTATTTTTCACCACACAATCAACCAGAGGATGATGTGATGTCATTAGAAAAAGTCGTTTACCGTGCCAAAGCCAAAGCCACCGGTGGCCGTGATGGCCGCGCCGTTTCTTCCGATGGCGTACTGGATGTGAAACTGGGTGTGCCGCAGGAGATGGGCGGTGCCGGGGGTGAAGTCACCAACCCGGAGCAACTGTTTGCCGCCGGTTATTCCGCCTGTTTCCTGGGTGCCATGAAGTTTGTAGCCGGGCGCGACAAAATTACCATGCCGAAGGATGCCTTTATCGAAGGTGAAGTAGGGATTGGCCCCCTGCCAACCGGCTTTGGTATTGAAGCTACCCTGAATATTCACTTACCGGGTATGGACCAGGCGGAAGCCAAAAAACTGGTGGATGCAGCCCACATTGTTTGCCCTTACTCCAATGCTACCCGTGACAATATTGATGTCACGCTTAACATCGTTTCGTGATCGAATTGGGGCGGCCCATGGCCGCCTCGTTGCTAATTCCTGGCAGTGATTGTGTTATCATAGGGACCAAATCACCTGTGCGTTTGCAGGTGCCTCAAATGCTGTGAGATGGTGCCATGTCCTCCCGAATTTTAACTTCCGAGATTATTGGTCTTGATGCCCTGTGCGCCGATCCGGCCGCTGCCCTGAGGAAAGCCCACCAGGGGACGCTGGCGGTGTTTCACAATAATGCTCCGGCGTTTTACGCTATCAGCGCGGAGCGCCTGGCAACGCTGCTGGCGCTGGAGGAGCAAATGGCTACCCCTGCCGTCGATATCGCCCTTGATGAGGCGTTATATAACGACGCCCCCGCTGCCACCAGCCCGGTGCCGATGGGCAAATTCGCTATGTACCCCGGCTGGGCGCCCGATGCTGATTTCCAGCGGATGGCGGCCCTGTGGGGCATTCATCTGAGCGAGGCTGTGACGGCCGAAGAGCTGGCCTCTTTTGTAGCGTACTGGCAAGCTGAGGGGAAGGTGTTCCACCATGTACAATGGCAGCAGAAATTGGCCCGCAGCCTGCAAATCGGCCGCGCCGCAACCGGGGGCCAACCCCGCCGTGATATGAATACGCTGTCCCAACCGGGCAACGACATTCCTGATGGGTTTCGGGGGTAAAAATGAAAGACGTCGCCGCCATTATGGCCAGGCTCAAGCGCATGATGCCAGCCAACATAGAGCCGGCCTTTAAAACCGGTGAAGAGCTAATTGCCTGGCAACAGGAGCAAGGCAAAATCCGTTCTGCCGCTATCGCCCGGGAAAACCAGGCTATGAAGATGCAGCGCACCTTTAAGCGTTCCGGCATCCGCGAGTTGCATATGAACTGCTCCTTCGATAACTACCGGGTGGAGAACGACGGTCAGCAGAAAGCGCTGGAAAACGCCCGTCGCTATGCGGCAGAGTTTGATAACAGCATCGGCAGTTTTATTTTTTCCGGCAAGCCAGGCACCGGTAAGAACCATCTCGCCGCCGCCATCTGCAATGATCTGCTATTACGCAATAAATCGGTACTGATCATTACCGTTGCCGACATTATGGTTGCCATGAAGGGCACATTTAGCGATGGCGCAGACACTACCGAAGAACGCCTGATCAACGATCTCAGCACCGTGGATCTGCTGGTGATCGATGAGATCGGCATGCAGAGTGAATCCCGCTATGAAAAAGTGATCATTAACCAAATCGTCGATCGCCGCTCCTCCTCCAAGCGCCCCACCGGGATGCTAACCAACCTGAATATCCGCGAAATGGATACTCTACTAGGCGTGCGGGTGATGGACCGAATGAAGTTAGGTAACAGCCTTTGGGTCAACTTTGACTGGGACAGCTACCGCAGCCGGGTAACGGGCCGGGAGTATTAAATCCTCCAGGAAAAATCCTGAACCGGCCCTTTGTGGCTGATGGCGGGAAGACCTCTGGCCAATAGGGGATTATGCTGGCGCTATACTCAGGCATCGGCCTTTTTTGTTATAGAGAAAACACATGAAAGCAAAATCACTTATTGGCGCTCTGGCGCTGGTTACCCTGTGCACCACCGGTGCGGCCCACGCCGCCAGCTGGCAGGATCAGCTGAGCAGCGCGGCTAACCAGCTGAGCCAGCAAAGCAACACCACCAGCACCACCGCGGCCACCGGTACCCAGGGCGGTCTTTCAATGGCTTCTCTGGCCAGCCTGCTAAACGGCGGCAACAAGGCATTAAGCTCTGGTACCATGACCAATGTGGCCGGGATCCTGGGCTACTGCGCGAAGCAGAAACTGGCTTCAGTAACCGACACCCAGAACATCAAAACCCAGCTGATGGATAAACTGGGCCTGGCAAGTGCCACCGAACAGAAACAGACTACCGATTACCAACAGGGCCTGATGGGCCTGCTGAACAGTAGCAAAGACCAGCAAATCAGCCTGAGCAGCCTGGGCAACTCTCCACTGGCGCAACAGGTGAAAACCAAAGCCTGCGATTTGGTGTTAAAACAGGGTATGAATTTCCTGTCTTAATCCCTCATCAGGGGGCGTTTGCCCCCTGAATTCGACAATTAACCGCTGAAAACACCAGCCTTATCCTCGCTGATATCACAACCTGCTGTTTCTTGTATTTTACCCCCTGAATACGTTGCTTCGCGGCCTCTGGCGCTGCGCAAAATCCGAAATTAACTCACTTATCTGAGCCGCTACACAGTTCTGTGACCGCCCAATTGCAGCCTTATGGTACCCATGTTAAATTGGCGGGCTAAAATTAATTATTACGGTCACCTGGACCGAAGTCCGTACTCCCTTGCGAGGACCCGGTGTTGTCTGAACTTCTCTCCTTTTCCCTTTTCCTGGCCGCCATCACGCTCTATATCACCAAGGCAGGCCGCCATAGCGGATGGTTCACATCCATCCTGATTGTCCTCGGCCTGTTTATCGTGCTGAACATCACCCTGTACGCCTGCAACTATTTTACCGGGGATGGTATTAACGATGCGGTGCTTTACACCCTGACTAACAGCCTAAGCGGGGCCGGTGTCGGGAAGTATATTTTGCCGGGCGCCGGGTTAATCCTTGGGGTAGTGGCGATTTTTGCCGGGCTGGCCTGGCTGCTGCGCCGCCGCCAACGGCCTTATCATCTGGGTTACAGCTTGGTGGCTCTGATATTGGCGCTGGCCTCGGTGGATGCCAGCCCGGCCTTCCATCAGCTTACTGAATTGGTGCGTTCCCAAAGCCGCGAAGGGGCTGCCGACTTTGGCACCTATTATAAAGTGCCTAACAAGCGCATCCCCGATCCTAAGCTGAACCTGGTCTATATCTATGGCGAAAGCCTGGAGCGCACCTATTTTAATAATGATGCCTTCCCGGATCTCGCACCGGAGCTGGGTAAACTTAAACAGCAGGGGCTAGACTTCAGCCACATCAGCCAGTTGCCAGGCACCGATTACACCATTGCCGGGATGGTGGCCTCCCAGTGCGGCATCCCGCTGTTCGCCCCCTTTGAGGGTAACGCTTCCTCGTCGGTGTCCAGCTTCTTCCCACGCAATCTGTGCTTGGGGGATATCCTGAAGAACTCCGGGTATGAGAACTACTTTGTACAAGGGGCCAGCCTGCGCTTTGCCGGGAAAGATGTATTCCTGAAATCCCACGGTTTCGACCACTTGTACGGTGCCGATGAGCTGAAAAGTACCGTGGCAGACCCGCAATACCGAAATGATTGGGGCTACTATGACGACACGGTATTGGATGCCGCCTGGGATAAGTTCGCGGCACTTTCAAAAGCCGGAAAACGTTTCTCGCTATTCACCCTGACGGTAGACACCCATCACCCGGACGGCTTTATCTCCCGTAGCTGCACCCGTCGTAGCTATCGTTTCGACGGTAAAGAGAATAAATCTTTCGCCGCCGTGGCCTGTAGCCAACAGCATATCGCCGCTTTTATCGAAAAGATCAAAGCCTCCCCCTGGTATAAAAATACCGTGATCGTGGTGACATCGGATCATCTGGCGATGAATAACACCGCCTGGAAATACCTTAACCAGCAGGATCGTAACGATCTGTTCCTGGTGTTGCGCGGCGATCAGCCTGCGGCAGAAGTGATCGCCGCCAAGCGTAATTCCATGGATAACGGGGCCACGGTGCTGGATATTCTCGGCGGGGACAACTACCTCGGCCTGGGGCGCAGCACCCTCTCTTCTGAATCCCTCTCCCAGGTGTTTATCAACATCAAAGAAAAGGTGATGAGCTGGAAGCCGAATATCATCAAACTGTGGAATTTCCCAACTTCGATCACTAACTTTACTGTGGATCAACAAGCCCAGGTGATCCGCTTCTCCGGCAGTGAATTCCGCTTGCCGTTATTGATCCGCCTGGGTGAGAAACGGATCGAGCCGCTGCCAGAAAGCGAATACTCCGCCCCACTGCGTTACCAGTTAGCAGACTTCGCCCCCAGAGATAACTTTATTTGGGTGGATAACTGTTACAAAATGGCCCGCCTGTGGGACCCGTCGCTGGCGCTATCAACCGGCCTGTGTGTGGCGCAGGGTCAGCTTGGCAGCGAGCCTGAAGTACAGGCGGTAACCAAACCAGTATGGGAAGGGAAATCACAGCCTACAGAAGGGGTGATCAGTACCGATCGCTACCAGAAGAATGTGGATTTGCTGAAGATCGTCGACAATAACATTCGCTACAAAGCCGATAGTTTTGTGTTTAGCGTGGCCGGTGCGCCTGAAGAAGTGAAACAGTTTAACGGCATCTCGCGCCCGGAAAACTGGGGCCGTTGGTCAAATGCCAATATCGATAAAGCCGTGACCATTGAGTACAACAATCCGCTGCCATCCGCCTTCGATATGGTGATCCGCGCCAAAGCCTTTGGGCCAAATATCGGTAAACCGATCCCGGTACAGGTGGGGCCGCAACAGCAAACCCTGACGCTGGCGGCTGAAGTCACCACTACCCGACTGCACTTCACCAACCCCGCCGGGAGCCATGTGTTAACCATCACCCCGCCGCTGCCGCAATCCACCAACGAAGGTAATATCCTTGGCCATGGGCCGCGCCAGCTAGGGATTGGGATGGTGGATATTAAGATAGAGCCACGGGCTGATTAATCAGCCTTCCTGCCAGTTCACCCCAGTGCGGGTCACTGCCCTGATGCAGTTCCTGCGGGATGCCATGGCGGTCTGTGAAACAGGGATGGAGGATTAAACCGAGACGTAATCTGGATTTGATTGCATCAGATTGTTCATTGTGAACCTTAGGATACTATTGTTGCCATGATTGTTAACTATGGGCTACGATATAAATGGCAGTCGTAAAACATTACCTCACGTTAAGCGGGCGCAATCCATTTAGTGAATTTTTAACGTCCCTTAAGGATCCTATAGCCAAAGCAATGGTTCTTACACGAGTTGCCAGAATGGGAACCTACAACTTCGGCGACCATAAATTTTGCCGGGACGGTGTATTAGAGTTAAGGATCGATCGTGGGATAGGCTATCGCGTTTACTTCGCTAAAGTGACTGATGCCGATAATGGGTCGATAAATTTGCTATTGCTTGGCGGTAGTAAGAAAAAGCAGCAAGAAGATATTGCTCGTTCAGTGGGATACCTCAATGACTTTAAGTCTCGATAGCAGGAGAACGGAAATGGCGAAATCTCAACTTCACGATGAAGCAATCGTAAAACTGCTCAAAGATGACCCTGGATTTGCGGCGGTATACCTCCATCAGGCCTTTATCGAAATTGATGAGGCGGGTGGCATCGAAGCCTTTATGCTGGCTCTACGCCACGTCATTGAGGCACAAGGTGGAATGACGCTTATCGCCAAACGCGCCGGAATGTCCCGGGAGTCACTTTATAAATCGCTTTCCCCTAAGGGTAATCCTTCATTCAAGCGCGTTGCTGCCTTGGCCGCCGCAACAGGTTTCCCGATATCCAAAATTGCTGCGGCTGCCGTCCCGGCTTAATTACTCTTAGGATTAAGCTATCCCGTCCCCCTGCGTGGGCAATCGGTATCGAGCAAGATATTGCCGCGCCTCATCTGGTGAGCCTGCTGGATAAACTGAGCGGGTAATGCAATTTCATTATTACATCCTTCTGGTTATTATTTCGTCAGACAGATAACCCCGAGGCGCCCTATGGCAGCAAACAGGACGCTTATCGGGTGTTTGAAAATATGCTTAAATCCGGTCACCCCCTAGCGACTAGGATCAATTACTCGCCCCATTTCCCCCTTAAAACTTTCCCCCCTTAAAATTGTGCGCCCGTCGGCGACTTTGATTTTTAAATTACAAACAGCCAGCTACACTTTGACCACGACGGTGTGGTGGAGAGTAACTTTAACAACGTTGGCATTATCAACCTTGAAGAGATGCCCGATATCGACGTGGTGATTGTGGAAAGCAACCGTCCGCCTTAAGGCTGCGATGGGCTGTCTACGGCGGTAGTGGCCCTAGCAATCGCCAATGCGCTGTTGCTGGCAACCGGCAAGCCCTACCTTAGCTTCCCCTTCCCTAAAGTTCTGGAGAGCTGATGCCAGGCATATTGATCCTCGCCGCCGGATTAGGGCGGCGCTACAAAGCGGCAGGGGGCCAGGGCGAAAAGCTGCTGGCCCCCTGCCCGCCCCATGACAATCAGCCGCTGATTGCAGTGGTCATCACTCAGGCATTAGCCAGCGGCCTGCCGGTGCATGTGGTTACCCGCCCGGAAAGCGTGGGGATCCAGGCACTGGCGAACCGGTATCAGCTGCCTGTCACGCTGATTACCAGCCACGTTATGGGTGAGAGTATTGCCGCCGGGGTACGCAGCACCGGGGATTGGGATGGTTGGCTGATCCAGCCTGGTGATATGCCGGAGATCACCAGTGCTGATTATCAGGCGGTGGCCCAGGCATTGAAACACCACCACCAGGCGCGCCCGATGTGGCAAAACCTGCCGGGCCATCCGGTGGGGTTTGGCACCCGTTGGGGCCAGGCACTAATGGAACTCAACGCGGATCGCGGGGCAAGATCCCTGATCGGAAGCGATGTTGTGATCCTGCCAGGCCACCCTGGGGTTATCGCCGACCGGGATTTGCCCCCGGCGTAGCGATCTGATTTTTGAAGCGCACCACGTCAGCCATCACCGCCAGGCCAATTTCTGCCGGGGTTTTGCTGCCGATATCAATACCAATTGGGGCGTGTAGCCGGGAAAGCTCCTGGCTATTCAGCCCGCCAATATTCCTCAGCCGGTCGGCCCGCTTTTGGCTATTGCGTAGGGACCCCATCACTCCGATATAAAAGGCCGGGGTATTCACCGCCTCCATCATCGTCAGGTCATCCATACGGGCATCGTGGGTCAGGGCCACGATGGCAGTATGAGCATGGCAGCCTTCCATTTCCAGGTAACGTGCCGGTAACCGTTCCACCACCCGCACGCCTTCGGGGATCTGCCCGGCCATCTGCCGCAGAAATTCATCCCTTGGCTCACACACCACCACTTCAAACCCCAGGGCGCAGGCAAACTGCACGCAGTAGGCCGCCACGCTCGACCACCCGGCCACCACCAGGCGAGGAGCGGCCCCGTGCCAGATATTCACCGTGTTATCAAAATACTCAACCTGCGGATGGCTACCGCTGGTTTCCAGGGTTAATGCTTCCACCGGCCCCGGCAGGATCAGCTGTTTTTTGAGTGGCTGATGGCCCTGTAGCGCGGCGAGGATCTCACCCAAGTACTCAACGGTACGCTCCCCGGCGGGCAGGTATTCCACCAGTACCTCTAACCGCCCACCACACGGGAGACTGACATCGGGGGTCAATCCCCCGTCGCCGTAGGTCACCACCTGGCTGGGCTGGCGCCAGCGCCCTTCCGCCACTTGGCGTAAAAAGCCCTCCTCCACACAGCCACCGGACAACGAGCCGCACCACTCCCCACCCTGATTAACCGCCATTAGAGCGCCGGGGCTGCGCGGTGATGAACCCCAGGTGCGCAGCACGGTATTAAGCCACAGGGACTGGGATTCGGCCCACAGCATTGCCTGCTGGATAACCTGAATGTCTAAAGGAAGTGCCGATGGCGCCATACCACGCTCCTGGCGAAGGATGAGAAGTTATAATGTTAATTTTTTGTATCATTGCTTGCGGATGCAAGTAAATAACCATCACCGATAAATATGATAGCCAGAACAAAATCACACGTTTTGATAGTTTAGCGGGGATGGGGAAAGCGCCCCGGCAGCCGGGGCGATGGGGTTAACGGTTGATGCGCAGTTCGTTACCGCCGGAGGCCGCCATTTCGATAATGGCTTGCTCGGTACGCAGGCAGGAGAGGCGCACCGCCTCCATCAGCGGGATACCTGCCAGCAGGCGGGCGGTGAGCGCCGCGCCAAACAGATCGCCGGTGCCCTTTGGTGCCAGCGGCAGCGCGGTGTGGCGCACGATATCGGCGCTGTCTTTGGTAACACAGCAGACGCTGATATTCCCGGCAGCGGTATCCACCGCCGCGCTGGTGACCACCACCCATTGGGTCACGTCCGTCAGCAGGGAACGGGCCGCCGCCACAATGCTTTCCATTGTTTCCAGCTTTTTGCCACACAGGCATTCCAGCTCAAAACGGTTTGGAACCAGGCCGGTGGCCAGCGGGGCCAGCGCCTCGCGGTACAGGGTTGCCAGCCCTTCCGGCACGTAATAACCGGTATCGCTATCGCCTAGCACCGGGTCCACCACGATCAGCCCTTCTGGGTGGCTGGCGCGATAGGTCGCCAGCCAGGCCGCCAGATCCGCCGCCTTGGATTCACTGCCCAGATACCCTGTCAGCACTGAACGGGCGGTGGCGGTAACCCCACGCTCATCCAGCCCTTTTAAATAGCCACGGAACCACTCGCTTGGCAGCTCCCCACCGTAACAGCTGGGATAATGAGGGGTGTTACTTAGCAATACCGTCGGCACCGCCACCACATTCAGGCCACGATCCACCAAGGCTGGCACCGCGATGCTGTTACCTACGCTGCCATAAACCACCTGTGACTGGACTGAAATCACATCACAGACCAGCGGATGGGCATGAGTGGTCTGCCACGGTTGTGGGGCTACATCGTCGAGTTTCATTGGGATTGTCCGTTACTGAAAATTCATCGGGGTATCCTAACACTCTGCAAGTGGGGCTGCATGGGGAGTTGATTGGCTGGGGCATCCGAGAAGTTATCAAGTCTAACTTAGGGGCGGTGGCAAGGGGGTGCTGGAGCCATTCCTGGCCCCGTTTATAGCCATCAGAACGACTATTTAATACCAACTTTGCCGAGGGTGTCATTACAGCCTTTATCCCCCACCAGGGCTGCGACGCCGCCCCATCGAGATAGCGGCTGAGCCAGAGAATATGTTGATATCTTAACCACTTTCATACTTGATTTCAGTTTTGTTTAAACACAAACACATCATTAAATTTACAATTCACGCAAACAACAACGCTGCGGTAACATTTTGTCTTTACGTTCCTTCGCCCATTCAGTTGCGGCTTATTTAGCTTTGCTATCCGTTGCGATGCTGTTTGTGGCGCCTGTTATCTCTAAATCACTCGTCCACCGTGCGGCATGCCCTGACATGCGTGACAGCATGGCCATACACTCCCATAGCATGTCACCTATGAAAGAGATGGCCTGCGGTTATTGCCAGCTACTTATTCACCAACCCTTTATCCCATTGGTACCTGTGCTGGCATGCTGGTTATGGCAATTTTATTTGGGCCGAGACTTAGTCACTTGGCATTGTGACGCATGCATTAACCGTGCCTCTCCTCCACCTCGTGCCCGAGCGCCGCCTGCCTTTGATGACGTTCAGCAAAAATAAGCATAAGCACTTAGGCTCTTCATTAGAGGGGCCACCTGAGCAAACTGAAAGGCAGATTATGAAAATTGATTTTATGGCGCGCACTACCCTCACATCCCTGACTCTTATAACCCTATATATACCCGATGCATTGGCTGATGATCCTCACGGCAACACTCAGGCTCAGGATGACACGGTGATAACCGTGACGGCCCCATTGCTCTCCCCGCTAGAGATAGTTACCTCGCCAAAAACACCGCGCCAGCCGGTACCTGCAAGCGACGGCTCCGATTACCTGAAGACCATCCCCGGGTTTTCCCAAATCCGTAACGGCGGCACCAATGGCGACCCGGTTTTTCGCGGTATGTTTGGCTCACGGCTGCGGATCCTGACCGATAATGGCGAAATGCTTGGCGCATGCCCGGCACGAATGGATGCCCCTAGCTCCTATATATCCCCGGAGAGTTATGATCTCTTAACCCTCACCAAAGGGCCGGAAACCGTGCTTTGGGGGCCGGGCAACTCCGCCGGTACTTTACGTTTTGACCGTGCCCCCCCGCAATTTGATAAGCCTGATATTAAGGGCAATGCTAGCCTGCTAAACGCGTCTAATAACCGCTGGGACGAAAATGCGGATGTCAGTTTTGGTAATCAGGACGGTTACATGCGCGTGATTGGCAATCAATCCCGGGCTAATGATTATAAGGATGGCAACGGCAACCGCGTGCCGTCGAAGTGGGATAAATGGAACGGCGATATAGCGTTGGGATGGACGCCAGATAACGATACCTTGCTGGAGTTCACCGCCGGAAAGGGTGATGGTGAGGCCCGTTATGCCGGGCGCAGTATGGATGGCGCCCACTTTAAACGAGACAGCCTGGGGGCGCGCTTTGAGCAATCAAATATTGGTGAGGTATTCAATAAATTCGAAGCCAGCGTTTATTACAATTACGCCGATCACATTATGGACAACTACACCCTACGCTCCCCGGACGATGGAATGCCTAAGTCTATGGATATATCCGATGATATGAGCATGGGTTCGTCGATGAACATGCCGATGTCAATGGAACTGGACCGCCGTACTATGGGCGGCCGAATGATGGGGACCTGGGATTGGAGCGATGTTGAGATACGCAGCGGGGTAGATACCCAGATTAATACCCATCGCAGTAAAGAAGAAAATGGCTGGGTAAAAGACGCCCGTTTTCATGACTATGGGGCATTTAGTGAATTGACCTGGCAAGCCACTGTACAAAATAAAGTTGTTAGCGGTGCCCGTCTGGATCGGGTAGCAGTGGATAATTTCACCGGAGTTGGCACCCCTAATCGGACCGATACCTTACCCGCAGGCTTTATACGCCTGGAACATACCCTGCCGCAGGTGCCATTGATGCTGTACGCCGGTATTGGCCATACCACCCGCTTCCCGGATTACTGGGAGCTATTTTCGCCCACCTACGGCCCGGGCGGCACCCCCGATGCCTTCAATAAGGTCAAAAGTGAAAAAACCACTCAGATCGATATTGGTGCACAATATACCGGTAAAAAGACCACTGGCTGGGTATCTGGGTATATTGGCCGTGTGAATGATTTTATTGTGTTCCGCTATGACCCAACGAACCTTGATATTAGTCAGGCGGATAATGTTGATGCCACCATCATGGGCGGCGAAGCGGGTATCAGTTATCAGCTTACAGAAAGCTGGAAAACCGACGCCAGCCTGGCCTACTCGTGGGGAGAGAATACTGATGATCATCAGCCGCTTCCGCAAATTCCCCCATTGGAAGGGCGCCTGGGTTTGACATGGGAGAAAGGCAGCTGGAGCAGTAGCGGCCTGCTGCGCTTGGTCAGCAGCCAGCAGCGTGTGGCGATTAATGAGGGCAATGTGGTAGGTAAAGACTTTGATACCAGCCCGGTTTTTGCAATTTTCTCCGCCAACGCCAGCTGGCAACTCAACAAGCAAATTAAATTCAGCACTGGGGTCGATAATTTGTTTAACACAACCTATAGCGAGCACCTCAACCTGGCAGGTAACAGTAGCTTTGGCTATTCTGCTAACTCCACCATTAATGAGCCTGGTAGAACCTACTGGGGTAAGATCAATATCACCTTTTGATAGGTACCCAGCCTGATGCCGGATACAAATAACACATAACGCACAATAGGAAATATTTAATGTTTAAGATTTTAAAAACTAAAGAGGGCAAAAAATTCCTGATTGCCTTAATGTCCGTATTTATTATTGCTCTGGCGCTGGTATCACGGGCTACCTTTGTAGGCATAGAAGAGCAGTACAATATGCCAATGGCTCAATGGAGCCTGTTTATGTTCCTTATCCAGGGTGCGTGGACTTTGATCTATAGCATCATGTTCACCCTTATCGGAGCACTACCGTTTGGCTTTTATTTTTTGGGGCCAAAGGATAATCGGAAAGGATAATTAAAGCAGGCCAAGAAACGGCTTAGGC
>CBIFWW010000087.1:0-14141 GCA_966186435.1 uncultured Enterobacteriaceae bacterium
CTGAGACCTCTGCCTCCGGAGGGCAGCGCTCTATCCAGCTGAGCTACGGGCGCTTGGCGCCGTTGCGGGGTCGGATATTACGGGCTAAGTGACAACCTGTCTAGCGCTTTTTTTAAAAAAATGCGCGTGTGGTTATGGTTTAGCCATTTTGTGGATTATACATCCATCTTTCCGCCTGGAGAGGATTTTCCCATGCCAAAACACCTGTAGATGAGTGTCATCAGCAGCAGGAAAACAACCCCGACAATCAGCGATAAGCGGGTATCTTCATTAAAGCCCATGCCGATTAAAACACAAACCAGAAAACCCATCGTCAAATAATTGCTCCAAGGGAACAAAAGAGAGCGGAATGGATGGCTGGCAATGGCCTGTTGGTGCTGCTGGCGGAAGCGTATTTGGCTCACCAGGATCACAAACCACGGCACCATACCCGGCAGCACGCTAGCACTATAGACGTATACAAACACCCGCTGCGGATTTGGGATGATGTAATTCAGGCAGGAGCCGAGCAGCAGAATGACAATCGAGACAGCCACTCCCATTACCGGGACGCCCCCTTTAGACACCCGGGCCATCGCCTGAGGCAACTGCCGGTTATTAGCCAGGGCAAACAGCATACGGCCACAACTGTACATCCCGCTATTACAGCCCGATAACGCCGCAGTCAGCACCACAAAATTGATAATTCCGGCGGCCGCTGTAATCCCTATCTTGGCGAAGGTCAGCACAAAGGGGCTGCCGTTGCTGCCAATTTCATTCCACGGGAAGATGGTTACGATGACAAAGATAGCGCCCACGTAGAAGATCAGAATGCGCCACAGCACCTTGCCTACCGCACTACGTAACGTTACCTGAGGGTTTTTGGCCTCCCCGGCGGTGATACCTATTAATTCAACGCCCTGATAGGAGGCCACCACGATACACAGCGCCGTCAGGAACCCCTTCCAGCCCCCGGCAAAGAAGCCGCCGTGCTCTGTCAGATTACCGAAGCCAGTCGGTATGCCGCCGTTGCCAAGGCCAAAGAAAATCACCCCCAGGCCGACAATGATCATCACCACAATAGTGGTGACCTTAATCATGGCAAACCAGAATTCAATTTCGCCGTACAACCGCACCGCAGCCAGGTTTGCCAGGGCCACCAGCCCCACGGCTATTAGCGCAGGTATCCATTGGGCCACTTCCGGGAACCAATATTGCACGTAGACCCCGATGGCGGTGATTTCCGATATCCCCACGGCCATCCACATAAACCAGTACGACCAGGCCGTCAGATAACCAAAGTAGGGGCTGATGTAGCGATGGGCATAGACGGCGAAAGAGCCAGCTACCGGCTCCAAAAACAGCATTTCACCCATCGAACGCATAATGAAGAATACGAAGATACCGGCGATGATGTACGCCAGTAATACCGAAGGCCCAGCCCACTTCAGGGTACTGGCGGACCCCATAAATAGCCCAACCCCGATGGTGCCACCTAGGGCTATAAGTTCGATATGGCGTGCTTCCAGCCCACGCTGAAGCTCCGCTTGTTTCTCTGCCATAAATCCTCTGAATCGTATTTGCTAATACCCGCTTTAAGCCAGTTATTGTTGTGTTATTGGTTAGGACTCACAGCCAGGCCTCCCCTGTTATCAGGGATTAATAAATTTCCTGAATGAGTTACCCAATGGTTTCGCATTTTTTGCAAAATGGCAAATAATGAGTTAACAATCGGAAAAAACAGGGGGAAGGTTGGGATAAAACTGAGGGGCTACCGGCAGCATATAGCAGGATATGCTGCCGGCGGAAAACTTAGATTTTACCGGTGTAATGCCAGCGCAGGTAACGCAACAAACGCAGCTGCCGTTTGATGCGGGTAGGCTGAGATAGCAAGCGGTACAGCCACTCCAGCCCCATTTTTTGCCAGATTTTTGGCGCACGCTTTACACGGCCGGTAAACACATCATAGGTGCCGCCTACCCCCATGTATAAGGCTTCAGGATGTATCTGGCGACAATCACGCATGAGAATTTCCTGGCGGGGTGAACCCATCGCCACCGTCACCAATTCAGCCCCGCTGGCGTGGATACGCTCAAACAAGGTGGCGCGGTCTTCCGGCTTAAAATAGCCATCCTGCATATCCACAATGTTCACATTCCACTGGCGGCGAAGCTTTTCTGCGGTCTGGGCTAGCACATCAGGTTTGCCGCCCACCAGGAAGACTTTACTGCCTTCCTTCCCGGCCCGCTCCATCAGTGCTTCCCATAAGTCAGCACCGGCTACCCGGGAGATCTGGGCATCCGGGTACTTTTTACGGATCGAGCGCACCACGCTGATACCATCCGCATATTTATATTCGGCAGTATCAATCAGGGTTTTTACTTCCGGGTTATCCTCTACCGTCAGCACCTTTTCAGCGTTGATCGCCACCAGGGTGCCATGGCGCAGATGGCCTTCGGCATAGAGATAATCCAGCGCATGGGCCATATTGCGCCAGCCTAAAAGTGAAAGCCCACGTACCTGGTAAACCGGCACATCTGTTTTTGAAGTCATGCTAATCCTTGTCATGCATCCCGGGTGGTGGCCACGTTTATTGCCCGGGGCGCCCGGTCATGGACCAGCCCCGCCGCATCAAACAACCAATAAAGCAGTTTTGCCACCAACAGGCATAAGCCAAATACTACTAAGAAGAAAACCACCCTAGAGGCAAAGGCGTCCAGCCCCTCGCGGGCCAGTACGATCATATTAAAGATAGCCCCGAAGCAGAAACTGTTGATGATAGCGGCCTTATAAATATTGGCCTGCTGATTGGCATTCACATACAGCCAGTCAAACCATTTAATGATTAACCCAACCGCCACAGCGCCGGGGACAATAAACCAGGCCCCGCCCATCACAAACAGTGAACCCAGCAGCGTCGGTGAAATCGCCAGCCCGGAATGGTTGTTGAGCACTTCCCAAGTAAAGTAGTTGGCGGTATTCAGTACAATGTTAGGCCGGTCTGGCCACAGCCAGGACGGAATAAACACGTAGAAGTCACGCACTATCGGGGCCAGCCCCTGATAATCGATCTTGTCCGCATTCTGGATCAGCAGCGCCAGATTCTCCCAAGGGGAGAAGGTATCGCGGGTTAGATACAGGAAGGTGTAGAACGCTTCATCTCCACTTACGTTCAGGCCATAGCGTTTCAGGGCCAGCCAGAACATACCGACAATCGCCAGGACACCCGCAGATAACAGCATCCATAGAGAGATCCAGCCGCGAATAATCCCGATAAACAAGAAAATGGCGAGGGCGATGATGATGTTTGCCCGGGTGCCGCCGACGATAACGTATGTCAGTAGCCCAAAGCCTACGGTGCTGGCGAGGAAGAAGAACCACATCCCGCGGGTTGGTTTAAGGAAGTACACCACCAGCATGGCTGGAATGAAGAAGTAGAAGAAGCGCTTAAGCGCCACCCCGGACACATCACTGGAGAAGATCTGGCTGTAGGAGTGCAGCTTGAACAGCAGGAAGCCGTTATGCATGAAGAACACGCTAACGCTAAATACCGCCACCGCCATCAACAGTATCCAGGTCAGGTGCGTTTCCACCCGGTTCATGGTGAACAGACTCGGCCCTTGATGCGCCCTGGCTTGTTTTAACCGTGTTTTATAGGCCACGTAATAGATGGCGTAGAAGCAGGTGGACGAAAGCATCGCTTCGAGCATGGTTTCTGGCGGCACCACTGCCACATCAAAGCGGAAGACCAGAGTGCAGGTCAGCGGGAAACCGAAATAGAAAGTCAGCAAAAAAAGCATCGAGAAGAAGACGTTAAAGTTGAAGCGAACCCGGTAATACTCTTTAAACGTCAGCAGCCCGATAAACACTACCGAGATAAACCACACCACAAACAGGCCGCTAAATTGCAGTAAACTCATGCTTCTTCTCCTGCCGCGCTACGTAATGCCTGATGCCAACCTTCCACAAACCCCGGGTCAAAGAAGGCGATACGGCTTTTATCCAGCGTAGCCAGCTGCCGTTGGGCTTCGGCAATCACCGCGTTATCCAGTTGGTCTTCGGTGAAGAGCACCGGAATATGTTGGTCAGCCATATCCTGCCAAAACGGGTTTTTGCGGTTTAACACACAAGGGATCCCGGCCTGAATCAACAAGCACAGGGTGCCAATCCCCTGCTGGCGCTCAAAGATAAAGTAGCCCAGATCGCAGCGGCGTAGCAGCGCCAGGTATTGCTCAAAATCCACTTTCTCACGCAGTAACTGAATGTTCTGCGGGCTAAACAGCTGGCGGGCGGCCTGATCGACACGGTCGATATAGGCCTGGTTGTTAGCCGGGTAGCCCATCGGGATCACCACCTGCACCTTATCGCCAAACTGCTTCGAGATAGCCTCCAGGGCCGCAATATGATTATTGCTGGCATCCCCGGAATTGCCCACCAGCACGGTGAGTTTGTCACCCGGCGTTTTTGCTTCAGCCAGGTGATTCAGGGTTGGATCCATACGGGTCGGGAAGTAGAGCTGCTGGCTGGCAACCTGAGGATGGCGCTGATGGAACCAGGCCAAATCCCCCAGGGTAGCAAACACCTTGCCCACTCTCCCTTGGGCAATTCGGCGCAAGATATAAAACAGGCGGAATTTCAGGCTGGTTGAGGCTTCGTATAAATCCGCCCCCCAGATATGCCAATTCATTTGCGCTGGCTTAAGGCCGCCGCTTAACAGCGCCAGCCACAGGCCGGTATTAAACTGGCCGTGGAAGAAGAAACGCCGAGTGCGATCGGCCTTCGCCAGCATCACCACGGCTTTTGCCAGGCTAGCTTTGTCAGGGTAACGGGTGAGGGCTAGCTGAGGGTAACCGTCGGCTAACGTCGCATCCTGGCTCACCACCATAAACTGGCGGGCATGGGCTTCATCCGCTGCCAGCCGGTCGTTAAAGAACCGCAGCACCGTCTGATTATGGTGGGGTATGTCCGATCCCAGGACATGAATTAAAGTGGTCATGCTCGTTTACGCCAGATTAAGAACACCCCGGTACACAGGGCAAAATAGACGATATAGGTAGCCATATAGGCTTGGGCTGCTCCTAACGCACCGTGGGTTGGGATCAGCCAATGGGAAAACCCCGTAAGCAGCGCAAACTGGCTGATTTCCGTCAGGATGTAGAAGCGCAGTGAGGCTTTGGCGATCACCAGGTAGCCATAAACATAAGCACCGACTTTTAATACATCCCCTACCAACTGCCAGGCAAACAGATCGCGCATGGCGATAAATTTGTTGGAGAACAACAGCCAGATGGCGAAGTCGCGTAACAGCCATACTGTCAGGCTAGCCACGGCCACCGCAGGCAATACAAAGCGCAATGCCCGGCCAATCTCCCGGGTGATATCGCTTTTATGGGTCAGCCTGGAGAGGGTCGGCAACAGATAGACGCTGAAGGAGGCGGTGATAAATTGCAGGTAAGCATCGGAAATACTGCTCACCCCTTGCCAAATCCCTACATCATCCCAGCTATAGTGGGCCGCCAGCAGGTTTCGCATCATCACATAGGCCAACGGAATGGTGGCGGAGGTGATCAGCGCCATCAGGGTAAATTTACCCAGATTACTGGCGATGGCTTTATCCCACTGCGGTTTCAGGTAACTCATTGGTAGATGATCGCGGCGTAACAGCACAATAGCCGCCGGAATAGCCACCAATGCCGGCACCAGAGCCAAGCCTAACAGCGCGCCGCCGTAGCCCCCCACCCGCCAACAGGCCAAATACGCCAGCACCCCAATCAGGCTACCGGCAATCAGCGATAAAGCATTACCGGCCGCATCGCGGAACCCTTTCAGAATAGCCAGGGTCAAGTTGGCCCAGGCGATACCCATCTGCACCAGCGCCACCAGGCGAACCACACCCTGATACTGATCGTGGCCAAACAGGCCGATGGCAATAGGTTTGGCTGCCAGCAGGAACGCCAGCGCCACAAAGGTCGAGAACCCCAACACCATGGTGGAAGACGTACCGGTGACTTTTTTCAGCATTTCAGGCTGTTGCTGGTACTGGGCTACATATTTGGTGACGCCGTTGAAGATACCGGCCCCGGCTAATACGCCCAGCACGGTTACCATCTGGCGGAAGTTCCCCGCCAACCCGACACCCGCCGGGCCATAGCTTACGGCTAGCAGTTTCACTACTAATAGGCCGGCACCGATTTTTACCAGTGTGGACGCGGCGGTCCACACTGAGGCTTTAGCAAGCGACATATCAGGAGAAGAAACTCAGCAGAGTATTGATAACGGTACGCTGGTTAACCGGAGTGAGGTTGTAGAAAAGCGGCAGGCGCAGCAGGCGCTCGCTTTCAGAAGTGGTGAAGCTATCTTCGCCGTGGAAACGGCCAAAATGCTGGCCAGCCGGGCTGGAGTGCAGAGGGATGTAGTGGAACACCGCCAGAATCTCCGCCTCCTTAAGATAGTTAATCAGCGCGCTGCGGTCGGCTTCATCGCGCAGCTTAATGTAGAACATATGGGCATTCTGACCACAACCTTCCGGCACCACGGGCAAATCTATCCGGCCTTCATCGGCCAACGGCTTCAGGGCCTGGTAGTAGTTATTCCACAGGTTCAGGCGCTGTTGGTTAATAGGGTCTGCGGCTTCCAACTGCGCCCACAGATAGGCGGCCTGTAAGTCAGACATCAGGTAACTGGAGCCTACATCACGCCAGGTGTATTTATCCACCTGGCCACGGAAGAACTGGCTGCGGTTAGTGCCCTTTTCACGGATGATTTCCGCCCGCTCCACCAGCGCTGGGTCGTTAATCAACGTGGCGCCACCTTCACCGCCAGCGGTGTAGTTTTTGGTTTCGTGGAAGCTGTAGCAACCAATATGGCCGATAGTCCCGAGGGCTTTGCCCTTCCAGGTGGACATCACGCCCTGGGCCGCATCTTCAACCACAAACAGGTTGTGCTTCTTTGCCAGCGCCATGATGACATCCATATCGCAAGCCACCCCGGCGTAATGCACCGGCACGATCACTTTAGTTTTATCGGTGATCGCGGCTTCGATTTTGGTTTCATCGATGTTCATGGTGTCCGGGTGGACATCCACGAAGACGATGGTGGCACCGCGCAGTACAAAGGCGTTGGCGGTGGACACAAAGGTGTAGCTTGGCATAATCACTTCATCGCCCGGTTGGATATCCAGCAGCAGGGCTGCCATTTCCAGCGAGGCGGTGCAGGACGGGGTCAGCAACACTTTTTTGCTGCCAAAGCGCTGTTCCATCCACTGCTGGCAGCGGCGGGTAAAGCCACCGTCGCCACAAAGTTTGCCACTGCCCATGGCAGCCTGCATAAAGTCAATTTCTGTGCCGGTGACGGGTGGAGCGTTAAATGGGATCATTTTTTCACCTGTATAACCAGTAGGCAGAGCCATTAACCACGGCCCCGCTTTGAATGTAGCGTCGAATGGCGGCGCTGTTGCTGATTTGCGTGGCCACGTATAGCCGGGAAAGCCTGCGGGACTGGCACCAGTGCATGGCTGCTTGCATTAACTCAGCCCCCACGCCTCGCCCCGCGAGCAGGCCAATACGCGCTTCACTGTCGTTAATTTGCCGTAAAGTCACAAAGCCCCGGTAGCCGCGGTCGCTGTCTCTTAGTAACAAACAGCTGTGATCAAAAGTGCCGCGAACGGCGTTCTCTACCCACTGGGCATAAAAGCGCCCGCTATCCCCTACGTCATACCAGGGGGCACGGAAACGGCTGTACCGGAAAGCGTCTGAGGCCTGCTGGCGCAGCAGCGGGATATCTCCCAAGATGGCAGTATCAAGCTTTGGATCCGCAATCTGGCCGGTGATATCGATGGAAAAATCAATATCCCCTTCCGCCAGCCGGAAACCCATGGCCTGGAGGCCATCGAGCAAATCCAGCCTGGAAGCGGGGATTTTAGCCTGCACCAGAGCATAATTATCCAGTGTGGCCACATCCAGTTCTTCAGCCCGCTGGTCTATCTGCACCAGGGCACTGTGGATACCGAAAAACTCGGTTTCCCAGGCCAGCGGGGAGAGGGTTCCTTTAACCGACATATCTCACTCCTGCCGGGTGGCTTAACGCCAGACGCCTTTGGTATCGACCACATAAGCCTGCTGGATGCGGGCACCGTCGATGGCTTTGAAGGCTTTATGATCGACCAACAGCACTAATACATCAGCCTGTTCCAGTGCTTGCTCAAGAGAAACCAATTCGCCGTGGCCTGCCAGTTTCTTCGGCAGGACGTGAATATTTGGTTCCACCAGCAGCATCTCGCCTTTGTGCCACTCAGACAGCAGCCCGGCGATTTCAGTGGCCGGGCTTTCGCGCAGATCATCGATATCCGGCTTGAAGGCCAGGCCCAGGCAGGCAATTTTTAATTCTTTGGCAGTTTTACCGGTGTCGGCCAGGCAATCTGCCACGGCGGCTTTCACCTGGTTAATCACCCAATGGGGTTTGTGATCGTTCACTTCACGAGCGGTACGGATCAGACGAGCCTGTTGTGGGTTTTGCGCCACAATAAACCACGGGTCAACGGCGATACAGTGGCCGCCAACCCCCGGGCCAGGCTGGAGGATATTCACCCGCGGGTGACGATTCGCTAGGCTGATCAGCTCCCAGACATTAATACCCTGGTCAGCACAAATCAGAGACAGTTCGTTGGCAAACGCGATGTTCACATCGCGGAAGCTGTTTTCTGTCAGTTTGCACATTTCCGCCGTGCGGGCATTGGTGACCACGCACTCGCCTTTCAGGAAGATGTTGTACAGCTCGCTGGCGCGGGCGGAGCATTTTGGGGTCATCCCGCCGATCACTCGGTCATTCTGAATCAGCTCAATCATCACCTTGCCAGGTAACACGCGCTCCGGGCAGTAAGCGATGTTGATATCGGCATCTTCACCCACCTGATGTGGGAAGGTCAGATCCGGGCGCAGGGCAGCCAGGGTTTCAGCCACTTGTTCAGTGGCACCCACCGGTGAGGTGGACTCCAGGATCACCAGCGCGCCCTTTTGCAGGGTAGAAGCCAGTGACGTTGCCGCTGTGATAACGAAGTGCATATCTGGCTCGTGGTCGCCCTTAAAGGGCGTTGGCACGGCAATCAGGTAAGCATCGGCAGCCACCGGGGCCGTGCTGGCTTTGAGGTACCCGCCTTCTACTGCGGTTTTCACCACGCGGTCCAAATCTGGCTCCACAATGTGGATTTCTCCACGGTTGATGGTGTCCACCGCGTGCTGATTAACATCAATACCGATGACCTGCTTCTGGCAAGAAGCAAACGCCGCCGCCGTTGGTAGGCCGATATAACCCAGGCCAATTACAGAAATGGTGGAGAAACTCATAATGTCACCTGATGCTGTTTTAATGCGTTCAGAATACGTTCGCAGGCCTTACCATCCCCGTAAGGATTATGTGCCCGGCTCATCTCCTGATACTGATTATGGTCGTTAAGCAGCGCAGAAACCTGCTTAACAATCGTGTCTTTGTTAGTACCAACTAACTTCACCGTACCGGCATCCACAGCTTCAGGGCGCTCGGTGGTATCGCGCATTACCAGCACAGGTTTACCGAGTGACGGTGCCTCTTCCTGAATGCCGCCAGAGTCGGTCAAGATCAGCCAAGCGTTGTTCATCAGCCAAACGAAGGGCATGTAGTCCTGAGGGGCTATCAAAATTACGTTATCGATATGGCCGAGGATGCGGTTAACCGGCTCGCCCACATTCGGGTTAAGGTGCACCGGATAGACGATTTGTACATCCGGATTTGCCGCGGCGATTTCTGCCAGCGCGTGGCAGATATCTTCGAACCCACGGCCAAAACTCTCACGACGGTGGCCGGTAACCAGAATGGTTTTTTTACCGTTCTCCAGGAACGGGTATTGCTCAGACAGTGATTGTTTAAGGACCGGGTCGGCCAACACCCGGTCGCGAATCGACAGCAGCGCATCGATCACCGTATTACCCACTACCGAGATGCCTTTATCGGCGATATTTTCCCGTAACAGGTTCTGGCGCGACGTTTCCGTCGGGGCAAAATGCAGGCTTGCTAAGTGGCCGGTTAGGGTACGGTTAGCCTCTTCAGGCCACGGGGAGTAAAGATTGCCTGTACGTAATCCCGCTTCCACATGCCCGACGGGAATACGCTGATAAAACGCCGCCAGGCTGGCGGCGGCGGTGGTCGTGGTATCGCCATGAACCAAAACCACATCTGGCTTAAATGTTTCCAGGATAGGCTTTAGCCCTTCCAGGATACGGCAGGTAATCTCAGTCAGCCCCTGCCCCGGTTTCATGATGTTAAGGTCATAATCCGGTTGAATGGAAAACAGATGCAGAACCTGGTCCAGCATCTCGCGATGCTGGGCCGTGACGCACACTCTGGATTCGAAATACGGGTCATTTGCCAGCGCATGCACTAGTGGTGCCATCTTAATGGCTTCCGGCCGCGTACCAAAAACGGTTAACACTTTCACAGTGATTCTCTTTATTGACTTATTTGCCCAGAGTTATGGATAGCCTATACGCGGCGACGTTTAGTAAGGGCGATACCTGCCCCAACAATCACCCCAACAAAGCCCCACATAATCATCAGGAAAACGCGGCGTGGGCTATCACGCTTCACCGGTTCCTCCGGTGTACGCAGATAGCGATAAGTTTGGAAGTTTTTATCTAGCGCCGGACCAACGTTCAAGGAACCAAGTACCGCCCGGTTTTGGTCATAATCCAGATCGAAGCTCGGGCCAGCGGCCTGTAAATTTTCGATACGCGCCTGAAGCATTGGACGGCCTAACAAGAACATTTCAGAATCCGGCAGCTCATCCACCGGTACGTCAGTTTCACTGCGGCTGATATTGTGCTGCTGGGCAATCTTCAAGGCTTCTTTGATGGATTCCAGCTTACGTTGGTAGATGGTTTGGGCGACCTCTTCCTGACGCTTAACCTGCGCCTGCATCTGGATAGTCCGCGCCGCCCAGGCACCTTTTAACTCATCATTCAGATGGCTGGCAGACCGCTCGCTGGCAAAGGCTACGTACTGGCGTAGCAGGTTGTTGGCATCCGCAGAGGTTTCCGCTATTAGCTTGATATTGTCATTGATATTGCGAGTCGGGTCGGCATAGGTGAATTGAATATCGTTGATCAGGTCATCCAGCAGGGCGGCATCCGCCTTACTGTTATTCACCTTACGTTGCTTAAAATAATCCGTTTGTTGCCAGAAGTCGCGACGGGTATCCCAGGAAGAAAGCTGCATGATGAACTCTTTATAAGCGTCATCCATTACCGAGGTTTGATCGGCCGGCGCAGGGTTCACTTTGGCATCCAGATTGCGCAGGAACTGCTCCTGAGAATAATAGCCACCCATCATATTCACGGTGGGGCGGTCAGTTACCGCAGTGGCACTCCACTCTTGTTTAGCAAAGAAGGTGTAAATCAATGCAATGACGGCAAACAGCACCGCAGTGCCAATGATCCACAATTTGCCCTGCCATAATGTACGGAACAAACCGCGAATATCCAGCTCCTTTTCGCTGCTCACGGGATCTGCGGACATATACTGTTTCATCACTTCCCCAACTTTATTTGGTTAACCCTGGATTCTTAGCATTGGCACGGCGCATACGGCGCTTGATGCGTTTTATGAAACGCACCACTTTCCAGGCGCGCTTAATGCAATAGCCATAAAGCATAAATGCTAGCAAGAACAATACCAACATTACCCATTCAGGCACAATGCTGAACCATTCGTTGATAACACCGATGGCAGCTAGCAGGGCGGCAGCCAAGGTAATAAGCACAAAGGCTTGCCGGGAAGTGAACCCAGCCCGCATGATTAAATGGTGAATGTGCTGACGATCCGGTGAGAACGGGCTTAACCCCTTACGCATCCGGCGATACATGATGGCGATCATATCCATCAGTGGGATGGCGATAATCCACAGCGCCGTAGCCGGTTTGATGGGGTGAGTTGGGCCTTGGGTGGTTTGTAACAGGATCCAAATCAGGGTGAAACCGATAAAAGTGCTGCCCGCATCGCCCATAAAGACTTTATAGCGGCGGCCGAAGGCACCCAGATTCAGCATGATGTAAGGCAGGATGCCGGCAATCATGGCAAAGCACCACATGGCGAGGCTGTTTTGACCATCCTGCAACAGGATAACCCCCAGCGCGCCGAAGGAAACGCAGGAAAGCCCGCCCAGCAAGCCATCAATCCCATCAACCATATTGAATGCATTGATAGCGGCCCAAACGGCAAACAGTGTCAGGAAATAGCCAAACGGCCCGAGGTAAAATTCCCAATTACCCAAGATATAGCCCAGGCTGTTGAGATATAGCCCGCCAAATACCATCATGACAATAGCAATCCCTGCCTGCACAGAAGCACGGAACTTCACGCTGATATCAAAGCGGTCGTCCAAGGCACCCACCAGCACCAGCACGCCAGCACAAATGAGATAAAGCCGGGCATGGGGAATGTAATAGCGGGAAGTCCACCAGGCGATCAGAAATGCGAAAAAAACACCTACATAAACCGAGATCCCACCTACTAGCGGAATCAGCCCTTGATGGCGCTTACGGAAATTCGGTTTATCCACCAATCCAATTCTTTTTGCGATTTTACGAGCAATAAAAAGAAAGACGAGGGTGAAAATGAAAACATAGATAAGGTCGGTGCCTAAGCTAAGTAAATTCACGATAACTACTCTCTGCTGCATTAAACAGTCTTGATTAAAGACACTAGCCTATGATTTTTGATAGAAAACTGGGTGTAAATCAGACAGGCCTTCCCTGAAATTTGAAGCTTTTAAATCCCGTAACATTTGCTACCTATAATCCTATATAGCAGAAACGAAAAACGCCACGACTAAGCGTGGCGTTCCCCGAGTTTCTTACAATTATGACCGTTTCATCATGTCGAAGAAGTCATCATTGGTTTTGGTCATCGCCAATTTATTGATGAGGAACTCCATTGCATCGATTTCACCCATCGGATGAATGATTTTGCGCAGGATCCACATCTTCTGCAACTCTTCCTGAGTGGTGAGCAGCTCTTCTTTACGGGTACCGGAGCGGTTGTAATCAATCGCCGGGAATACACGTTTTTCAGCAATCTTACGAGACAGGTGCAGTTCCATGTTACCTGTACCTTTAAATTCTTCGTAGATAACTTCATCCATTTTAGAACCGGTGTCGATCAGCGCAGTCGCGATGATGGTCAGGCTACCGCCCTCCTCCACGTTACGTGCAGCACCGAAGAAACGCTTTGGACGATGCAGGGCGTTAGCATCCACACCACCGGTCAATACTTTACCGGAAGCCGGTACCACGGTGTTGTAGGCACGGGCCAGACGGGTAATAGAATCCAGCAGGATGATGACGTCTTTCTTGTGCTCAACCAGGCGCTTGGCTTTCTCGATAACCATTTCCGCCACTTGAACGTGACGAGAGGCTGGCTCATCAAAGGTAGAAGCGACCACTTCACCCTTAACCAGACGCTGCATCTCGGTTACTTCTTCCGGACGTTCGTCAATCAGCAGCACCATCAGTACACAATCTGGGTGGTTGTAGGCAATGCTCTGAGCGATGTTCTGCAGCAGCATGGTTTTACCGGCTTTCGGCGGTGCCACAATCAGACCACGTTGACCACGGCCAATTGGAGAAGCCAAATCAAGTACGCGAGCGGTTAAATCTTCTGTTGAACCGTTGCCACGTTCCATACGCAGACGAGAGTTTGCGTGCAGTGGGGTTAAGTTTTCAAACAGGATTTTGCTGCGGGCATTTTCAGGTTTGTCGTAGTTAACTTCGTTAACTTTCAACAGCGCAAAGTAGCGTTCACCTTCTTTTGGCGGGCGGATCTTGCCAGAAATGGTGTCACCAGTGCGGAGGTTGAAGCGGCGAATTTGACTTGGAGAAACGTAGATATCATCGGGACCAGCGAGGTAGGAACTGTCTGCGGAGCGGAGGAAGCCGAAGCCATCCTGCAATATCTCCAGCACACCGTCGCCGAAAATATCTTCACCACTTTTGGCATGCTGCTTAAGGATGGCGAAGATAATGTCCTGCTTACGCATACGGGCTTGGTTTTCCAGCCCCATGTTTTCGCCGAGAGTAATTAACTCAGAAACCGGCGTATTTTTTAATTCGGTAAGATTCATAATGGTGGGTTCTTAA
>CBIFWW010000088.1:0-13626 GCA_966186435.1 uncultured Enterobacteriaceae bacterium
GGCCTCCTCTATTACCATGCGCGGCCATAAGATCATGCGCCAGACCCGGGAACTGATTGAAAGCCGGGGCTATGACGTGATTTATGGCGATACGGACTCGACCTTCGTCTGGCTGAAAAAAGCCCACACTCCCGATGAAGCGGACGCCATTGGCCGCGATCTGGTCACCTTCATCAACGGTTGGTGGCAAAAACATCTGGCGGAAACCCAGCAGCTTACCAGCGCCCTGGAGCTGGAATATGAAACCCATTTCAGCCGTTTTTTAATGCCCACTATTCGCGGGTCTGATACTGGCAGCAAAAAGCGCTATGCCGGGTTAATAAAAACCGGTAGTGACGAACGCATGGTGTTTAAAGGGCTGGAAACGGTGCGTACCGACTGGACGCCTCTGGCGCAACAATTCCAGCAAGAGCTATACCAGCGCATCTTCCACAATGCGCCTTATCAGGACTATATCCGCGAGACTGTCCAACGCATGATGAATGGCGAGCTGGACCACCTGCTGGTATACCGCAAGCGCCTGCGCCGCCCATTGAGTGAATACCAGCGCAATGTGCCACCCCACGTGCGCGCTGCCCGTCTGGCCGATGAGCATAACGCCAGGCTGGGGCGTCCGGCCCAGTATCAAAACAAAGGCAGCATAAAATATATCTGGACGGTTTCCGGGCCAGAACCGGTGGATTATCAACAGTCCCCGCTGGATTACGACCACTATCTGACGCGCCAGCTGGAGCCGGTTGCCGATGGAATTTTACCTTTCGTCGAAGATGATTTTGCTACACTAGTTACCGGGCAATTGGGGTTATTTTGACAGGTGACGAACGCGTCGCCTTCCAGTACCATAGCGCCCTTTCCAGAATCCCAGATACCCACTCTACAGCTGCCACCCGTTTTTTTGGGGAGGCCAGACTGTTGTCTGCAAAAATAAGTTACTGAAATAGAGCCGAATATATGCCTTTTACTCTTGGTCAACGTTGGATTAGCGATACAGAAAGCGAACTGGGTCTTGGCACCGTGGTGGCCGTCGATACCCGCATGGTGACACTGATGTTCCCGGCTACCGGGGAAAACCGCCTGTATGCACGCAATGACTCCCCCATCACCCGCGTGATGTTTAACCCGGGCGATACCGTCACCAGCCATGAAGGCTGGCAGCTCAAAGTTGACGAAGTAAAACATGAAAACGGACTGATTGATTATGTAGGCACCCGTCTTGATACCGCCGAATCCGGCGTGTTGCTGCGGGAAGTGATGCTCGATAGCAAACTGGTATTTAGTAAGCCTCAAGACCGCCTGTTTGCTGGCCAGCTTGACCGCATGGATCGTTTCGCCCTGCGCTTCCGCGCCCGCAAATACCTGAGTGAGCAGTCTCGCCAGGCCTGGAGCGGCCTGCGTGGGATGCGTACCAGCCTGATCCCACACCAGTTGAACATTGCCCGCGATGTGGGCCGCCGCCACGCTCCGCGTGTCTTGTTGGCTGACGAAGTTGGCCTGGGTAAAACCATTGAAGCCGGGATGATCATTCACCAGCAACTGCTGTCAGGTGCCGCTGAGCGGGTGCTGATTGTGGTGCCGGAAACCCTCCAGCATCAGTGGCTGGTGGAAATGCTGCGCCGCTTCAACCTGCGTTTTGCCCTGTTTGATGACGAGCGTTACAACGAAGCTCAGCATGACAGCACCAACCCATTCGATACCGAACAGCTGATTATCTGCTCCCTGGACTTTATGCGCCGTAACAAGCAACGCCTGGAAAACCTGTGTGAAGCCGAGTGGGATTTGATGGTGGTGGATGAAGCCCATCACCTGGTGTGGAGCGAAACTGCCCCTAGCCGTGAATATCAGGCCATCGAACAACTGGCTGAACAGGTACCCGGTATTTTGCTGCTGACGGCCACCCCGGAACAATTGGGGATGGAGAGCCACTTCGCCCGTCTACGGCTGCTGGACCCGAACCGTTTCCACGATTTTGCTCAATTCGTTGAAGAACAGCAGAATTACCGCCCGGTAGCCGATGCCGTCGCCCTGTTGCTGGCAGGCAACAAACTAAATAATAATGACCTGAATGCCATCAGTGAACTGATTGGCGAGCAGGATATCGAACCGTTACTGCAAACCGCCAATAGCGACCGCGAAGGGGCTGAATCCGCTCGTCAGGAGCTGATCTCCATGCTGATGGACCGCCATGGCACCAGCCGGGTATTGTTCCGTAACACCCGTAACGGCGTAAAAGGCTTCCCGAAACGCGAGCTGCATACCATCCGTCTGCCGCTGCCTACCCAGTACCAGACCGCGATCAAAGTGTCCGGCATTATGGGCACTCGCAAATCGGCTGAAGAACGGGCCAGGGATATGCTCTACCCCGAACAGATTTATCAGGAATTCGAGGGTGATACCGGCACCTGGTGGAACTTTGACCCACGGGTTGAATGGCTGATGGGTTATTTGACCAGCCACCGTCATCAGAAAGTGCTGGTGATTTGTGCCAAAGCCACCACGGCATTGCAACTGGAGCAGGTTCTGCGTGAGCGTGAAGGTATCCGCGCCGCTGTCTTCCACGAAGGGATGTCGATCATTGAGCGTGACCGCGCTGCCGCCTGGTTTGGCGAGGAAGATACCGGTGCTCAGGTGCTGCTGTGTTCTGAGATTGGCTCCGAAGGCCGTAACTTCCAGTTCGCCAGCAACCTGGTGATGTTTGACCTGCCTTTCAACCCGGATCTGCTGGAGCAGCGTATTGGCCGCCTGGACCGTATCGGCCAGGCCCACGATATCCAGATCCACGTGCCTTACCTGGAAAAAACCGCCCAATCCGTGCTGGTGGAGTGGTATCACGAAGGCCTGGATGCCTTTGAGCATACCTGCCCGACGGGGCGCACTATTTATGATAGCGTCAGCAGCGATCTGATTGGCTATTTGGCCAGCCCGGAAGCCACTGAAGGCTTATCTGATCTAGTAAAAACCTGCCGTGAACAGCATGATGCTTTGAAGATTCAACTGGAACAGGGCCGTGACCGTCTGCTGGAGATCCACTCCAATGGCGGTGAATCTGCCCAGCTGCTGGCTAACGAAATCGCCGCCCAGGATAACGACACCGCGCTGGTGAACTTCGCCATGAACCTGTTTGATATTGTCGGTATCAACCAGGACGACCGTGGGGAAAACATGATTGTGTTGACCCCATCCGACCATATGCTGGTGCCTGACTTCCCGGGGATCCCGGAAGATGGCATCACCATAACCTTTGATCGTGAATTAGCGTTGTCCCGTGAAGATGCCCAGTTTGTTACCTGGGAACACCCGATTATCCGCAATGGCCTGGATTTAATCCTCTCCGGCGATACTGGGAGCAGCGCCATGTCGCTGTTGAAAAACAAAGCCTTGCCTGTGGGTACGCTTCTGGTTGAGATGCTGTATGTGGTGGAAGCCAAAGCACCGAAGAGCCTGCAATTGCAGCGCTTCCTGCCGCCAACCCCACTACGTATGCTGATGGATCGCAATGGCACTGATTTATCCGGCCAGGTGGAGTTTGAAAGCTTCAACCGCCAGCTGAGCGCGGTAAACCGCCATAACGGCAGTAAACTGGTGAATGCCGTCCAACAGGACGTCCATGCCATTCTGCAAAAAGCCGAGGAAAAAGTGGTGGCTGGCGCGCGTAAGATGATCGACGCCGCCCGTCAGGAAGCCGACGAAAAACTGTCTGCGGAGTTAAGCCGCCTGGAGGCCCTCAAGGCCGTTAACCCGAACATCCGTGATGATGAACTGGCTGGTATTGAGAGCAACCGTGAACTGGTGATGGAAAGCCTGGATCAGGCTACCTGGCGTCTGGATGCCCTGCGTCTGATCGTTGTCACCCATCAGTAAGGGCCGTACAGATGATGATGGAACCCTACAATCCGCCCCTCGACCCGTGGCTGGTTATTCTCTACCAGGATGAGCACATCATGGTGGTGAACAAACCTAGCGGCCTGCTCTCGGTACCCGGCCGCCTGGATGAGTACCGTGATAGCGTGATGACCCGTATTCAGCGGGATTATCCTGCGGCGGAGTGCGTCCATCGTCTGGACATGGCCACCAGCGGCGTCATTGTGGTAGCCCTGAACAAGGCTGCGGAACGGGAGCTTAAGCGCCAGTTCCGCGATCGTGAACCCAAAAAACAGTATGTGGCGCGGGTATGGGGGCACCCCAAACCGGAAGAGGGTTTGGTGGATTTACCGCTGATTTGTGACTGGCCGAACCGGCCAATGCAAAAAGTGTGTTTTGAAACCGGGAAACCGGCGCAAACCGAGTACCAGGTGCTGGAGTACAGTGATGATAATAGCGCCCGTATCCTGTTGAAGCCGATTACCGGCCGCTCTCATCAGTTACGGGTTCATATGCAGGCGCTCGGCCACCCAATTTTGGGTGACCGCTTCTATGCAACACCAGAAGCGTTGGCGATGGCCCCGCGCCTCCTGCTCCATGCGGAAGCGCTGACCATCACCCACCCGGCCTTTGGTAACAGTATGACCTTTAAGGCCCCGTCAGACTTCTAATGCTAACCCACCGCCCGGTGGGTTATTTAAAGCCCTTCGCCGTTTTGATCATATCGTAGGCCTGCTGGATTTCTTGGGCCTTTTGCTTCGCCATTTCCATCATTTCTGGTGGTAACCCTTTGGCAACCAGTTTATCCGGGTGATGCTCGCCCATCAGCTTGCGATAGGCCCGCTTAATGGTCTGCGGCTCGTCATCAGCCTTAACACCTAATACGTTACAGGCATCTTCCAGCGTTGGCCCGCGCTGCGCCTGCTGGTAACTGCCGCTCCGGGAGGATTGCTGATAGCCGCCGCCAAATTGTGCCCCACCCTGCATCATGCGCAGGAACTGATCAAACTGCATGCGTGAAATGCCCAGCTCTTCGGCAATGACGTACAGCACTTCATGCTCGTTCGGGTGCAGGCTGCCATCAGCAAATGCCGCCTGAATCTGAATTTCCAGGAACATGCGGATTAAGTCGAAGCGGCCGAAGCAGACGCTACGCAGCTGACGCATTTTTTCCCGCAGCGGATAGCCATTTTCTTTACCGGCACGGAATGCCCGTTGCGCTGCCGCCCGGGATTCCCCTTGCAATTGCATGCGATCCATCAACAACAATGCCAGCTGGATATCGGCTTCCGTAACCCGGCCTTTGGATTTGGTTAAGTGCCCCATCACTTCGAAGGTGGTATTGAAGAAAATAGCCTGACGCTGCTGCTGATTAGTGAACCAGCTTTGTTTACGCGTCCGTGCAGTATCAAACATATGGCCGACGATAAGCCCCAAGATCACGCCCCAAAAGCCGCCGCCCATCATTAGGGCCACAGCGACCCCCACTACCTTACCCCAATACTGCATATACTCCCCAAATCGTCATGCCGTAGACTAGAATTTGCTTTATCATACCCGTCATTCTGAGCGGTGACTAACATACCAGAATAAGAAACCGGCGGGATTAACACTGGCGCCCGGTTCATGAGTAAGTTAGTCTCTGACCGTTTGCCGGCGAGAAGCCATTAGATGACGGAACAACGAATAACACGTATGAAAAAACGTATTCCCACCTTGCTGGCCACAATGATTGGTACAGCCTTATACAGCCAACAAGGTCTGACGGCCGATCTTGCCTCGCAATGTATGCTTGGAGTGCCAAGTTACAATCGCCCTCTGACGGATCCAAAAGCCAATCCTAACGATCTCCCTGTCACCATCAATGCCGATAACGCTAAAGGGGATTACCCCGAAAATGCGGTCTTTAGTGGCAATGTGGATATTAATCAGGGTAATAGCCGTTTGCAGGCAGATGAAATACAGCTGCATCAGAAACAGGCTGATGGCCAGGCTACCCCGGTTCGCACCGTGGATGCTCTTGGCAACGTCCATTATGATGACAACCAGGTGATTCTGAAGGGACCTAAAGGCTGGGCTAACCTCAACACTAAAGATACCAACGTCTGGGACGGTAATTACCAAATGGTAGGCCGCCAAGGCCGAGGGACGGCGGATCTGATGAAGCAACGCGGTGAAAACCGCTACACCATTCTTGATAACGGTACTTTCACCTCCTGTCTGCCAGGCTCTAATACCTGGAGCGTGGTAGGCAGTACCGTGATTCAGGACCGCCAGGAAGAAGTGGCGGAAATCTGGAACGCCCGTTTCAAACTCGGCCCGGTGCCGGTGTTCTACAGCCCGTATCTGCAACTGCCAATTGGCGATAAGCGCCGCTCCGGCTTCCTAATTCCGAATGCTAAATACGGCACTAATAATGGGCTTGAATTTACCCTGCCCTATTATTGGAACATCGCACCCAACTTTGATGCCACCATCACCCCGCATTATATGGATAAGCGTGGCGGCGTTCAGTGGCAGAACGAATTCCGCTATTTGACCCAGGCTGGGGCTGGCCTGATCGAATTCGACTACCTGCCATCCGATGACGAATACAAACAGTATCACGACCGTGATAAGCGCTGGTTGTTCTACTGGAACCACTCGGGTGTGATGGATCAGGTATGGCGCTTCAGCGCCGACTACACCAAAGTCAGTGACCCAAGTTACTTCAATGATTTCAGTTCTGAATATGGTTCAAGTACTGATGGCTACGCCACGCAGAAATTCAGCGCAGGCTATGCGGTACAAAACTTTGACGCCACTGTAAGCACCAAGCAGTTCCAGGTGTTCGATCGCGTCAACAGTAATTCCTATAGCGCCCTGCCGCAGTTGGATGTGAACGTCTACCAGAATGATATGGGGCCATTTGACGGCCGCATTTACGGCCAAGTCGCTAAGTTCACTAATACCAACGACTATATGCCGGATGCCACCCGTGTGCATATTGAACCAACGCTAAATCTGCCGGTCTCTAATGACTGGAGCAGCCTGAACACTGAAGTGAAACTGCTGGCGACCCACTATCAACAGGATAACCTGGATACTTATCGTAACTGGACTATGGCCCATAGTAATACGGCCACCCAGGAAGCAGCCGGGAAACTGCGTGATTCCGTTAACCGCACCATGCCGCAGTTCAAAATGGACGGCAAGCTGGTGTTTGAGCGGAATGTTGATTCAGTTGCCGGTTACACCCAGACCCTGGAGCCACGCGCCCAGTACCTGTATGTGCCCTACCGCGATCAGAGTGGAATTAACCAGTATGACTCTACGCTGTTACAGTCCGACTATACCGGTCTGTTCCGCGATCGCACTTACAGTGGTCTGGACCGCATCGCCTCAGCCAACCAGGTAACTACCGGTTTGACAACCCGGGTGTACGATGATGCCAAAGTGGAGCGTTTTAATGCTTCCGTTGGTCAGATTTATTACTTTACCAAACCGCGTACCGGCGACGTCAGCACCAATAACTATGTTGACGAAGATAAAACTGGGGCCGTGGTATGGGCCGGTGATACCTACTGGCGTATGACCGACCACTGGGGCCTGCGCGGCGGCGTGCAGTACGATACCCGTCTGGAAACCGTCTCCACCGGGAGCGGGGCTATTGAATATCGTCGTGACGCCGATCGTATGTTGCAGTTGAACTACCGTTACGCCAGCCCGGAATACATTAAGGCGACGTTACCTACTTACTCGACAGCGGATCAGTATAAAGACGGTATTTCTCAGGTGGGTGCGACAGCCAGCTGGCCAATTGTTGATCGTTGGTCCGTGGTAGGTGCTTACTACTATGACACCAATCAGAGCAAACCCGCTGACCAGATGCTGGCCGTGCAGTACAACTCCTGCTGCTACGCCATCCGCGTGGGGTATGAGCGCAAAATCAACGGTTGGGAAAATAACATGAGCAAATACGACAACGCGATTACCTTCAATATCGAGTTGCGCGGCCTAAGCTCCAATTACGGGTTAGGTACCCAGCAGATGTTGCGTTCCAACATCCTGCCTTACCAAAGCTCGTTGTAATATAAATGGTTTTATCACTCTTCCGCTTTGCGGTTAAACAGAATGGAAAAAGTATGAAGAACTGGAGAACGCTGCTTCTCAGCATCGCTTTAGTCACCAATACCACCTTCGCAGCCCCTCAGGTGGTTGATAAGGTTGCCGCCGTTGTGAATAACGGCGTGGTGCTGGAAAGTGACGTCGATGGCCTGATGCAATCAGTGAAGCTTAATGCGAAACAGGCCGGCCAACAGCTGCCTGATGATAATGCCTTGCGCCATCAGATCCTTGAACGTCTGATCATGGATCAGATCGTATTGCAGATGGGCACCAAAATGGGCGTCAAAGTTTCTGACGAACAGCTGGATAGCGCCATTGCAAACATCGCCAAAGAAAACAATATGACGATGGATCAAATGCGTAGCCGTCTGGCTTACGACGGGTTGAACTACGCCACCTATCGCAACCAAATCCGTAAAGAGATGACCATCTCTGAAGTACGCAACAATGAAGTTCGCCGTCGCGTGACTATTCTGCCGCAGGAAGTAGACAGCCTGGCTCAGCAGGTTGGCAATCAAAACGATGCCAGCACCGAGCTGAACCTGAGCCACATCCTGATCCCACTGGCGGAAAACCCATCTTCCGATCAGGTGAACGAAGCGGCTGGCCAGGCCAAATCCATCGTTGACCAGGCACGTAACGGTGCTGACTTCGGCAAACTGGCGATCACTTATTCTGCTGACCAGCAGGCGCTGAAAGGCGGCAACATGGGTTGGGGCCGTATTCAGGAACTGCCTTCTATTTTCGCCCAGGCGCTGAGCACCGCGAAAAAAGGTGACATCATCGGCCCAATCCGTTCAGGTGTTGGTTTCCATATCCTGAAGGTGAACGATATGCGCGGCCAGTCCAAGAGCATTTCGGTGACCGAAATTCACGCACGCCACATTCTGCTGCGCCCATCCCCCGTGATGACCGACGATCAGGCCCGCGCCAAGCTGGAGCAAATTGCCGCCGATATTCAAAGTGGCAAAACCACCTTTGATAAAGCCGCTAAAGAAAACTCACAGGATCCTGGCTCAGCTAACCAGGGTGGCGATCTGGGTTGGGCAACGCCTGATATCTACGATCCCGCCTTCCGTGATGCAATAATGAAAATGCAAAAAGGCCAAGTCAGCGCCCCGGTTCACTCCTCCTTCGGTTGGCATTTAATCCAATTGCTGGACTCTCGTAATGTGGATAAAACCGATGCAGCCCAGAAAGATCGTGCTTACCGGATGCTGTTCAACCGTAAATTCGCTGAAGAAGCAGCGACCTGGATGCAGGAACAACGCGCCAGCGCTTACGTGAAAATTCTGGATGGCAATGGTTAATCCTTCTCGTGTGGTTATCACTCCCGGCGAGCCAGCCGGGATTGGTCCAGATCTGGTCATCGCGCTCTCCGGGCGCGATTGGCCGGTTGAATTAGTGGTCTGCGCAGATCCGGTCTTATTGACCCAGCGGGCAGCTCAATTAGGCCAGTCGCTCACGCTTCTTCCTTATCAACCTAATATTCTCCCCGTTCCGCAGCAAGCGGGCACCCTCACCTTACTGCCGGTTTCACTTCAGGCACCCGCGATAGCCGGGGAGCTGGATGTGCGTAACGGTAGCTATGTGGTGGAAACCCTCGCACAAGCCTGCGATGGCTGTTTACGCGGGGAGTTTGCCGCATTAATTACCGGGCCGGTTCATAAGGGGATCATCAACGATGCAGGCATTCCCTTCACCGGGCATACCGAGTTTTTTGAAGAGCGGGCTAACAGCGAAAAAGTGGTGATGATGCTAGCCACCGAAGAGCTGCGGGTGGCGCTGGTGACGACCCATCTGCCATTGAAAGCCATTTCCGACGCCATCACCCCGGCATTACTGCGACAAATCATCACTATTTTGCATCATGACCTACGCACCAAATTCGGTATCCCTCAGCCCCATATCCTGGTGTGTGGACTGAACCCCCACGCTGGGGAAGGCGGCCATATGGGCAGTGAAGAGATCGACACCATTATCCCGGTATTAGATGAGATGCGTCACAAGCAGGGCATGAACCTGACTGGCCCACTCCCGGCAGACACCTTGTTCCAACCCAAGTATCTCGACCATGCCGATGCCGTGCTGGCGATGTACCATGATCAAGGCCTGCCCGTGCTAAAATACCAGGGATTTGGCCGCGCAGTGAATATCACCCTCGGCCTGCCTTTTATACGCACCTCGGTGGATCATGGGACCGCGCTTGATTTAGCGGGCACTGGCTCTGCCGCAGCGGGCAGTTTTATCACGGCGCTTAATCTCGCCATTAAAATGATTGTTAATAGTAATGACTAATCGAGTCCATCAGGGCCACTTAGCCCGTAAACGCTTCGGGCAAAACTTCCTTAACGACCAGTTCGTTATTGATAGCATTGTATCCGCCATCAACCCACAAAACGGGCAGGCAATGGTCGAAATTGGGCCAGGCCTCGGCGCGCTGACAGAGCCTGTTGGCGATCGTATCGACAAACTCACCGTTATCGAACTGGACCGCGATTTGGCGGCCCGTTTACAGACCCACCCATTCCTGGCACCCAAACTGACGATTTATCAGCAGGATGCTATGACCATGAACTTTGGTGAGCTGTCTGAAACCCTGGGCCAGCCCCTGCGTGTGTTTGGCAACCTGCCTTACAACATTTCGACCCCGCTGATGTTCCATCTGTTCACTTACACCAATGCCATCGCTGATATGCACTTTATGTTGCAGAAAGAAGTGGTTAACCGTTTGGTTGCAGGTCCGAACAGTAAAGCGTATGGTCGATTAAGTGTCATGGCCCAATACTACTGCCAGGTCATCCCTGTGCTGGAAGTACCGCCAACGGCCTTTACCCCGGCACCGAAGGTGGATTCCGCCGTGGTACGCCTGGTTCCCCATGCTGTGATGCCGCACCCGGTTAAAGATTTGCGTATTCTGAGCCGCATTACCACTGAAGCCTTTAACCAGCGCCGGAAAACCATCCGCAACAGTCTGGGGAATTTGTTCAGTGTGGAAACACTGATTGAACTTGGCATCGACCCGGCAATGCGTGCAGAAAACATCAGCGTCGCGCAATACTGTCAACTGGCCAACTACGTCGCGCATAACCCGCCGTCGAAGGAGAATTAAGCCATGTTAGATTCGCCCCGTGTTTGTGTTCAGGTGCAAAGCGTTTATATCGCCGCGCAATCCTCACCTGATAATGAGCGTTTTGTGTTTGCTTACACAGTAACGATCCGCAACCTGGGGCGTTACCCTGTGCAGCTTTTGGGCCGTTACTGGCTGATCACTAACGGTAATGGCCGTGAAACCGAAGTCCAGGGTGAAGGCGTGGTGGGGGAACAACCTCATATTTTGCCAGGCAACGAATATCAATACACCAGTGGCGCCGTGCTTGAAACGCCGCTGGGCACCATGGAAGGCCATTACCAAATGGTTGATGAACAAGGGAATGCGTTTACTGTCGCGATTCCGGTCTTCCGTCTCGCGATTCCAACGCTTATTCACTGATAACCATGTCTACCTACCTGATTGGCGACGTTCACGGTTGCTACGATGAACTTATTGCCCTGTTAGACCAGGTTGAATTCAACCCGGCGCAGGACGTGTTATGGCTTACTGGCGATTTGGTGGCCCGAGGCTCTGGCTCACTGGAAGTCTTGCGCTACGTACGCGGGCTGGGGAGTGCGGTACGTCTGGTGCTGGGTAACCACGACCTCCACCTTTTGGCGGTATTTGCCGGGATTAGCCGTAATAAACCTAAAGACCGTATTAGCCCTCTGCTGGAAGCCCCCGATGCCGACCTATTGATTAATTGGCTACGTCGTCAACCGCTGTTGCAAGTGGATGAAGAGAAAAAGCTGGTAATGGCCCACGCCGGGATCACGCCGCAGTGGGATTTAGCCACCGCTAAGCAATGTGCCCGTGATGTGGAAGCGGTACTGTGTAGCGATAGCTATCCGCTGTTTCTTGATGCCATGTATGGCGATATGCCAAACAACTGGTCGCCAGAATTGTCGGGCCTGTCGCGGCTGCGGTTTAGCACCAATGCGTTTACCCGTATGCGCTACTGCTTCCCTAACGGCCAATTGGATATGTACTGCAAAGACACACCGGATACCGCACCAGTACCGCTAAAGCCTTGGTTTGATTTAAACGGGCCGGTGCCACAGGAGTACAGCATTGTCTTCGGCCACTGGGCGTCCCTGGAAGGCAAAGGCACACCGGAAGGTATTTACGCGCTGGATACCGGGTGCTGCTGGGGTGGGGAACTCACCTGCCTGCGCTGGGAGGACAAGGCACTATTTCGCCAGCCTTCCAACCGCCATCGGGAGCAGGGTGAAGAACCCGCCATCATCGCATAACAAAAAAGGCCCTCGGGGCTTTTTTGCTAGCGTCGTTCAAGGATTTCGAAACAGTAGCTGTGGGAGTTTTTTTCATCCGCATCGTGGAATTCGCTGAACACTGACTGCCACTCATCTGGCTCATATTCCGGGAACTGGGTGTCCCCTTCCACTTCAGCATCGATATGCGTCAGATACAGACGGTCGGCTTTCGGCAGCATTTGTTCATAAATCCGCCCACCGCCGATCACCATGATTTCCTCTATATCACCACAGGCAGCGATTGCCTGTTCCAGCGAGGTCGCCCACTCAACGCGATCGTCGGTGCCGGGCTGGCGGCTGACCACAATGTTTTTACGGCCAGGCAGCGGGCGGCCAATGGATTCCCAGGTCAGGCGCCCCATGATCACCGGCTTATTGAGCGTGTTGCGTTTAAACCATGCCAGATCGGCAGGGAGATCCCACGGCATAGCGTTTTCCATGCCGATAATACGGTCGACAGCTAATGCAGCAATCAAACTGATCATGTTTAAATTCTCAACTGGAAAAAAATTGTCGCCACTATACGGAAAGCGTAATCTTTAGTCGACTAGGGGCAAGGGCCGAATGATGAATAATTTCTTATTGGCTGGTTCCCGAATAATAAATTAAACCTGAATAATTTGGGGGATTGGCGATTAAACACCAACAACCTGAAGTATTACAGTTACCTATACCTTTAATCCTGGAATGACCATGTTAGAAACCACCTTCTTTATCGCCACCGTTGCCACTCTGGGGATGCTCTCCCCTGGGCCAGATTTCTTCTTAGTGATTAAGAATGCCGCCCGTTACCGCCGCTCAGCAGCAATGATGACCAGCGCAGGGGTGATTGCCGGGGTTTCTACCCACATGGCTTACTGTGTGGCAGGCCTGGCGGTGGTGATTACCACCACCCCCTGGCTGTTTGGGTTGCTTAAATACGCCGGGGCCGCTTACCTGGTGTGGATTGGCATCAATGCGCTGTTTTCTCGGGGCGGCAGCAAAATGGATGTCAGCCAGATGGCACCTCAACAAACCACCCTGCGTAAAGCCTTTCTTCAAGGATACCTGTGTAATCTGCTGAACCCGAAAGCGACTCTGTTCTTCCTGGCGATGTTCACTCAGGTATTGAATGTAAACTCCGGGATGCTGGAAAAACTGTGGTACGCGGGCATCATTGTCGGCCTTTCGGTGATTTGGTGGCCGTTACTGGTGGTGCCGATCCAGAGCGCACCGGTGCGTAAGGGGTTAGCTAAAGCACAAAAGATTATCGACAAGCTACTGGGTGGGATGCTGTTGGCTCTGGGCATCAAG
>CBIFWW010000089.1:0-13553 GCA_966186435.1 uncultured Enterobacteriaceae bacterium
CTTTTACACGAGCCACTGGATCGGTCAACTGATCCTTAAACGATCGGCATTAGGCGAGTCGCCCCTTTTTTTACTTCAAAGCCCGTGCCAGCCAGCCTGCTAACTCCAGCAATTCTGCCTGCTGCTCCGGGAATGCCGCTATCTGCGCTACACACACCTGTTCGAGCACATCGCTGCGGTACTGGTTGCCGGGTAATGCCAGGGCCAGCGCCTCCAGGGGCGCCGGGTTCAGGCTATCGGTAAAGATTTTGGCTTCCACAATGGCCCCACGCTCGACATTGAGGTGCAACTCCACACCCCCCCAGGTAAAACGCTCATCCAGTAGATGGCTGAAGGCCGGGGCTTGGCCGAAGTTCCATTCCCAACTACTTTGGCGGGCGAAGGCCTCCACAAAACCCGGTAAATCGGGCAGGGCGCTCGGGGAGATAAACTCCGGCTCCACCCGCTGATCATAGTAGTCAAAGAAAGACGCGCTGATGGCCTGGGAAACCTGCTGGTGGGTGATGCCCGGTAGAAATTCACTCAGGTTGGTGACCCGCCCGCGAACGGAAGTAATCCCTTTGGCCTCGAGCTTTTTCTTATCCGGGTTAAGGTAATTGGCGAGGCGGCTCAAATCAGCATCCAGCAACAGAGTGCCGTGGTGGAACCCGCGATCTTTGGTTTCCCGGTACGCCGAGCCAGAAATTTTGCGCGCGCCTTCCGGGGTTTCAATAACCAGATCATTGCGGCCAGAAGCCGTGGCCTCCACCCCTAAGGCCCGCAGGGCATCTAACACAATCCCGGTGGAGATGGTTTTATCGTATTCCGGCTTGCCAGCCATAAAGGTAAAGCAGCTGTTACCCAAATCATGGAATACCGCGCCACCGCCGCTGCTACGGCGGGCCAGACGAATATTGTCTTGCTCCATACGCCGGGTATTGCACTCTTTCCATGGGTTTTGAGCGCGGCCAATCACCACGGTATCGGCATTTTGCCACAAGAACAGCACCCGCTGGGTGGCAGGCATCTGGCGGAAAATACACTCTTCAACTGCCAGGTTAAACCATGGGTCGTGAGATTCCGAAATCAGTAGACGTAATTCAGACATGTTGGCATTCCCTCCTTGAATCAATGGCTGATACTAACATAGCGCCAATTAAGGCTTTTTCCCTTCCTCGCTCTCATCCTCTTCTTCTGCCAGCGGTTTACTGGCGGTGAGCAGGAAGGGTGATTGCTGCCAACGGGTGCGTTTACCCTGCAACAGGGTGCGGGCCAATATGATACCGATGGCTAAAGCCAGTAACATCATCAGGCGTAGGATATTGGTGGTGTTATCCACCTGTTTAGCTTCAGTGGGCAGGGTATGGGTATCGAGGGTGATACGCAGATAACCCAGTGGGCCGCTCTTATCTTCAACAGGCTGAACCACCTGCTGGTTAAAGTAGCTGCCAGCTTTTTTGCCATCCAGGGCTAAACGGTCGCGCACCCCGACGCCTTCCCCGGCCCGGGCCAGCTGCACCCCTTCTTCATCGTACACCGCCGCATCCAACACGCGACTGTTTTCAGTGAGTTGCGTTAACATCGTATTGATGCGCCGGGTATCAGGGGTGTTCCCCTTCATCAGCGGGATCAGATTGTACCCTACCTGGCGGGCCAGGGTGCGGGCCAATTCTTCAAACTGTTCGTTACGGGTCTTCTGATGGCCATCGCTGAACCATGAGGCCCCCTGCATCAGCGCCACCAAAAGTGCGAGACAGATAAGCACGATTGCCGTGCGATGAAGCCGGAATTTCAGTTTTGCGCGAGCCATATTCCACCTGCCGAAAATTTGCAGCTTTAATGTTGCCAGAACCAGCGTAGTCAGGGTAGCCTCATGCGTTGTTTTATACCTGTATATACCGGCCGATAAACACTCACAGGAGTAGTAATGCCAAACAGTTTGACCTGGTGCGACCTGCCAAACGATGTATCCTTCTGGCCAGGGTTGCCGCTCTCATTAAGTGGTGATGAAGTTATGCCGCTGGATTATCGTGCCGGGCGTACCGGGTGGTTGCTGTATGGCCGTGAATTAAACAAGACGCGCCTGACGGAATACCAGCGCAAGCTCGGGGCGGCGATGGTAATCGTCAGCGCATGGTGCGTGGAAGACTACCAGGTTATTCGTCTGGCGGGTTCGCTCACGCCCCGCGCCACCAAATTGGCCCACGATGCCGGGCTGGATGTTGCCCCGCTGGGCCATATCCCGTGGCTTAAAGCCCCGGGGTTGCTGGTGATGGATATGGATTCCACCGCCATCCAAATCGAATGCATTGATGAGATTGCCAAACTGGCGGGTAGCGGCGAGAGGGTGGCGGAAGTCACCGAACGGGCCATGCGTGGCGAGTTAGATTTCACCGAAAGCCTGCGCCAGCGGGTGGGTACCCTGGAAGGGGCGGATGCCAGCATTCTTCATCAGGTGCGCGACACTCTGCCGCTGATGCCGGGCCTGGCCTCTCTGGTGCTCAAGCTGGAAGCCATTGGCTGGAAGGTGGCGATTGCCTCCGGCGGCTTTACCTTCTTTGCGGATCACCTGCGGGACACCCTACGCCTGACGGCGGCAGTAGCCAACCAGCTTGAAGTAGTGGACGGGAAGCTGACGGGCCGCGTGATTGGCCAGATTGTCGATGCCAAATTTAAAGCCAAAACCCTGCTTCAACTGGCAGAAGAGCACGAGATCCCCATTGCCCAGACCGTCGCCATTGGCGATGGGGCCAACGATCTGCCAATGATCCAGGCAGCGGGCCTGGGGATCGCGTATCATGCCAAGCCCCAAGTGATTGCCAAAGCTGAAATCAGCATCCTTCATGCGGATCTGATGGGCGTATTCTGTATTTTATCCGGCAGTCTGAATCAAGAAGAGTAAGAGGTAACCTGTGGCGAAAGCACCGAAACGCGCCTTTGTATGTAACGAATGTGGGGCGGATTATCCGCGTTGGCAGGGGCAATGCAGCGCTTGCCAGGCCTGGAACACCATCACAGAAGTGCGTATTGCGGCCTCGCCAACGGTTGCCCGTAATGAACGGCTAACGGGCTATGCCGGTAATGCTGGCGTTAGCAAAGTTCAAAAGCTGGCGGATATCAGCCTTGAAGCCTTACCCCGTTTCTCTACCGGTTTTAAGGAATTTGACCGGGTACTGGGCGGGGGTGTGGTGCCCGGCAGTGCCATCCTGATTGGGGGTAACCCGGGTGCCGGGAAATCCACGCTGCTGCTCCAGACTTTATGCCGTTTGTCTGAGCAGATGAAAACCCTGTATGTCACCGGGGAAGAGTCCCTCCAGCAGGTGGCCATGCGCGCCCACCGTCTGGGGCTACCCACCGCTAATCTGAATATGCTTTCCGAAACCAGCATCGAGCAAATTTGCCTGATTGCCGAAGAAGAGCAGCCGAAGCTGATGGTGATCGACTCCATCCAGGTGATGCATATGGCGGATATCCAATCCTCACCGGGCAGCGTCGCCCAGGTGCGTGAAACTGCCGCCTATCTAACCCGCTTCGCCAAAACCCGCGGCGTGGCGATTGTGATGGTAGGCCACGTCACCAAAGATGGCTCCCTGGCAGGGCCAAAGGTGCTGGAGCACTGTATTGACTGCTCAGTGCTGCTGGATGGCGATGCCGACTCTCGCTTCCGCACTCTGCGTAGCCATAAAAACCGCTTCGGTGCCGTGAACGAGCTGGGTGTGTTTGCCATGACCGAGCAGGGGCTGCGTGAAGTCAGTAACCCGTCGGCTATTTTCCTCAGCCGGGGGGATGAGGTGACCTCCGGTAGCTCGGTAATGGTAGTATGGGAAGGTACCCGCCCGCTGCTGGTGGAGATCCAGGCGCTGGTGGATCACTCGATGATGTCCAACCCACGCCGGGTGGCGGTGGGGCTGGAACAAAACCGGCTGGCGATACTATTGGCGGTGTTGCATCGCCATGGTGGCCTGCAAATGGCCGATCAGGATGTGTTCGTTAACGTGGTGGGTGGCGTGAAAGTCACCGAAACCAGTGCGGACTTGGCCTTAATGATGGCCATGGTGTCCAGCCTGCGTGATCGTCCATTACCGCAAGATTTAGTAGTGTTTGGTGAAGTTGGCCTGGCCGGTGAAATCCGCCCGGTGCCGAGTGGCCAGGAGCGCATTTCCGAAGCCGCCAAGCACGGTTTCCGTCGGGCGATTGTGCCCGCAGCCAACGTGCCGAAGAAGGTGCCGGAAGGGATGCAAATCTTTGGGGTCAAAAAACTCGCCGATGCGCTACAGGTTTTCGACGATCTTTAAGTCGTTGGACCCTCGACTAGAATGAGTAAACCAGCCCGGCATCAGCCCGGGCATGACAATGCAGGAGGCAGTTCATGGCGTCATTCGATTACCTGAAGACCGCGATTCGCCAAAAAGGCTGTACGCTACAGCAGGTAGCAGACGCTAGCGGGATGACCAAAGGCTACTTAAGCCAGCTACTCAACGCTAAAATTAAAAGCCCCAGCGCCCAAAAGCTGGAAGCCTTGCACCGTTTTCTTGGGCTGGACTTCCCCCGCTTGGAAAAAAGCGTGGGCGTGGTGTTTGGCAAGTTCTACCCGCTGCACACCGGCCATATCTATCTGATCCAGCGCGCCTGTAGTCAGGTGGATGAATTACATATCATCCTCGGCTATGACGACACCCGCGACCGGGCCTTGTTCGTAGACAGCGCCATGTCCCAGCAGCCTACCGTTAGCGACCGTCTGCGTTGGCTGCTTCAGACCTTTAAGTACCAGAAAAACATACATATTCACGCCTTCAATGAAGAGGGCATGGAGCCATACCCCTATGGCTGGGATGTCTGGAGCCACGGTATCAAACGTTTTATGGATGAGAAAGGCATCGTCCCGGACCGCATTTATACCTCGGAAGCCGCTGATGCCCCGCAGTTCACCGCTCATCTGGGGATTGAATCGGTACTGGTGGATCCTGAGCGCACCTTTATGAACATCAGCGGTGGGCAGATCCGTGAGAATCCCTTCCGCTATTGGGAATACATCCCGACGGAGGTGAAACCGTTCTTCGTGCGCACCGTGGCCATCCTCGGCGGCGAATCCAGCGGTAAATCCACTCTGGTGAATAAGCTCGCCAATATCTTTAATACCACCAGTGCCTGGGAATATGGCCGCGATTATGTCTTCTCCCACTTGGGGGGCGACGAAATGGCGCTACAATACTCCGATTACGACAAAATCGCCCTCGGCCAGGCCCAGTATGTAGATTTCGCGGTGAAGTACGCCAATAAAGTGGCCTTTATTGATACCGACTTTGTCACTACCCAAGCTTTCTGCAAAAAGTATGAAGGCCGGGAACACCCCTTTGTGCAGGCGCTGATTGACGAGTATCGCTTTGACTTGGTGATCCTGCTGGAGAACAACACCCCGTGGATCAATGATGGTTTACGCAGCTTGGGTAGTTCGGTAGATCGGCGCGAGTTCCAGCAGATGTTGGTGGATATGCTAAAGCAGAACCATATCGCGTTTATGCATGTGGAAGAATCAGACTACGATGCCCGGTTCCTGCGTTGCGTGGATTTGGTTAAGCAACTGATGGGTGAAACCCCGTAGGCCAGGGTTCAGACGAAAAAAAGGCCGGTTATCCGGCCTTTTTTGTGCGCCTAAATCCCAGGCCCCATTCGCAGACGGGGCCGGTGATTATTTGATAGCGCGTTTGTACTTGATACGCTTAGGCTCTAGCGCTTCTGCACCCAGGGTGCGTTTCTTGTACTCTTCGTATTCAGTAAAGTTACCTTCGAAGAACTCCACTTTGCCTTCATCCTGATAATCCAGAATGTGGGTGGCAATACGGTCGAGGAACCAACGGTCGTGGGAAATAACCATGGCACAGCCAGGGAATTCCAACAGGGCGTTTTCCAGGGCGCGCAGGGTTTCAATATCCAGGTCGTTGGTTGGTTCGTCCAGCAGCAGCACGTTACCGCCCACTTGCAGCAGCTTCGCCAGGTGCAGACGGCCACGTTCACCACCGGACAATTCGCCCACGCGTTTACCCTGATCGGTACCCTTGAAGTTAAAGCGGCCCACGTAGGCGCGGCTTGGCATCTCGGTATTGCCGACCTTCATGATATCCAGCCCGCCAGAAACTTCTTCCCACACGGTTTTACTGTTATCCATGGCATCACGGAACTGGTCAACGGAGGCCAGCTTCACAGTATCACCCAAGGTGATGCTGCCGCTGTCCGGCTGTTCCTGACCCGACATCATGCGGAACAGGGTGGATTTACCGGCGCCGTTCGGCCCGATAATCCCAACGATAGCACCCTTCGGTACTGAGAAGCTCAAATCGTCGATCAGCTGGCGATCGCCGTAGGCTTTACCCAGATTCGCCACTTCAACCACTTTATCGCCCAGACGTGGTCCAGGTGGAATAAACAGCTCGTTGGTTTCGTTACGTTTCTGGTATTCAGTGCTGTTAAGTTCTTCAAAGCGAGCCAGACGGGCTTTGCCCTTAGACTGACGGCCTTTCGCACCCTGGCGAACCCACTCCAGTTCTTTCTCGATGGACTTACGACGGGCAGCTTCAGCAGACGCTTCTTGTGCCAGACGCTGGTCTTTTTGCTCCAGCCAGGAGGAGTAGTTGCCTTCCCATGGAATACCTTCACCACGGTCAAGCTCCAGGATCCAACCAGCCACGTTATCCAGGAAGTAACGGTCGTGGGTAATCGCCACTACGGTGCCTTCGAAGTCGTGCAGGAAGCGTTCCAACCAGGCCACGGATTCAGCATCCAGGTGGTTGGTTGGTTCGTCCAGCAGCAGCATGTCTGGTTTTTCCAGCAGCAGGCGGCACAGGGCCACGCGGCGGCGCTCACCCCCGGACAGGTTGCCGATTTTGGCCTCCCAATCCGGCAGGCGCAGTGCATCAGCAGCACGTTCCAGTTGAACGTTCAGGTTGTGGCCGTCGTGGGCCTGGATGATCTCTTCAAACTTGCCCTGTTGCGCGGCCAGTTTGTCGAAGTCAGCGTCAGGCTCTGCGTACTTGGCGTAAACCTCATCCAGGCCTTTCAGCGCATTAACCACTTCGGCAACCGCTTCTTCAACGGATTCACGAACGGTGTGTTCTGGATTAAGCTTTGGCTCCTGCGGCAAATAGCCGATTTTGATACCAGGCTGAGGACGAGCCTCACCTTCAATATCAGTGTCGATACCGGCCATAATGCGAAGCAGCGTGGATTTACCCGCGCCGTTCAGGCCCAGTACACCGATTTTCGCGCCAGGGAAAAAGCTCAGAGAGATGTTTTTCAAAATATGACGTTTCGGCGGAACAACTTTGCCGACACGATGCATGGTATAAACGAATTGAGCCACGTTGCGACTTCGCCTCTTTTGTCGTGATTAGTATTATTACTCGCTGCGAAGTGTAGCCTTTTTCGGCCGCGAAGCCCAGTTATGGGAGTGCGGTGTGCCTCGTAAAATTCAGTATTTGTGTCAATTGGCGTAGCGTTATGGGCATTGCGCTATTAGCATGATCACATCCCAATTTTTGTGGCGGCATGATGCAGCCCGGGAACCAACAAATGAGGAGCGGTTGTGGGGAGAGCTAAACAGATTATGTGGCGCGCGCTGGCCGCCAGCGTCTGCTTGATGACGATAAACCAAGTCGCCCGTGCAGATTCTCTGGATGAGCAGCGGGCGCGCTATGCACAAGTCAAAAAAGCATGGGATGCGCGCCAAATGGATGTGGTGCAACAGCTGATGCCGACACTTACGGATTACCCGCTGTATCCCTATCTCCAGTACCGCCAGCTTAGCGATGACCTGATGAATGAACCGGCCATCGCAGTGAGCCAGTTTGTGAATCAAAACCCGACCTTGCCCCCGGCTAAGACTTTGAAATCCCGCTTTGTGAATGAACTTGCCCGTAGGGAAGACTGGCGCGGCTTGCTGGCCTTCAGCCCCGATAAACCAGGTGCTATTGAAGCCCAGTGTAACTATTACTATGCCAAAGCCTCGACTGGCCAAACGCAGGAAGCCTGGGAAGGGGCTAAAGAGCTGTGGCAGACCGGGGCCAACCGCCCGGCGGCTTGCGACAGGTTATTCTCGGCCTGGCGTACCTCTGGCGCACAGGATCCCATTGCCTATCTGGAGCGTATCCGGCTGGCGATGAAACAGGGCAACACCTCTCTGGTGAACCGCCTGGCGGCCCAGATGCCAGCGGGCTATCAAACGGTGTCCAGCGCCGTGGCGGCTTTGGCCAACGATCCTAATAGCGTGATGGATTTCGCTCGTAGCGTTAACCCCACTGATTTCACCCGCCAGATGGTCGCGGTGGCATTCGCCAGCGTCGCCCGCCAGGATGTAGATAACGCCCGGCTGATGATTGCCCCGTTGGTTCAGGCCCAACAGATGAATGATCAGCAGGCCCAGGAGCTACGGGATATCGTAGCCTGGCGTTTGATGGGCAATGATGTCACTAGCGAACAAGCCAGCTGGCGTGATGATGTGATCATGCGCTCTGATTCCACCTCTTTGATTGAGCGCCGGGTACGTATGGCGCTGGGCATTGGCGACCGGGTTGGCTTAAACACCTGGCTGGCCCGCTTGCCGATGGATGCTAAACAAAAAGACGAATGGCGCTACTGGCAGGCTGATTTGTTGCTGGAGAAAGGCCGTGAAGACGATGCCAAAGATATCCTCCGACAACTGATGCAACAGCGTGGCTTCTACCCCATGGCAGCGGCCCAGCGTCTGGGTGAAGACTACCCAATCCGGGTCGATAAGGCCCCGGCTCTGTCTGATAACAGTCTGACTCAAGGCCCGGCTATGGCACGGGTGCGCGAGTTGATGTACTGGAATATGGATAACACTGCCCGTTCCGAGTGGACCAGCCTGGTCTCCAGCCGCAGTACTCAGGAGCAGGCCGCGCTGGCGCGTTATGCCTTCGACCAGCAGTGGTGGGACCTTAGCGTGCAGGCCACCATTGCAGGGAAGTTGTGGGACCAATTGGAAGAGCGCTTCCCGCTGGCCTATAAGAGCACCTTCGATCGCTATGTCAGCGGCAAGGACATTAGCCAAAGCTATGCCATGGCGATTGCCCGCCAGGAAAGTGCCTGGAACCCGAAAGTGAAATCCCCGGTGGGGGCCAGCGGCCTAATGCAAATTATGCCAGGCACTGCCACCCACACGGTGCAGATGTTTAATATCCCAGGCTACAGCAGCCCCTCTCAATTGCTGGAGCCGGATACCAACATCAACATTGGTACCAGCTATCTGCAATATGTCTACCAGACCTTTGGCAATAACCGCATCTTCTCTTCAGCGGCCTACAACGCCGGGCCGGGTAGGGTAAGAACCTGGGTGGGCAACAGCGCCGGGCGCATCGATGCCATCGCGTTTGTCGAAAGCATCCCGTTCTCCGAAACCCGTGGATATGTGAAAAACGTGCTGGCCTATGATGCTTACTACCGCTATTTCATGGGGAATAAGCCGGTGTTGATGACAGATGCAGAGTGGCGCCGCCGTTATTGATTTTCAGACGAATATGCTATGCTGCTGTACTAGTGAAATAGTATGGCGGCATAACATGACCCAACCTTCTCCCTACTCAGCCCAGCAGGCAGAACAGAGCCACCAGGAGTGGCTGCGTTTTGTGGCGCTACTCGAACAAGCCTTTGACGATAAGCTCAGCCTACCGCTGCTTATGTTATTGATGACCCCCGATGAACGTACTGCGTTGGGTACCCGAGTGCGCATCATTGAAGAACTGCTGCGGGGTGAGATGAGCCAGCGTGAGCTGAAAAGCGAACTGGGTGCCGGTATTGCGACCATCACCCGGGGTTCAAACAGCCTTAAATCAGCCCCGCCAGAATTGCGCGCCTGGCTGGAGCAATCCTTGCTGAATACTCAGCGGTAAATCGCGTTGTGGAATGGGCTTAATGCCATGATCACGGCCTGAGCATTTACGTTACTGCGGGTTAATGCCCTGGCGGTGAAAATCCCGATAGCCCCTTCTTTGCGGCCAATAGCTTCAATCCCAGTTAAAGTAGACATCACTTCACCAAGAGGCCGCCCTGCTTCTACTTCAGCTAATACTGCTTTTGGCAACGGCAGGGTGGCTGATCGAGCTTCTCCCCTGAGCCGCTGTGCGTTTTCAATCGCCGCCCAGCTGTAGGTAAAGCCCTGATCGATACCTGCTTCCAACGCCACCCAAAAATCCGCTTTGGGTTCAGCCTGGCGGGCATTGGCCACACGTTGGCGTGCGCCAGCTCGCGTTTCTTCATCACCGAAAGGCTGTTCTGAGACGCCACTATCGACGTTTACCCCGTGAATGTGGCAGGATCCTGTGCCGAAAATTTGCTCAAAGGCAGTAAGGATCGACTGAATTTTGGACGGGTTTTGAGTTGCAGCTATAACCTGGTACATAATCAGAGCTAACGTCGTTAAAAAATTGTGCAAGCAGTATAGCGGATAAAAATAATGTTACAGGTATATCTTGTTCGACACGGCGAGACACTGTGGAACGCCGAAAGACGTATTCAGGGCCAGTCTGACAGCGCGTTGACGGCCAATGGTGAGCGCCAGGCATGGCAAGTGGCAGAGCGGGCCAGAGCGCTTAGGATCACCCATGTTATAGCCAGTGATTTGGGGCGCACCCGCCGCACGGCAGAGATTATCGCTGAAGCCTGTGGCTGTGAAGTCATCCTCGAACCTCGCCTGCGCGAGCTAGATATGGGGGTGCTGGAGCAGCGTCTGATGGCGTCACTGACGCCAGAGGAAGAAGGGTGGCGGCAGCAGGTGTTGAATGGCACGGCCGATGGCCGTATCCCTAAGGGTGAATCGATGCAGGAAGTGAGCGAGCGGATGCACGGTGCGTTAAATGCCTGCCGCGAACTGCCTGCCGGTAGCCGCCCGCTATTGGTTAGCCACGGTATGGCATTGGGTTGCCTGGTCAGTACCATCCTTGGTCTTCCGGCTTGGGCGGAACGCCGCCTGCGGCTGCGTAACTGCTCAATATCAAGGGTGGATTATCAGCAAAGCCCGTGGCTGGCGCCAGGATGGGTGGTGGAAACCGCCGGGGACATCTCCCATCTGGATGCCCCAGCATTGGACGAAATCCAGCGTTAACGGCGAACCGGAATCAGGTATTCACAGCGCAGTTGCATTGGGCGCTGCTGGTTCCGGGCTTCTTCAGCTGGGAAGAAACGCTCAATATCATGGCCACGGCGGCGCGTGAGGTTAAGCGTCGGCATACAGGTGCCGTAGATCGTCAGGATGAACTCTTGTAACCCGGTGCCTGGGCCTTCATAGTTAAACTGCACGTACTCCCCGCCCTCTAGGGTCACCGGATGGGTGCCGCTGATCACATCGCTGGCATGTTCTGGTGTCAGCGCCGTGGTATAAAACACCTCTTGCTCGTCATCTTTCTCCAGACTAGGGCGCGGCTCATGTAAGCCGTACAGCACCGGAGGTAGGGCAGGGGCATGGGCCAAAAACTGCACCCAAAACTGAATACGCATCTCGTTGCGATACTGGCTAATTTGTTCCAGGCTACAGCTGTAAGTTTGGGTCAGCCCTACCAAGTGAGTTTCTGGCAGCGTAGTAAAGTGGGCCAGCGGCATAGTAAACTCACCGAGCCGAATCGGCGGGCGCATCCCGAAGGAACTCCAGTCTGGCGAGCGGCGATACAGCGCCGGGGTCTGAGCGAACTGTTTTTTAAATGCCCGAGTAAAAGTTTGCTGGGAGTCAAAGCGGTATTGCAGGGCGATGTCCAGAATCGGCCGCCCAGTCAAGCGTAGCGCCACTGCGGATTTAGATAAACGCCGTGCTCGGATATAGGCACCAATGGCATGGCTGGTCACATCCTTGAACATCCGCTGTAAATGCCATTTTGAATAACCGGCCTTGGCTGCCACGTTGTCCAGCGAAAGCGGTTGGTCAAGGTGCCCCTCGAGCCAGACAAGTAGATCGCGAATTATTCCTGCTTGATCCATATTATATCCCTCATCCCGAACACATGGCTGCTACCTAAGTTAGCGAATAATAGCATTTTTTGTTCCTTAAGCATTCAGTGTTTTTTTTACAACTTGTGCCAGGCGCTATCAGGAGGTAAAAAGATTTATTAATAATGTGATATCCAACGGTTTTTTCGCACGTTGATTCATCAATTTTACTTAAGCATTGGTAACAATATGAAACAGAAGCTTTTGTTGGCGTGTACCGCTTTTATGCTGTTCAGCCAGGCAGTTAATGCCGAAGAGATTGGCTCGGTAGATACGGTTTTTAAAATGATTGGGCCAGACCACAAAATAGTGGTTGAAGCCTTTGATGATCCTGACGTGACAAATGTGACTTGTTATTTAAGCCGCTCAAAAACCGGGGGTATTAAAGGCGGGTTAGGGATGGCGGAAGATACTGCCGATGCCGCAATCTCTTGCCAGCAAGTTGGCCCGATAGAATTAAGTGACAAAATTAAAGCCGGTAAAAAACAGGGTGAAGTGGTATTTAAAAAACGTATTTCGATGGTATTTAAAACCCTACAGGTTGTGCGTTTTTATGATGCAAAAAGAAACGCTTTAGTCTATCTGGCCTATTCAGATAAAGTGGTAGAAGGCTCGCCGAAAAATGCCCTGAGTGCGGTTCCTATCATGCCGTGGAATAAGTAGCTGGTAGAATTGAGATAATAAAAAAGGGCGCCAGGCGCCCTTTTTAGCGTTAACGTCGTTATTCCTGCAAGTCACCGCAGAAGCGGTAACCTTCACCGTGAATGGTAGCGATGATTTCAGGGGTATCCGATGTGGATTCGAAGTGTTTACGAATACGACGAATGGTCACGTCAACAGTACGGTCATGTGGCTTCAGCTCACGACCGGTCATTTTCTTCAGCAGTTCAGCACGGGACTGAATCTTGCCTGGGTTTTCGCAGAAGTGCAGCATCGCGCGGAACTCACTGCGCGGCAGCTTATACTGCTCGCCGGTAGGACCAATAAGTGAACGACTATTGATGTCCAGTTCCCAACCGTTGAATTTATAGCTTTCAACAGAACGACGTTCTTCGCTAATGCTGCCCAGGTTCATGGTGCGAGACAGCAGGTTGCGGGCGCGGATAGTCAGTTCGCGTGGGTTAAAAGGTTTGGTGATGTAATCATCCGCGCCGATTTCAAGACCCAGAATTTTGTCCACTTCATTATCGCGGCCAGTCAGGAACATCAGCGCGACGTTCGCCTGCTCGCGTAATTCACGAGCTAACAACAGCCCGTTTTTGCCCGGCAGATTGATATCCATAATAACCAGGTTGATATCATTATCAGAAAGGATCTGATGCATTTCAGCGCCATCGGTCGCTTCGAAAACATCATAGCCTTCTGCTTCAAAAATGCTTTTTAACGTGTTGCGTGTTACCAACTCGTCTTCAACAATAAGAATGTGCGGGGTCTGCATGTTTGCTACCTAAAATTGCCAACTAAATTGAAACAGGAAGTACAGAAGTCCCTGACCTGCCTTGAACATGCTAAAAATTAACATGACAGGCTAAACATGACTAAAGTACGTAATTGCGTTCTTGATGCACTTTCCATCAACGTCAACA
>CBIFWW010000090.1:0-13416 GCA_966186435.1 uncultured Enterobacteriaceae bacterium
GCCAGTATCACTGGGGCTAAATTATTTAACTTCGATAACGTCCAGGCGCTGGGCGGCAAAGTCATCTTCGCCTTCTTCTGGCTGCCAGCCCGCCGGGTGCAGAGGGATCTCCTGGCGGTCAAATGCCATATCCCCACCGTCTACCACTTCGCTGCCGTGGGTGATCCCGGCAAAGTCGAACAGTTCGGTATCACACAAGTGGGAGGGCACCACGTTTTGCATGGCGCTGAACATGGTTTCGATCCGGCCTGGATAGCGCTTATCCCAGTCGCGCAGCATATCGCCAATCACTTGGCGTTGCAGGTTAGGCTGGGAGCCACACAGGTTGCACGGAATGATAGGGTAGGCTTTAGCTTCGGCAAATTTCTCGATGTCTTTCTCGCGGCAGTAGGCCAGAGGGCGGATCACGATCTGTTTCCCGTCGTCGCTCATCAGCTTAGGTGGCATACCTTTCATCTTGCCACCGTAGAACATGTTCAGGAACAGGGTTTGCAGGATATCGTCACGATGGTGACCAAGAGCGATCTTAGTGCAGCCCAGCTCAGTGGCGGTGCGGTAGAGAATGCCGCGACGCAGGCGGGAGCACAGGGAACAGGTGGTTTTACCTTCCGGGATTTTCTCTTTCACAATCCCATAGGTGTTCTCTTCCACAATTTTGTATTCCACGCCCTGGGTTTCCAGGTATTCAGGCAGGATATGCGCCGGGAAACCAGGCTGTTTCTGGTCCAAGTTGACGGCCACCAGGCTGAAGGAGATTGGTGCGCTCTGTTGTAAATTGCGCAGAATTTCCAGCATCGTATAACTGTCTTTACCACCGGAAAGGCAAACCATAATCCTATCGCCGTCCTCGATCATATTGTAATCGGCGATGGCTTCACCCACGTTGCGGCGCAAACGTTTCTGAAGCTTATTGAGGTTGTAAACTTCTTTCTTGGTAATTTCTTGATTTACAGACATTTATTTCGATATCCGGTTGATTCTGCGCTCAGGGCTGAGCGCATTTTGCATGATGATGTAAAAACTATCCGCGTATGGTACGGATTACTACGCCGAATGCCAGCAGCAATTATATCTGCGCCGTGTCGGTTAGCTTGTTAAGCCCGGCTGAGGGAGGGATTAAACCACCCGCAATTCAACCCCGCTCTCTATCAATTTCAGACGCTCTTTTTCCCCCAGAGCATTGTCGGTAATGATGCAATCAATGTGTTGAATGGGCAGTACTTGATTAAAGCCGGTGCGGCTGAATTTGCTGGCATCTACTACGGCGATCACTTTTCTGGCTGCTGCGGCCATCACCCCGCTAATAGCATAGCCCTCGTTGAATGTGGTGATGCCATTGACAGCATCAATTCCATCGGCCCCGACAAACATCACGTCGGCGGTAATCCCCTGTAATGAACGCTCGGCAATGGTGCCATGCATGGAGTGTGTTTTATGGCGCACAGTACCACCGCATACTACCAGCGTGATGTCCTTGTTTTCCGATAGCCCGTAAGCCGCAGGCAGATTATTAGTAATCACCGTGATGTTACTTAGAGCAACCAGGGACTCGGCAATCAGCAGCGTGGTACTACCGCTGTCGAGGATCACCGTCATACCTTCCGAAATCATCGCCGTGGCGGCCTGAGCAATGCGTTTTTTGGGATCTGCGGCCAGCTGATAACGATCCTCCAACACTACTTCCGGGTTGGGTGTTTCAGCCAGATGGGTGGTAGGAAGGGCTGCGCCACCGTGGAAACGGGTAGCCAACCCTTTAGCTTCCAGGAAGCGTAGATCGCCGCGTATGGTGACCTCTGAGAGGTTAAATCTTTTGGCAAGATCCAGCACCAGAACGCTGCCCTGTTGCTGGATCATATCGACAATGGTGTTCCTGCGTTCGAATGCGTTCATCTTTATCTGCCTGATTATTCACTAAAGGCAGTGTAATCGAAGGATAATGAAAGGTGAACGACAATTTTCGAAAGTTAATAAGCCAGCCCGCAGGCTGGCGAAAGGTCAGGAGAATCGTAGCAAAATTTTACCCTGCATAGGTGCGCCGTTCAGGGCTTGAACCGCATCAGCAAAGCCGTTGATATCCCCCTGGTAAGCTATTAACGGCTGTAACTGAATCTGCTTTTCCGTCAATAGGCGCACGGCGATTTGCCACTCTTCTCCTGGCCACGGGGCCGAGTAATTCATCCAGCTTCCCAGCAGGGTCAACTCTTTGCGCAGAATCTGACCGAAGGTGGCACTGGGTAGGTTTAGGTCATGGTGTAGCGTCCCTACTAAGGCCAGAGTGGCCCTAGGCCCGGCAACGTCAATGGCCAGGGCAACGGTTTGAGGATGCCCGGCTGTTTCCAATACCAACTGATCGAAGGGGGTGGTGCTTAGGGCGGCCTGGATCCCGGCGCTATCCAGTTGTTGACTGTTGATGATGCGTGTGGCCCCCAATTGTTGTGCCAAGGCCAGCCGCTCCGGATTAATGTCGATGGCGGTGAGGCTACTGGCCCCTAACGCCCGAGCGCATTGCAAGGCCAGTAGACCAATGGTACCCGCGCCGATAATCACGACGTGTTTCCCTTTACACCCGCCGGCTAATTGAAAAGCATGCAGCCCGACGGTAATGGGTTCTATAAACGCGCCGTCTTCAATACTCATCTCGTGGGGGAGAGGGAATAAATTGCAGCGGGGAACCACAATCTCAGCGGCATGGCCCCCTTCGCTACGGGAACCGACAAACTGGTATTGCTTGCACAGTGAAAAAAGGCCGCGCTGACAACATGAGCAGTCGAAGCAGGGGCGCAAGGGCACGCAGGCTACCGCATCACCAGGGCGCAGATCCTGTACAGCCGATCCTGTTGACTCGACATAACCGCTAAATTCATGGCCGAGCGTGATAGGATAATAGTGAGCGCCTCCGGAAAATATTCGGGGAATATCCGAGCCACACAGCCCGGAGCTGGCAATTCTGACGCGCACATCATCTTCATTGTGCAGTTCAGGGCGCGGACGTTCCTCAACGCATACTTTCCCCTCAGCATGAATAACCACTGATTTCATCGTTTACTCCTGGTAAAGCGGGGGTTGCCCCCCGAATTTAAGAAACCGCTTTCTGTTACGACGATTTTCCAGCTACTTCTGGACGTCAAAGGTTTTTGCCCGCCGCCAGGTCAATAGCACGCCGCTCAGGTAAAGGGTGGCAATCACGGCAAAGCCAGTGATGTTTTGCCAGGTGAAAAGTTCGATCAATAGCCAGGTTATTGGGGAGCCGCCCTGATCCATGGACGCTACACTGCCACCCGCTTTAAGGGTGCCAGCATTCGCGGCAAGCTGGGTGTGCAGGCCAATAGTCTGAGTGGCTATCCATAAGGTGATGCTCATGATGACAATCCCTGAAAGCAGGGTGCGGAACAAATTGCCCTGATGAACAGCCACCGCCATGGCGACAAAGAAACCGATGGTGGCTAGATCGCCAAAGGGCAGCACTTGGTTGCCGGGAACCAGTACAGCGATAAGGATCGTCAGTGGGATAAAGATCAGACTAGCGGACACCACGGAGGTATGGCCCAATAGCAAAGCAGGATCCAAGCCGATTAAAAATTCCTGGCCGCCAAAACGTGCCTGTAACCGCAGGCGGGCTTGTTTGGCGATAGGGGTAAGGCCATCCATAATAGGTTTTATCACTCGCGGCATGAGCAACATCACTGCTGCGGTTTTTACGGCCAATTGCAGCGTGCCTTTCAGGTCATACCCCGCCAGCACCCCAATGACCATCCCCATAATGAAGCCAACGGTAACTGGCTCGCCAAAGGCACCAAAACGTTTCTGAATATCGTCCGCGCTGAAATGTATGCGTTTAAGGCCGGGCACTTTATCAATCAGTGTGTCCATCAATACGGCAATGGGACCAAGATAAGCGGAGGTGCCGTGGGGGATAGCTATACCATCTAACCCGAAATACTCACGGGTATCGCGGGCGAACCAATCGCCCAGTTTGTAGACAAAGGCGGCATGCAGGGCGACACCAAGAATGCCAATCCAGTAGGAGCCGGTAGCCAGATGCAGCATGGCCCCGGTGAAGGTCATATGCCAGATATTCCAAATATCCACGTTAACTACTCGGGTCATGCGGGTAATTAACATCAGAATATTTACCCCAATAGCGATCGGGATTGCCACCAGGGCGATTTGTGAAGCCCAGGTCATCGGGGAGGAGCCAGGCCAGCCGACATCGACTACCTTGAGGTCAATCTGGAACTGTTCTGCCATGGCATGGGCTGCTGGCCCAATAGAGTCCAGCATCAGGCCAATGACCAGCCCAATCCCAACAAAGCCAATACCAATATGCAGCCCGGATTTAAAACAATCCCCTAGCTTCATTCCCAGCAGCTTTGAAAAGATAATGATGACGATTGGCAGCATAACCGTCGGGCCGAGATCGAGGATATAACGCATCGTTTCGCTAAACATGGCGCTTACTCCGTGAGAATGGCGATAATTTTTTGCTCCAGGGCCTCAATCCCGACCCCGGAAATAAACGGCATACCGTGAACCACCGGGATGGTCCCGAAGGTGCGGTCAACCCGGGCAGTGGTACAGATCAGGTCCGCGCCTTCCATATAGGTTTCAATCTCACTGACCCGGCACTGTACTAAATCGAGGGTAATGTGGTTGGATGCGCACAACGATTTTATTTCCTCAGCAGCCATGGTGGAGGTGGCTACCGCGCCACCGCAGGCGACAATTATTTTACGCTTCATATAATATCCTTATTATTATCAGTTTGTTATCAAGCCTAAGCCGATGGCTCTTGCTCAAGGAACGTTTGCCGGAATAGCGCCGGGAGCTGGTCGGGGTGAGCCGTCAGTAAGGCATCCAGCGTGGAGGGGTTTTGTAATTCACTGAATAACCGGCGCAGCAGGCTCATTTGTGCCGTCGGGTTTTCAACAATCAGCGCGATGATCAGCGATACGGCGATTTCCCCGTCATCATCAGCACGTTGAAAAGTGACCGGGTGGTTAGGCACAATCAGATAAATGGCTGGTTCCCGGGCGTGGATGGCATCGCAGTGGGGGATGGCGACGCCGTGCTGCTCAAGAGCGATCCCCGTAGGGTAAAGCCGTTCTCTTTCGAGCAGCGCCTGGGGGTAAGTTTCATGGACGACGCCTTTAGCGACCATCTCCTGCCCGATGTGCGCTAACGCCTGTTGGCTGTCTGAGAAATCGACCCCGGTACGTACAAAAAGCTGGCTCATAGTGCCTCGCTCAGGCTGGGGCTTGGGCAGCAGCCATAACGATAGGCGCGCAGCACATCCTGGATTTTATCGAGGATCAAACTATGGGGAGCGGCGCTAATCTTGCCCTGAACTAACCGTTCAAATTGCAGCGGCAGGTGTTGGCTGATCATGCCCAAGGGCAGGGTGGTGGCGCTCAGATTGGCGATGAGCTTATCTACGCTCTGGCTGATACGCGGATGTGGCCAGTAATAACGGATGCGGTCTGACAAACTGTAGTGGATATCCACCATCGCCCGGCTTAGTGACGGGTGGTAATACTTCTGCCAATGGCCAGGTTCATCCAGCATCACTTCATCTATTACCTCCATCACCCTGCTGCGTGCTTCAGGGGCGATTAGCGCGTTTTCCATTTGTGCCAAAGCGAAGATAGCCTCACGTAAGGCAAAGGTCAGCGCCGGACCAACTTTCAGAATGGCGAAGTGATCTTCCACCAGAGAGCGGTAAGCCTCTGGGGATTGGTAATCGGTCGAATGGGCTTCAAACACCAATGGGGTTGTGTTCACCCAGTCTGCCAGAGCTTTGGCCTGCTCAGGTTGATAATGAATAATCTGGCTGTGATCAAACTCCACCCCAGGCTGAACCACCAGGGCAACGATCCGTTCAAGTGCAGCGGTCAACCCGTGGCGCTGAAATGCCCGCTGGTGGCTTTCAAGCGTGGCGGCGGCATCCTGCGCCCGGGTGACATGCACCTGATTAATGGCGCTGGCCTCACCGCCAGGTACCGGTACCTCAGTGCCAATCACATAGGTGAGCTGACGCTGTTGATCCGCTGTGGCGGTTTGTTCTGCGGCCAGACATAGCTGGGCTGCACGCTCGGCTACTACCTCGGGATCCAAGGGGTGAGGGTCGTCGGCACAAGCCATTGAGGTATCGAGATGGATTTTACTAAATCCGGCCTTAACATAGGCTTTGATCAGATCAACGGAAAGCAACATTGCGGCGGCGGCGGGTTCATGCTGCCAGCAATTCGGGCCTAGATGGTCGCCCCCCAGAATAATACGATCGGTAGGGAAGCCAACCGATCCGGCAATACGGAAGACAAAATCATGGAAATCCTGCGGGGTCATGCCGGTATAACCCCCGAACTGATTAACCTGATTGGAGGTAGCCTCAATCAGGACTTTATTGGCGCTATCCCGTTCATAACGCAGTAGTGCCTCGATCACCATAGGATGGGCAGAACAGACAGAACAGATCCCCACAGCCTCGCCAGATTTGTGTTGTTCAATGATAGCTTTCATTTTATTTCTCCGTTTAACTTCGAATACATTCGTTAATTTGTCTTTTTCCGGCAATCTTTGTTGTTTGAATCTGTGATCGCCCGCGCCAACGGCGTATGTTATCGAAAGTATTCGAAAGAGAATAAGATGCCCTGGCACAAACCCAGGGCAGGTTTTGAGGTGGTCTAACTAAAAAGTCGGGTTAACCAACTGCGCTTTTCCCTGGCGGGAGCAGGGCAACCCGGGCGCTGAGCGGCGATCTCACCCAGCCCCGCTTCAAACGCGGACCCAATGGCCTGTAGAGCCTGATGCGCATCAACACCACGCGCCATAAAATGCAGACGGTGGCCTTGTTTGGCACCCAGGGCAATCACCCGCATCAGGTTCTTGGCATCGACCGGGGCTGAGTGGGTGTCGAGGTTCTCAACCAGGATTTCAGCTTGCCATTGCTTTACTGCATGAACTAACACTGCGCCGGGGCGGGCATGGAGTCCGTGAGGGTTATGCAATGTGAATGTGGCTTCTGTATCGAAAGCCTTCGGCGCTTCATTCAATTCATTGGCGGTTATTTTTCCTGCCAGAATCTCCATGACCGATTGAGGGCAGGTGGCCCGGGCGAGGGCATCGGGCACGCGTTCGTCGCTGAGGGCGTGCGTCAGCTGGCGTAAAATATTGAGATGCTCATTGTCCTGTGCGGCTATCCCCACAATTAGCCGGGCCATCTGGCCGTCCTCCCACGGGATACCCTGAGGGCATACCACCACCGACACGCCGGTTTTAATCACCGCGCCCCGGCTTTCAGGGGTGCCATGCGGTATCGCAATCCCGTTGCCCAAATAAGTGCTGATTTGCGCTTCCCGTTGTTGCATCCCCGTCAAATATTCAGGGCGGGTAAAACCGGCATTGCTAAGCTGCTGAGCCACTCGCGCCAGCGCCTGCTCTTTGGTTCTGATCTGATGGTCGAAACAGATATCTTGATGGGTGAGTTCCATGAACATCTCCTTATTTAATCGCAGCGGCCAGGGCGTCCGTACCCTGGGAGCGTCGTTGCCAAAGCCGCCAGCACCCGAGCATCACTGCGCCACAGCTTGAACCCGCCAATATGGAGAGCACCCAAAGCAGGGGGTGGCTGACCAAAGGTAAAATCAGGAAACCACCGTGAGGGGCTGGCACCTGAATGTGCAGGCTATAGCTCAATACGGCAGAGACGGAGGAAGCGACCATCATCATAGGGATGATGCGCAGCGGATCTTTTGCGGCGAAGGGAATGGCCCCCTCGGTGATGTGGGTACAGCCGAGGATGTAGTTCACCATTCCGGCCGCTCTTTCTTCATCATTAAAGCCTTTAGGAAAGAACGTAGTAGCCAGCGCGATCACCAATGGAGGAGTGATGCAGGCGGCGGAAACCCCGGCCATAAAATAGGTATTGCCTTGCGCTAAAAGTAAGGTGCCGGTGACGTAAGCCGCTTTGTTTACCGGGCCACCAAAATCGAAGGAGCACATGGCCCCCACCACGATACCCAACAGGATTGGATTCGCCTCCTGTAGTGAGCTGAGCCAGTTCATCATTCCGTCGTTAATAGCCGCCACCGGTTGCCCCAGTAGCACCATCATTACGCCGATAACTAACACCCCTAACAGCGGCATGATAAAAATGGATTTCAGCCCTTCATACTGGCGCGGTAACCCACGCAGGCAATGGCGTACCCACAGCATGAAATAGCCCGCCGCAAAGCCTGCGATAATACCCCCGAGGAAGCCTGCACCGGTTGCACTCGCCAGCAGCCCGCCGACAAACCCCGCTACCATTCCGGGGCGGCCCGAAATAGACCAGGCGATCCAGGCCGTAAACACCGGAACCATGATGGAAAAAGCCTGTTGTCCCACCTTCATCAGGGTAGCTGCTATCACGTTGTATTGCGGCGAGTTTGGATCGGCGGAGTAAATGCCCCACAGGAATGAAACGGCTATTAATATCCCGCCTGCCACCACGAAAGGCAGCATGTTTGAGACCCCGCTCATCAGGTGCTTATAGACCTGGCGGCCAAAAGACTCTCCTGAGGTTTCTCCGGCGGTAGCCTCATTATTGTGGAGGCTTCCCCGGCGTAAGGGGGCCTCGCCGCGAATGACGCGTTCTATCAATTCCCCTGGATGATGTATTGCCTCTTTGACCGGAACTTCAATTACCGGCAGGCCATTAAAACGGTCGGCATTGATATCTTTGTCTGCGGCAATAATAACCCCATAAATATTCTCCAAATCCGCATCATTAATAAGATTCTCGGTCCCGGCCGCGCCATTTGTTTCAACTTTAATAGGGATGTTTAATTTCTTAGCAGCGGCTTTCAAGGCTTCTTCAGCCATAAAGGTATGGGCTATCCCTGTGGGGCAGCCTGTCACGGCAATGATCTTTTTCATAATCGGGCCTTTATAATTGGATGATTTGAACCTGCTTTAATAACTCTGCGGTACGGCTAAGGGTTCCCAGGCCAGCAGATGAGGCCACATCGGCCCCGGTCGCGCTGGCAAGCTTCATGGCTTTTGTCACCTCCCCATGGCTTAACCATTCGCTCAGGAAAGCACCGAGAGCAGCATCACCAGCGCAGGCTGAGCTGACCAAGGCTACCGTGGGCGCAGTGGCATACTTCAGGCTTTTGCCGTCAGAGAAATAAAGCCCTTTGTCACCCAACGTCAGCAGCACATTTTGGGCGCCAAGCTGGTGGAGGGTCTTCATGGCATGGCGTACTTGCTCAGGTGAATCTACTTTTAGCCCAAAAATATCCAGTAGCTCTTCATTATTTGGCTTAATCAGTAGCGGCTTGAGTTCCAGTAACTGTCGCAGTATTGGGTGGCTAAGATCGAGAATGACCTTGCCACCTTGCTGTTGGCACAGGGTGATAATCTCGCCATATAACCGGCTTTCCATCCCCGGTGGCGGGCTGCCGCTGATAACCAAATAGTCCCCAGGGCTGATACACTTTAAATATTGAAGTATTTGCATTTGGCATTCATCGTTAATATGAGCGCCGGGATTGACCAGTTTATATTCCTGCAGGCCATCGTTAATAAATATATTAATTCGGGTTGGGTCATCGGCCCACACTGGTGTGATATTAATCTGACGTTGGCGTAACGTATCGACAATATATTGGCCAGTAAACCCACCAAATATGCCGAGTACATGGGTAGGCTGCTGAAAATGGTCTAATACCAACGAAACATTCACGCCTTTGCCATTAGGGCAAAACTCGGTGTGTTGGGTACGATTTACCACCTGCGGTTGTAGGGTGTCGCAAAAAATATTCATGTCGATGGCGGCATTAAGCGTCAAGGTATGGATCACCACTTTGCTCCTTCAATGAAATTAAAGTTGTCCTTCACATCCGCATACTTGAATCACTTTGCGTACCACGTCTTTCATTGCTGCTTTAGCGGGTTGCAAATAATGACGGGGGTCGTTAGCCGCAGGGTTTTCCTGCAAATAATGTTTCAGGGCCTCGGCAAAGGCTATTTTCAATTCGGTTGCCACATTTACCTTGCATACCCCGAGGGAGATGGCGCGCTGGATATCTGACGCCGCAAGGCCGGAGGCACCGTGCAATACCAACGGGATATCAACGCATTCGCGGATCGCCGCTAGACGGTCAAAATCCAGTTTTGGGTCGGCGGTGTACAGCCCATGAGCGGTGCCGATGGCGACGGCCAGTGAATCAATTTGCGTACGGGCCACAAATTCCCTTGCCTGATCGGGGTTGGTGTACATGGCATCCCGGGCATCCACTACGAGATCATCTTCAATGCCACCTAGCCGGCCAAGCTCCGCCTCGACACTGGCATCATAGCGATGGCTTATCGCCACCACTTGTTGAACCAGCGCGACATTTTCCTCAAAGGCAAAATGAGAACCGTCGATCATCACCGAGCGTATCCCCGCCTGAACTTTAGTGGTGATATCTGCGGTTTCTTCATGGTGATCGAGATGCACCGCCAGGGGATGATTATGCAGGCGAGCTAAATCCCGGGCGATGGCCACCACATTGCCGGTTCCGGCGTATTGATAGGTACCAGGGGTACCTGCCAGGATCAGAGGGGAGCGCATTTCTGCAGCGGTTTCAACCACAACCTGCATGGTTTCCAAATTGTGAATATTAAATGCCGGTACAGCATAACCCTGGCGCTGGGCCTTCAACAGCATGTTTTTACTTGAGATTATGTACATCATGTCCTCTTCGGTTTCGTTATGTAAGTTTATTTTCAATCTGAACTTTCATTTTGAAAGAAAGCTAACGGTTATTGAGACATTTAGATGTGATCATTGCCACGAATTGATAAATTAACTTAAAAAATGAAAGTTAAGTCTCATTAAAAATATTCGTTTTTAAATATAAGGGACATAGTTCCATAGCTAACTTACTGATTAGCAGGCAGTAGGGTGAAGTTAAATACAGGGCTGTTGCGGTTTGACAAGAGAAGGGGGAAGTTTAAAAATGAAAGTTATTGAGGCAAATACGAATAAGGCAAAAATCCGTGGCAAAACCTTCCACCAGTCTGCTAAAACGGCGTCTGGATATCGCAGAAATCGTCCGTAAAAACGGCGAAATTAAAGTGGATGATCTGGCCTATTTGCTAGGGGTATCCGGGGTAACCATTCGCAATGATCTTAACTATCTGGAGCAGCAGGGTTATTTAAAGCGCTCTTTTGGTGGAGCGATTTATACCGCCCACCAGGGCAGTGTCCCGTCTTTTACCCAGGCCAGTCAACCGGCTAATGATAAGGGGCTGGAGAGTGAAATGGCGCGTCAGGCAGCCGCGCTTATTGATGAGAGCCAACTGTTGTATTTAGGGCCTGGGTCAATATTACGCAAGGTCATTCCATTTCTCAGCGGACATGAGGATATGCGTTTATTGGTAAACGATCTGGCCCATGTGCCTCTGGCTCGGGATTTCTTAAGCGGTGAAATTATTTTATCAGGGGGGGTGTTAGGCAATGAAGGCCAGGCGGTTGAAGGGGAGCTAACCCTAAATGCCCTACAACATTTTGGGCCGTCTTGTGCTCTTTTTATGGTGGATCATATTAGTGAAGAAGGGCGCTTATCGGTGCGTCATGAGGCATCAGCCCGGCTGTTTGGCGCCCTCATTAACAACAATGTACCAGTGATAGCCCTGGTGGCAACGCGTCCGGTTCATGGCGAAAAACGTTATCCCATTGGCGAGGTATCTCAGATCAGAGCTGTGATTACCCCGCAGGTCGTGGCCGCGGAATATCAGGCCCGCTTGTTTGAGGCCAGGTTTACCAACAGTTATACCAACAATGGCTGCCTGACATGGCGTTGTCCTGCCAGCTAATTCTAAGGAAGGAAAGGTAATGAAGGTGACCATTTGCACCATAGGCGAATTATTGGTGGAGTTTCTCGCCAAGGAAGAGAATCAGGGCTTTAGCCGACCGGGTGAGTTTTGGGGGCCATACCCCAGCGGCGCCCCGGCTATCTTTGCCGATCAAGTGGCAAAACTGGGCTTTGGTTCGGTGCTTTTTAGTTGCGTGGGTAGCGATGCCTTCGGTGAAATGAATATCACCAGATTGGAACAAGATGGCGTCAATGTGAAGGGGATTGCGGTGCTGGAAAAAGCCACGACTGGCAGTGCCTTCGTGAGCTATCGCAACCATACTCAACGGGATTTTATCTTCAATATGCCGAACAGTGCCTGCGGCCTGTTGAGTGCCCATCATATTGATGAAGCGCTGTTGGAACAGTGCAATCACTTTCATATTATGGGGTCTTCGCCGTTTTCTTTCCGTATTATCGACGCCATACGCAAAGCGATTGAAAACGTCAAATCGCGTAATGGGACGGTTTCTTTCGATCCCAATATTCGTAAAGAGATGTTAAATATTCCGGAGATGTCGCAGGCCTTTGAATATATTCTGGATTACACGGATATCTTTCTGCCAAGCGACGGGGAGCTGGATTACTTTGGCCTGAACCCGGGGGGCAATGAACAACGGTTGGTGGATAAATTACTTAAGCGCGGCGTGCAGCATGTGGTGATTAAACGCGGGCCTCGTGGCGGCAGTTATTTTAGTGCCGACTGCTGCCACCATGTACCGGCTTTTAACGTGCCGGTCGTCGATCCCACCGGGGCCGGGGATTGTTTCGGCGCGACTTTCGTGAGTCTTTTTTTAAACGGGGCCGATCCGCAACAGGCGCTGTCCTGGGCCAACGCCAGCGGTAGTCTGGCAATTTCACAGCGTGGTCCAATGGAAGGTACCTCCACCCAGGCCCAAATCCGTGCCTTTCTCAATCAACATACTTCACCGGCCGCCTAGCTGGCTTCGCCCTCATCGGGCGAGGCCTTAGCGCCGTGGTGTTTGCGGTAGCATTACCTCCCGCAGTATTTCTATCCGCTGAGCAGGCGTCAGCCAGAACAGCCACCACGGATGCTTCTGTGCCGGTTCTCGCTTCCAGCATTCGTCCAGTTGCTTAAGCCACTTCTCGGTTTCTTTCATGGTGATTCCCTCCGTATTTGCCTTAACACCAGCCTACTGACACAAATGCGGAAGAAATAGTGACGGTTTAGAATTAATGCATCAGGTTTTATCCGGCGCGATGTCTAAACCATCCACCCTGGCGGGCGGCCAAATGGTTTGGTGCAAGTCTCGGCACCCACCGTTTTTCACCAGAGCAGCCTTTAATCGCATAAAGTCTCACGATAATTAAAAACTCCTTGCTTTAGAGTGATTATCTTTCCAATGAAAATTAGATAAAGAGTCACATAGATATTTTCTCATAATAAGTAATCAATGAAATTTCCAGCTTAAAAGTGCTCTTTATCACAGAACAGTAGAGTGAAGCAGTTAGCTTGAAAGATGCACTGATGGGCTATTGTTTGCCCAGCGCTGATTCTCAAGGAGGACCATATGTG
>CBIFWW010000091.1:0-13315 GCA_966186435.1 uncultured Enterobacteriaceae bacterium
GTGACGTGGCTTGCAAAAACCCCCTCTGATGAGGGGGTTTGATGATTAATGCAGCTTCAGACGTGGGCGTATCACCCGGTTGATGCTGCCGACCAGCATCATCAGCCCGGTTTTGAAGTACCCATGGAGGGCGATTTGGTGCATCCGGTACAGTGAAATGTAAACAAATCGGGCAATCCGGCCTTCAATCATCATGGAGCCGCGCATCAGGTTACCCATTAGGCTGCCCACGGTGGAGTAGTTAGATAGCGACACCAGCGAGCCGTGATCCTTATACACATAATCCTTCTGCGGCTTGCCTTTCATTTCCGCCAGGATGTTGTTCATGGCACAGGTTGCCATCTGGTGAGCAGACTGGGCGCGAGGCGGGACAAATCCCCCCTCCGGACGCGGGCAAGAAGCACAGTCACCAATAGCGTAGATAGCCGGATCGCGGGTGGTTTGCAGGGTCGGATTAACCACCAGCTGATTGATGCGGTTGGTTTCCAGGCCAGCGATATCTTTCATAAAGTCCGGTGCTTTAATCCCGGCAGCCCATACCATCAGGTCGGCATTGATAAACTGACCGTCCTTGGTATTCAAGCCACCGGCTTCGGCGCTGGTCACCATGGTTTGGGTTAAGACTTTAACCCCCATTTTGGTCAGCTCATTATGGGCCGCGCCTGAAATGCGCGGCGGGAGCGCCGGGAGGATCCGCTCGCCCGCTTCGACCAGGGTCACATTCAGGGCTTCATTGGTCAGCTTTAAGCCATAGCTTTGCAGCTGTTTGACGGCATTATGCAGTTCTGCGGACAGCTCCACCCCGGTAGCACCACCACCGACGATCGCGATATTAACTTTGCCATTCAGGCCAAGGTTAGCGGAGTGTTTCAAAAATAAATTCAGCATTTCATGGTGGAAACGCCGCGCCTGATGAGGGTTGTCGAGGAAGATACAGTTTTCGCTTACACCCGGGGTGTTGAAATCATTCGAGGTGCTGCCCAGCGCCATAATCAGCGTGTCGTAAGCAAGCTTGCGCTCCGGTACCAGCACCTCGCCTTTTTCATCTCGCACGGCGGCCAACGTGATGGTTTTCGCCTCGCGGTTTAGGCCCTCTACACTACCCAGCTGGAACCGAAAATGGTGATTACTGGCATGGGACAGGTAGCTCAGCGCATCTACCCCTTCATCCAGGGAGCCGGTTGCCACTTCGTGCAGCAGCGGTTTCCACAGGTGGCTATGATTGCGATCCACCAAGGTGATTTTCGCTTTCTTTTTACGGCCCAGCTTGTTACCCAACTGGGTGGCCATTTCCAGCCCGCCAGCGCCGCCGCCTACAATCACTATTTTTTTCAATGGCGTAGTCACAATGCCCCCTTAAGAATAAACCAATTGTTAACTAAAGGTTAATTAAATAGCCTTTAGTTAACAACAAGTTGCTTAACATTTCGTTCAAATTTAGCGAGAGAATAACATGAATGGTGCATTGGTCATACCAAAATTGATATACATCAACTTTTAATGGCCTAAAGTTCAACAAAAAAAGCCAGCATTACGCTGGCTCTTGAGGAAACGGCTTTAACGAGGATGTTAGCCTAAGGTTTTAAAGGCTTTGATTCGCTGTAAATGCGGGGAGATATTGCTGAATTTATGGCCCTGGGTTTCATCCCAGACAATCTCATAATAGGGATGTAACAGGCTGGCAGAGCGGCTGTTGTCCAAGGACTCATCTTTGCGCGAGAGGATCGCCAGGCAGCGATCGCGGTTTTTCTCACGGAAATTGTCCACGCATTTGGTGGCAATATCGCGGTACTCTTCCGGGCGGTCGATCTTCCCGTCCATATTTTCAAAAGGGAAAAGATTAGGGTTAAACACCACTTGGCGAATATCGCACAGGAACCCTATCCGCTCGGCCCAATACCCACCCAAGCCCACACCGCAAATCAGCGGGCGCTCGTCGGCATTGAGTTGCAGCATTTTGTCCACTTCCTTGAGCAAATGCTGCATGTCATGTTTCGGGTGGCGCGTGCTGTAACTAACCAGGCGAACATCCGAATCAATAAACTGCAATTGCAGCACCTTTTCATGGTTACCGGGGCTGTTTGAATCAAAACCATGTAAATAGATAATCATGACGTCCTCACCACCTCTAGCTGGCCCTTGGCCTGATGTTTAGTGCCCCGCTTTGTGGGCCTCCCAGTGCTCATGTAACGCTGTCAGCTGCTGATTCACCTGCTTCCAGCGCGGAGAGGCCATCAGCTCCTCACGGGTAAATGAACCTTTATGATACAAACTTGCAACACGCTCTGCTTTGACCGGTGACAGGTTATCTAACACACTCACCGCACCTTGGCGGTTATTACATACCAGGATCATGTCACACCCGGCATCCAGAGAGGCCTGGCCACGCTCGGCATAGCTGCCCATGATCGCCGCCCCTTCCATAGACAAATCGTCGGAGAATATCACACCGTCAAAGCCCAGTTCCCCGCGTAGAACCTGCTTAAGCCAGAATGGTGAACCACTGGCCGGGCGTGGATCGACTTCGGCGTAAATCACGTGGGCGGGCATGATGGCATCCAGCGCATTTTCTTCAATCAGCGCCTTGAACACATTCATATCGCGGCTGCGGATAATATCCGCTGCGCGCCCGTCACGGGGTGTCTCTTTATGGGAATCCGCCGTCACCGCACCGTGACCGGGGAAGTGTTTACCGGTGGTTTTCATCCCGGCATCATGCATACCCCGGATAAAATGGCGCGCCATGGTCAGCGCCTTAAGCGGGTCTTCATGGTAGGCGCGTTCGCCAATCGCGGCGCTGATATGGCCCACATCCAGCACCGGAGCAAAACTGATATCAATATCCATGGCAATCATTTCACTGGCCATCAGCCAACCGGCATCACGGGCCAGTTCACCACCTTGTTCCAGGCCATGGAGTGCGGCAAAGGACTGGGCGGCGGGTAAACGGGTGAAGCCCTCACGGAAGCGTTGTACCCGCCCCCCTTCCTGATCCACGGCCACCACAAGGTGATTACGTGACGCGCTGCGGATCTGGCGCACTAACTCACGCAGTTGCTCAGGATCGTGGTAATTACGGGTAAAGAGGATAAGCCCCCCCACCAGCGGGTGTTGTAAAATTTCGCGCTCTTCAGCATCCAGCTCAAAGCCTGCTACATCCAGCATTACCTGGCCCACAGTTACCTCTCTTAATGTTATTTTGTATGCAGACGCCGCCAGGCGTCATTTGCCAATATTGTAAACGGTTGTTCACCGGTTTGCTGCCAGCGCCACTCATACCATGACGCCATTAATATCATCAACCAGGGTTGCCAGCGTCCCACTTGAGTCGTTAATTGAATTAACGGGATTCTGGCGAGATCCGCATAACTTTCAAGGAGCGGAGCAGGGTTATCGTATTGCGTTACCAGGGTAGCCAGCTCCAGCGCGACATCACCATCCGCCGCATATTCCCAGTCCAGCAATCTATAGCTGCTACGCTGTTGAAGGATGTTTCCGGGGTGGAGATCCATATGCAAAGGGGCCAGCCGTAATGGCCGGGGCTGGCCTTGATGCTGCATTTGCCGTAGTAATCGCAGCCATGCCACAGTACGCCGCCGGGGATCGGCATTCAGCCAGTAAAATTCCAACAGGGGAACAAAGGTATTTTGCCAGCCGAGCAGCGGGCGGTGATGAAGTTGATATGCCAGCTGGCTCATGGCCGCTGCCGGGGGCATTTCAAGGCACACATCTCCGGGTAACCATTCGGCCAGCAGCCACCCTTGATACAACCCAATTGGCTTAGGCCCAATCCCTTGAGCCACGCTTTTTAGCACCCGGTACTGCCGAGCCAGACTCACGCCAGGAGGAGAGGAAGCCAGTGCCTCTCTCAAGCCATAAGTGTGGCCGCCCTGCTCCAGACGCCAGCTACCGCCGCTTAATCCCTGGCAGTGAGAAACAGAACCGGCGGCCTGAGCCGCCGGAACCAGATGCTGCAAAAGGGCATCAATTGATTTATCAGTGTGACTGCTGAAGGCTGCCATTACCTGACCAGACAATCTCACCAGTTTGTACCGTCATCAACTGCATCCGCAGACCGGGAGCATTCACCTTCCCGGTAGCGCTGGTGTACAGCACATATTGTGCGCCAACTTTACGGGCGATCCCCAGGGCCTTACTACGCGTGCCCAGGCTATCGTTGGGAGACAGCCCCAGGCTTTGCTTCGCCTGGTTTAGCTGCTGCGGGGTCACCAGCTTGAAGGTCTTATTGCTGGCTACAGCACCGAGCAGTGCCTTGGTGCCCTCTGCAGTACGCAAGGTGCCATTGGTATGGTTATTAACCGAATCCACTAACAGGATGCTGCCTGCGCTAGCCCCGCCTGAGGCGAGCATATTGTTAACCATCGGTTGAACGGCGCTGCTCCAGTTGTAACTCCGTACTTGCGGTGCAGCCATATTGCCGCCCGAGGTGCCCATACCAGGTGCAGTTTCCATTATCGGGCCTGGCTGCTGCGGCACCGTCCCGGCAGAAGGCACCATTGGCTGTGGCGGAGCAGGTTGCGCCGGGGTGACTGGCTGTGCCGGTTGCTGCGACTGGCCCGGATTAGCTTGCTCAACGGGAGCAGGCTGTTGGCGCAACACACAGCCCGCCAGCATCATGGCGAAGCCAGCCATCAAAACATAACGAGTGAGATCCCTAATCAAAATTCAACCCTCAGAGATAGAGATAAAGACGTACTTTAGATGCCACAAGTGTGGGCGCGATTGAGTTAACGTCCAGGCTTTTTCCAGCCGGAATGGTCACGGTACGCGGCCGCTCAAGCGGGTGCATTTCCAGCCCGTGTGCGTCATACCAGAAGAAGCGGTAATTCACAGTGACGGGTATATTACTTTCATTGTAAAGCCCGGTAGAAGCAACATTCTGAGTACCGCCTTTATCTATGTCTGGCTTATCTGCGGTAATCCCCGCTGCCAATAGCGATGACTCCATCACCAATGTTTGCTGGGCATTCACTGGAATCTCTGGCCGGGAACTGCACCCGGCAACGACCAGCGCTGCCACAATAATCAGCCATCCCCGGCGCATAATCATTGACCTCTGTGCGCCAGCATCGGCCCAAGCGGACGGCCGCCCAGCAGATGCATGTGAATATGGTAGACCTCTTGCCCGCCGTGGCGATTGCAATTCATGATCAGGCGATAGCCATCTTCGGCAATCCCTTGCTGTTCAGCAATTTTAGCCGCCACGGTCACCATCCGCCCTAGGGTTAGCTCGTCCTTTTCAGTGACGTGATTGACCGTAGGGATAAGGGTGTTGGGAATAATAAGGATATGTGTGGGCGCCTGTGGTGCAATGTCACTAAAGGCTGTGACCAGATCATCTTGATAAACAATATTTGCCGGAATTTCGCGACGAATAATTTTGCTGAAAATGGTTTCTTCGGCCATGACGTTTTCCTTATATACCCTAAATAATTCGAGTTGCAGGACAAAACATCAGAGATGTTTTGAACAGCGCTTGTGCTGGCCCCGAAGGGGTGAGGCCCTAGGGCCGAATCACGCGGCGACGCAGCGAGTCCTTGGGAGCTTACACGAGTAAGTGACCGGGGTGAGCGAGTAAAGCCAACACACCTGCAGCTTGAAGTATGACGGGTATACATAAACCTGAGCAAGGAGTATGAGTGAGTTAATCCATATCTTTCAACCACAACGATGTTTTTCTGACTTTTCCGTCCATTTATGATGCATCCGCTGGGCTGATAAAAATCAGTATGCTAATAAACAGGCCTCCCTGTCGCATTTGAGGGTAACGGGGATTACATATACTACCAGCCATAAAAAAAGGGAGGCTTTCGCCTCCCCTTCGTTTCTCTCCGATACTGCTTAGCTGTTACGGATGTATTCATCCATTTCAGTTTTCAGGTTATCGGACTTGGTCCCGAAGATAGCCTGAACACCAGAGCCAGCAACTACGACACCGGCTGCGCCTAATTTTTTCAGGCCCGGCTGGTCTACTTTTGCCACATCGGCCACGCTAACGCGCAGACGGGTGATGCAAGCATCCAAGTTGGTGATATTTTCTTTACCACCGAAGGCGGCAATCAGCGCCGGTGCCATTTCACTAGTGGCACCAGCCTGTGCATCTTCAGTTGCGTCTTCACGGCCCGGCGTTTTCAGGTTCAGCGCTTTGATCAACACGCGGAAAACAGTGTAGTAAACCGCCGCATAGCACAGACCGATAATCGGGAACAGCCACAGCTTGCTGCTATTACCGGACAGGACGGCAAAGTCAATCAGACCGTGGGAGAAGCTGGTGCCATCACGCATCCCAAGCAGGATACAGATTGGGAAAGCCAGACCCGCCAGAATCGCGTGAATAACGTACAGGATCGGCGCAACAAACATGAAGGAGAACTCGATCGGCTCGGTGATACCGGTCAGGAACGAGGTCAGCGCTGCGGAGATCATGATACCGCCCACTTTTGCACGGTTCTCTGGTTTAGCAGAGTGCCAGATTGCAATCGCAGCAGCCGGCAGGCCGTACATTTTGAACAGGAAGCCGCCAGACAGTTTGCCTGCAGTTGGGTCGCCTGCCATGTAACGTGGGATATCGCCGTGGAATACCTGACCTGCTGCGTTGGTGAATTCACCAATCTGCATCTGGAATGGAACGTTCCAGATGTGGTGCAGACCAAATGGTACCAGGCAGCGCTCGATGAAGCCGTAGATACCGAACGCCACAACCGGGTTCTGGTAAGCAGCCCACTGAGAGAAGGTCTGAATAGCGGAACCGATTGGTGGCCAGATGAAGGACAGGATCACACCAGTGAAAATCGCTGCCAGACCAGAGATGATCGGAACGAAACGCTTGCCCGCGAAGAAGCCCAGATACTCAGGCAGCTTGATGCGATAGAAGCGGTTAAACATATACGCTGCAATCGCACCGGAGATGATACCGCCCAGAACACCGGTGTCCGCCAGGTGTTTCGCGGCGATCTCTTCTGCCGGTAAATGCAGAACCAGCGGCGCAACCACCGCCATGGTTTTCACCATGATGCCGTAGGCAACCACTGCGGCCAGTGCAGATACACCGTCGTTATTGGTGAAGCCCAGAGCAACACCGATCGCGAAGATCAGCGGCATGTTAGCAAAAACAGAACCGCCTGCTTCGGCCATCACGTGGGAAACTACGGCTGGCAGCCAGCTGAAGTTAGCAGAACCGACGCCCAGCAGGATACCTGCGATAGGCAGTACGGATACTGGCAGCATCAGCGATTTACCGACCTTTTGCAGGTTAGCAAATGCGTTCTTGAACATAATAAAAGTGCTCCTGAGTTTTTGTGCTTATTTGCGTTAAACGCGTTGGCCCCTTGGGGATAAAAGAGGCCACAAACCAGGCATCTAAGTACCTTTGGTATTTATTACGCAGAGTAAAATAAATCGCCTTATCTTTGTTTGACGGCTATCACGTTTCAAAGACCGGGCGCTAAAAAAACTCACATTACTTTACATAAAGCGTTACTGAATGTTGCAGGCGGGCGGTACTCAGCCCGGTTTACGGCCGAGCACTCTACGCGCTTTAACTATTAATTACGAGCCATAAAATAACTCTATAGGATCAGCTAATTGCCAAGAGGGAGGGGGAAATATGGAACAATTTCCCGAAGTTTTCAGTGGTCTGACGAGCCAGGGTTTCCAGGTCAACCCCTTTCAAAACGGCCATATATTCAGCCACATCACGTGTCATTGCCGGTTGGTTTTCTTTACCACGGTGGGGAACCGGAGCCAGGTAAGGCGAATCGGTTTCCACTAGCAGGCGATCCAATGGCACATAGCGCGCGGCCTCCCGCAATTGGTCGGCATTGCGGAAAGTCACAATCCCCGAGAAGGAAATATAGAACCCCATATCCAGTAACTTGCCCGCCGTTTCACGATCTTCTGTAAAGCAGTGTAGCACCCCGCCACAGTCCGAGACCTGCTCTTCACGCAAAATGCTGAGAGTGTCTTCGCGGGCATCACGGGTGTGAATGATGACCGGTTTGTTCAGCTCACGGCCTATACGAATATGGTGACGCAGGGAGTCCTGCTGCTGAGGTTTGGTTTCCGGTGTGTAGAAGTAATCCAGCCCGGTTTCACCCATAGCCACCACTGCCGGGTCGGCGGCGAGGCGTTTAAGCTCTTCCACATCGTACGGTTCATCCTGATTTAACGGATGCACGCCGCAGGAGTAAGCGACATTTTCACGCTCCCCCACTAGTTCACGCATGGCTTTATAGCCCGGGATAGTGGTGGCAACAGCCAGACAAAAGCGCACATCGCGGGCGGCAGCTTTCGCCAGCACATCATCCACGTTGTGATGTAAATTTTGGTAATCCAGACCATCTAAATGGCAGTGGGAATCAACTAAAAACATGGTATCTCTCTTACAACCTGTTCGCCGGGGGCTGCCAGTCAGGGGCCAGCATCTGTTCCCAGTTAATGAAAAATTCGGTTAATAACAGCTCCCGGTTGATCCCCGGGATAGTCTCCAGCCGTTGGCGGGTTTCCAGCAGCGCGTGCATTAACTCATGGAGCACCGCTGCGCTCATCGCAGCTGCAAATTGTTGCACCAGCGCGGACTTGTCGCCATTGGTGATCCAGAACCCTGCCCCACGCTGCCACTTAATGGCATCCAACAACAGAGTGCCTATCCAGTGTAGGCGCTCCACGGCCAAATCATCATTTAAGGTTGTCACCAGCGCTAATAAATCACGCTGCTGGAAGGCTCCTTCCAGCTTGCTGCATTGGGTTTCACGTTTGTCCCAACGCTCAGGGGCCAATAATTCGATAGCCGCCCCTGGTGCGCCCAGGCTGAGCCGCAGCGCGGCCAGCAAGGATTGGTGTGGCATCGGGGTTTCACGATTTAACCAAGCACAGGCATAACCTTCTTCCGGTGGCGCGAGATGCCAGTAAAGGCAACGGCTGCGTAAGGTCGCCAGTAACTGCTCCGGCTCGCGGCAACCGAGGAAGAACCAGGTATTATTCGGCGGCTCTTCCAAGGTCTTCAATAGAGCATTGGCTGCCGCCTCGGTGAGTAATCCGGCATCCGGCACCCAGATCACCCTGGCCCCACCCTGGCGCGCATGCTCGTACAGCTTTTCATTCACGGCGCGAACGGCATCAATCCCGATACTGGCTTTGCCCTTTTCCGGGGCGATAGTGTAGTAGTCGGGATGGGTACCGGCCTGCATCAGTTGGCAACTGCGGCAATGACCACAGCTTTTGGTGCCATCAGGCTGCTGGCACATGATCCAGCGGGTAAGCGCATAAATCAGGGCATCATCCCCCATCCCTGGCAAGGCATGTACCAGCAGAGCATGGTGCCCGCGCTGGGACTGATATTGTGCAATCAGCTTGTCAAAGGCTGGGCGCAGCCAGGGATACCAGCGCATCAGGCATGCTCCTTAACCCAGGCAGTGATAGTCCGGCGGATATCAAAAGAGACCTGTTCCAGGGTTTGGGTAGCATCGACGGTGGTAATGCGGTCGTCGGCGGCTGCCAGCGCCAGATAACGGGCGCGGGTGCGGTTGAAGAAGTCCAGAGACTCTTGCTCAATACGATCCAGCTCGCCACGGGCGCGGGCGCGCTTCAGGCCCACTTCCGGGGTCACATCCAGATAAAGGGTTAAATCCGGGTGGAAGTCACCCAGCACCGCATCACGCAGGGATTTCAGTAACCCAGCATCAATACCCCGGCCACCGCCTTGATAAGCTTGGGTGGATAAATCATGACGATCGCCAATCACCCATGCGCCACGGGTCAGGGCCGGTTTGATTACAGTCTCGACCAGCTGTACCCGCGCGGCATAAAACATCAGCAATTCGGCTTTTTCGTTGATGACTTCATCGCCCACGGCTTTAAGATCGAGCACCAGGCTGCGCAGTTTTTCAGCCAGTGGTGTACCGCCCGGCTCACGGGTGAAGACCAGATCGGTGACGCCTAAAGACTTGAGCGTTTCAACCACCAGGTTGCGGGCGGTGGTTTTTCCTGAGCCTTCTAGCCCTTCGATGACGATATATTTACTGCCCATCTTTTTCCCTGAGTGTTTTTAAATAAGTGGCAACCGCCTGATTATGGCCGACAAGGTTGGTGTTAAAAGTATGGCCGCCTTTACCGTCTGCCACGAAATAGAGATACGGTGTTTTAGCCGGGTGCGCTGCCGCTTGCAGTGAAGCTACGCTTGGAATGGCAATCGCTCCGGGCGGCATACCGGCAATCACGTAGGTATTATACGGCGTTGGGGTTTCCAGATCTCGCCGGGAAATTTTGCCTTGGTAGTTTTCGCCCATACCGTAGATGACCGTTGGGTCGGTTTGCAGCTTCATGCCGATGCGCAAGCGGTTGATAAAGACTGACGAAACCCGGTCACGCTCTGCGGCGACTGCCGTCTCCTTCTCAATAATTGAGGCCATAGTCACCAACTGGGCCGGGTCTTTATAAGGCAGGTTTTCAGCTTTCCCTTCCCAGGCATGGTTCACTGCCGCCACCATTTTATTATGTGCCCGCTTTAGCAGTGCTACATCTGTGGTGTGGGCGGTATACATCCAGGTGTCCGGGTAGAACCAGCCTTCCACTTGTAACGGATCGTTGATATCCAGGGCGGTAGCAACAGTAGCGTATTGGTCATCGCTAAGGGTGTGTTTGATATAAGGCGCATCACGCAGTGCCTTCAGCCAGTCGCTAAGGCGTAGCCCTTCTACCAGGCGCAGTGGGAACTGGGCCTCTTTACCACTGGCAAGTAACGCCATCATCTCGCGCACGGTCATCTTCGGGGTAAAGCGATATGTCCCGGCTTTAAAATGAGCCAATTGAGGTTCAACCCGCAGCAGCCACTGGAATACCCGTGGGCGGTTGATGATTTTTTCCTGGTACAGCTGGCTGCCAAGCGCCATACGCCCGGTGCCAGCCTTCAAAGTAAAGACCGTTTCTTCCTTAATTTGCAGAGGGGCACTGGCTAATTGACGCACCTTCCACATTCCAACACCTGCCGCCAGGCCAAAGACCACCAGCAGCAGAACCACGAATTTGAGCATGTTTTTCATTGAACAGTCTTACTCACAAAGAGGGGACAAATAGCTGTAGAGCGTGCGGGAGGTATAATGCCACTCCCCTGCCTGGCGCACTGGCGCCAGCGGCAGTAAGGCATTGCATATCAACACTTCTTCCGCATCGGCTAACACATCGGGCTTTGCCCGCACTTCATTCACCGACCAGCGGCTTCCCGCCAGCGTATTAATAATATGGTTGCGCATGGTGCCAGCTACACCGGCCCGATCGATGATCGGCGTGAACACGGCATTACCCTGGCGCCAGAACAAATTAGCGGCACAGCATTCCGTAAGCCACCCTTCACTGTCAAGAACCAGTGCCTCTTGGGCGCCCATCTGGTCAAGATGCGCACGGATCAGTACTTGCTCCAGCCGATTGAGGTGTTTGATCCCGGCGAGGTAAGGGTTGCAACCAAGAGGGATTGGGCTGAGAGCCAGCGATACCCCTTCCTGCTGCCACTGGGCAAAATGCGCTGGCAAGGTGGAGGTTGATATCACCCTTACTGGCCGATCGCATCCCAGAGGGCTATAACCGCGCCCCGCAGCCCCGCGGCTGATAATCACTTTGAGTACCCCATTCCCCTGATCCTGTGCCAGCTGCTGCATCTCTGCCACCAGCACTGATTCATCCTGCCACGGGATCATCAGGCGCTGGCAGCCCAAGGTTAAACGTGCCAAGTGGTCTGACAAAAAACGCACCTTCCCTTCCACCACCCGCGCCGTGGTAAAACAGCCGTCGCCAAACTGCACGCTACGGTCATTTGCTGCCAGGTACGTTTGGGTTTCGCCGTTGATTAACAACATGGTTTCCTTATAGCTGTGTGCGGAACGTGTCGCAGGGGAAGTGACCGGGCACAAGGTGGTTTGACCTGAAAAAAAGGCCCGCATGGCGGGCCTTTAACTGTCATGGATTCGCTTAAATCTTTTTAAAGATCAGCGAGCCGTTAGTACCACCAAAGCCGAAGGAGTTACACAGGGTGTATTCCATGCCAGAAACCTGACGAGCTTCGTGTGGCACGAAATCTAAATCACAACCTTCATCCGGGTTATCCAGGTTGATGGTTGGTGGCACAGCCTGATCGCGCAGCGCCAGGATGGAGTAGATAGATTCTACTGCACCGGCCGCACCCAGCAGGTGGCCTGTCATTGATTTAGTAGAGCTAACCATCACGCGGCTTGCAGCATCACCGAAGACAGATTTCACTGCCTGGGCTTCTGCTTTATCACCTGCAGGGGTAGAAGTACCGTGGGCATTAACGTAACCGATTTGGCTGGCGTCGATACCGGCATCAGTAATGGCATTTACCATCGCCAGTGCAGCACCCGAGCCGTTTTCTGGCGGTGACGTCATGTGGTAGGCATCGCTGCTCATACCAAAACCAACCAGTTCTGCGTAAATTTTTGCACCACGTTTTTTAGCATGTTCATACTCTTCGAGCATGATCACACCCGCACCATCGCCCAGCACGAAGCCATCGCGATCTTTATCCCAAGGACGGCTTGCCGCCTGAGGGTTGTCGTTGCGGGTAGACAGGGCGCGGGCTGCGCCGAAGCCGCCAACGCCTAACGGAGTACTGGCTTTTTCAGCCCCACCTGCCAGCATCGCATCCGCATCGCCATAGGCAATGATTCGGGCCGCGTGGCCGATGTTGTGCACGCCGGAAGTACATGCTGTCGCAATGGAGATACTTGGGCCGCGCAAACCAAACATGATGGTCAGGTGACCTGCCACCATGTTAACAATTGTAGAGGGAACGAAGAACGGGCTGATCTTACGTGAACCACCATTCGTCAGGGACGTATGGTTCTCTTCGATAAGACCGAGACCACCGATACCAGAGCCAATTGCGGCACCGATACGGCAGGCGTTTTCTTCAGTCACTTCAAGGCCAGAATCCTGCATGGCCTGTACGCCAGCGACAATTCCATATTGAATGAAGGCATCCATCTTGCGCTGTTCTTTGCGCGAGATGATCTCTTCACAGTTAAAATCCTTTACTAAGCCAGCAAATTTCGTTGCATAGGCGCTAGTATCGAAATGGTCGATCAGGCTGATGCCACTCTGACCGGCAAGGAGAGCTTTCCAGGTAGACTCTACGGTATTGCCGACAGGAGACAACATGCCCAGTCCGGTCACAACTACACGACGCTTAGACACGGTTGTCCTCCAGGGAGGGAAAATAATTCAAGTGGGATAAAAAGATAAAACTCAGGCGGTCGAATGACCGCCTGGAGATGTTCACTTACGC
>CBIFWW010000092.1:0-13275 GCA_966186435.1 uncultured Enterobacteriaceae bacterium
AATTAATATAACTAATCTTATCCGTAGCATTATGTCACATTTTTTTCTAAACGCGGTTTTACTAATAATAAGAGATGCTTATGTTTCAAGCTCGTTTTGTAGCACAGCGAATCGGCAAATGATGTTGCAAAATATTTCAAAATTGCCCTCTGCAATTTCCAGGCTGCCATGATTATTAATAGCTGGAAGTCACGGCTTAAGGCGTAGCCGGGTGGGAAACAATCATCCTTTTTATTGAATGCAAACTGAATGCAATATGATGTCCAACCGACGGAGGTAGCAGATGGCAAACCATCGAGGCGGTTCAGGTAATTTTGCTGAGAACCGTGAAAGAGCATCAGAAGCAGGTCGTAAAGGTGGCCAGCTCAGCGGTGGGAATTTTAAAAATGATCCGCAACGTGCTTCAGAAGCTGGCCAGAAGGGGGGAAAGAACAGCCATGGCGCCCGTAATAAATAGTGCCTGAGTTAACCTGTTCTCTCCCAGCCGCCGGGTCTACTCGGCGGTTTTTTTTCGTCTGATTGACCCGAACGCTTTTCCCGGGAGTCGCAAACTGTGAGCCTACGCAATATTCAGGTTCACATAATGACTGCTGTATCACTACGTTTCGCCTTGGTCATTAAGCCTCAGGAGGCGATCTTCATTCTTATTACCATGTTCTGGGGGCACAGTTCTAAATCAGCCTTTATCACCGCCATGTATGTCCCGCTGGTGCCGCTGTTACAATGGATCTTCCTGAAGAAGTTGCCGGGCTGATCCTGCTGGCGGGGCCAGAAGGCACCAATATGACTCTGGATATCGGGGAGATTATTACCCTGGTGGGGCGGTGGCACCGGCCGTGGAAACGTGGATCTGTCGCAAATTTAAGGAGCAATCATGGTAACGGATGGGGTGAAAACCGGTAAGCGTTCGTCGGCGGTTGCCGCTAAAAAGCAGGCTATTCTGGCCGCTGGGCTGGCGTTGTTCTCCCAGTATGGCATTCATGGCACCCGCTTGGAGCAAGTGGCCGAACGGGCCGGGGTTTCACGTACCAATCTGCTCTATTACTTTGCCTCTAAGGAGGCGCTGTATATTGCCGTATTGAAGCATATTTTGGATGTCTGGCTGGCCCCCCTGCGGGCGTTGCGTGATGACGTACAGCCGCTGGATGCCCTTGCCGATTACATTCAGTTGAAGCTTGCGGTTTCCCGGGATCACCCGCAGGCTTCAAGGCTGTTTTGCCAGGAAATGCTGCAAGGCGCACCGTTGCTGATGGGGGAGTTATCGGATGACGTTAAACCGTTGATGGCCGATAAGTCTGCCCTTATCAGCCGTTGGGTAGCATCGGGCAAACTGGCCCCGGTGGACCCACAGCATCTGATATTTATGATTTGGGCCACCACTCAGCACTATGCCGACTTTGCCGTTCAGGTAGAGGCCGTTACAGGTAAAACCCTGGCCGACGATGAATTTTTCCAACGCACCGTCGCCAGCGTACAGCAGTTAATTCTGGAGGGGATCCGCGTGCGGGCCTGATTACTGGGGCCGCAGCGGGCAGCTCAGGTCGCCCTCATCGCACTGCATCAGCGAGTTCAGCCAAGCGGTGCGCTCCCGGGTTTTATCCGCCAGGCACTGGCTTTGGATCATCGGTTGCACGCTACCGCCTTCAGTGGCAGAGGCCACCAACGCACAGTCCGAATCCCGGACGCTAATCCAGGCATTCTGCGCCTTTTTCAACATGGAGACCTGCGGCGGCTGGGCATTTTTCAGTGCCTGTTGATAACTCAGGTTCAGCTCTTTATCAGCTTTTTGGTAATCCGTGGCGGCACATTGGTTCATGTCCATCTGGGTGGTGGCGTTATCACACTCCTCCGCCATTACCGCACCAGAGAACAGCAACCCCAGGGCCATCAGCATAATCGGTTTCATGTTAAATTCCTTTGAAAAAAAGGCCCGTTACAGGGCCTTTTCAGGTTAGCTAAGCCTTAGCCAATTGTCATCAGGCTGGCGTTACCTCCCGCTGCCGCGGTGTTAATGCTGAGAGCGCGCTCGTGATACAAACGCTCCAGTAACAGGTTGGTTTCCCCACGGGCAAAGCCTTGAACCGAGACAATCGGCCCCGGGCGATGGGCCACCTGATCGCATAGGGTGCGCAGTTGGTCAGAATCCCCGTGATAAATCACCCCTTCATAATCCTGCTGATGCAAATTGGCTTCCGCCACAAAGGTGATGCGTTCTGCCACGCTGGTGGGCAGGCGTTTAGCCAGAGCGCGGCCTTCAGCATTATCCGGCCACAGGGCACTGCTACCGACACTGGTGATTGCTGCCAGTTGGATCAGGCGATCGTCATCATTGTCTGCGATACACAGGATCAGGCTGCGAGGAACCAGCAGGTAGCTGTTGCGCTCGCCCGTTGGCCCCGGCAGCAGGCGTTGTTTACCGCTTTCCGCCTGGCGGCCATAGGCTTCACATACTGCCTGTAGCTCAGGTGCCTGTGCGGCCCAGTCCGTCAGCGCTGTATGGGCGCTTTGCAACTGCGGTTGCAGACTGGCATCCACCGGCGCCAGCTTGTCCTGGCGGGCGAAGGTCTTCTGGAGGGCATCCGCCGGGCGGTTGGCTAACAGGCGGTAAAGATACAGCGGCCCACCGGCTTTTGGCCCGGTGCCGGATAGCCCTTCACCACCAAAGGGCTGAACCCCCACCACCGCCCCAACGATATTCCGGTTGACGTATATGTTACCTACGTGGGCGCTGCCGGTGACCTGGGTGATGGTTTCATCAATCCGGGTATGCACCCCGAGTGTTAGCCCGTAGCCCGCGGCATTGATCTGCTCCACCAGCTTACCGAGGTTGGCACGGTTATAACGCACCACGTGCAGCACCGGGCCAAACACCTCTTTCTTCATATCGTCGAAGCTGTTCAGCTCGATTAGGGTTGGCGGGATAAAGGTGCCGCTTCGCCATTCACGCTGGTCTTCCGGGATCGGCTGGGCCGCCTGGAATACTTTATGGCCCTTAGCCTGCATCGCCTGAATATGGGCCTCAATATTGGCTTTGGCTTCGGCGTCAATTACCGGGCCAATGTCGGTAGTAAGGCGGCCCGGGTTGCCCATACGGCATTCGGCCATGGCCCCGCGCAGCATGGTCAGAGTGTGTTCTGCCACATCATCCTGTAAGCAAAGCACCCGCAAGGCAGAGCAGCGCTGCCCGGCGCTGTCGAAGGCTGAGGAAACCACATCCACCACCACTTGTTCGGTCAGGGCGGAGGAGTCAACAATCATGGCATTCAGGCCACCGGTCTCAGCAATAAATGGCGTTGGGCGGCCCTGAGGGTCAAGGCGCGTGGCGATAGTGCGTTGCAGCAGAGTGGCGACTTCGGTGGAGCCGGTGAACATCACCGCCCGCACCCGGTTATCCGCACATAGCTGGGCGCCCACGGTTTCACCCCGGCCCGGCAACAGTTGCAGCACGCCCGCAGGGACACCGGCTTCCAGCAGAAGATTGACACCGAGGGCGGCAATCAGCGGAGTTTGTTCCGCCGGCTTCGCCAGCACCGTGTTACCGGCGGCCAGGGCGGCAGCAATCTGGCCGGTGAAAATCGCCAAAGGGAAGTTCCACGGGCTGATACAGACCACCGGGCCGAGAGGGCGGTGGGTATCATTGTCGAAGTCCTGGGCTACCTGGCCAGCGTAATAACGTAGGAAGTCTACCGCTTCACGTACTTCGGCGATGGCGTTACTGAAGGTCTTCCCGGCTTCACGCACCAGGATGCCAATCAGCTGCTGCATTTGGCCTTCCATCATTTGGGCGGCACGCTCAAGGATCGCCCCGCGCTGGCTTGGTGGCGTGGCAAACCAGATTGGGGCCTGGTTTACGGCGGTGACTAATGCCTGCTCCACTTCGGCCTCAGTGGCTTCGCGCACATAACCCACGGTATCCAGCGGCTCAGCTGGGTTGATAACCGGAACCCGTTCGCCATCGGGGGTGTCGCTCTCTAGCAGTGGTTTGGCATGCCATTTCTGGGCGGCGCTGGTTAGCAGGGCCGAGGAGAGGGAAGCCAACCTATGTTCGTTGGCCAGATCCAGCCCGGCAGAGTTAGCCCGGCCATCGCTGTACAAGTCGCGGGGCAGCGGGATTTTAGGATGAGGCAGGCCGGTTGCCGCCTCTTTGGCCGCCAGCTGTTCTACTGCGACTACCGGGTCAGCCACCAGTTCGTTCAATGGCAGGGAAGTATCGGCAATACGGTTAACAAAGGAGGTGTTGGCCCCGTTTTCCAGCAGGCGGCGTACCAGATAAGCCAGCAGGGTTTCATGGGTACCAACCGGGGCATAAATGCGGCAAGGGCGGTTGAGTTTGCCTTCAGCCACTTTGCCGACCACCTGATCATAGAGTGGCTCGCCCATGCCGTGCAGGCACTGGAATTCATACTGGCCCGGATAGTAGTTCTGCCCCGCCAGGCTATAAATGGCGGCCAGGGTGTGGGCATTATGGGTGGCGAACTGGGGATAAATCAGATTCGGCACTGAAAGCAGCTTGCGGGCGCAGGCTAGATAAGAGACATCGGTATAAACCTTACGGGTATACACCGGGTAGCCTTCCAGGCCATCCAGCTGGGCGCGTTTAATTTCGCTATCCCAATAGGCACCTTTTACTAGGCGGATCATCAGGCGGCGCTGGCTGCGGTTCGCCAGATCAATCAGGTAATCGATCACGAACGGGCAGCGTTTCTGGTAGGCCTGGATCACAAAGCCAATACCGTTCCAGCCGGCCAATTCCGGCTCAAAGCACAGGCGCTCCAGCAGATCGAGGGAGATCTCCAGGCGATCGGCTTCTTCGGCATCAATGTTGATTCCCACATCATATTGGCGGGCCAGCAAGGTGAGGGCGCGCAGGCGTGGATACAGTTCTTCCATCACCCGGCCATATTGGGCGCGGCTATAGCGCGGATGCAGGGCAGAGAGCTTGATGGAGATTCCCGGGCCTTCATAAATGCCGCGGCCATTAGAGGCTTTGCCGATGGCGTGAATGGCTTGCTGGTAGGAAACCATATAGGCCTGAGCGTCGGCGGCAGTCAGGGCCGCTTCACCCAGCATGTCGTAAGAGTAGCGGAAGCCTTTTTCTTCCAGTTTACGGGCGTTGGCTAAGGCTTCAGAAATGGTTTCACCGGTGACGAACTGCTCGCCCATCAGGCGCATCGCCATATCCACGCCTTTGCGCACCAGCGGCTCGCCGCTTTTGCTGATAATGCGGTTCAAAGCACGCGAGAGATTGGCCTCATTGTGGGTCGCCACCAGTTTGCCGGTAAACAGTAGCCCCCAAGTGGCGGCATTGACAAATAGGGACGGGCTGCGGCCAATGTGGGAATGCCAGTTACCGTTACTGATTTTGTCGCGGATAAGCGCATCGCGGGTGGCTTTGTCCGGGATACGTAGCAGGGCTTCGGCTAGGCACATCAGTGCTACCCCTTCCTGGGAAGAGAGTGAGAACTCCTGCAACAAGCTCTGTACCATCCCGGCGCGGCCGCTCGCGGTTTTTTGGTTGCGCAACTTATCAGCCAGCGACCAGGCCAGGCGGTGGGCCTGCTCAGCCAGGGCCGGGGAGAGGCGGGCCTGTTCAAGGATCATCGGCACCGCATCGGTTTCAGGACGCCGCCAGGCAGCGGTAATCGCTGCACGGGTGACCGACTGAGGCTGGATCTGCTCGGCAAAATCGAGGAAAGGCTGGTGGCTCTCTTCCTGCATGGGAGCGGATTCTTCACTCTCATTGGCCGCCCCGGCCAGCAATGCCGGTAACTCTGGCAAGGTGTCGCTGGTTTCCAGACGCTCCAGATAATTGAAAATCGCCTGTTTAATCAGCCAATGTGGGGTGCGGTCAATACGGGCCGCTGCGCTTTTAATCCTGTCGCGGGTGGCTTCATCCAGCTTCACCCCCATGGTGGTTGTACCCATGCCTGTTACTCCAATATGGTGTTTGTTAAGCACTATTGAGCATGTTGCAACTTTGTGCAACCTTGTTAAATGTGACCGCCATTACAGAGTCGTGATTTACGCTGAATTTAACCTAATTTAAACAAATTATTCTGGTGGTTTTCACACTAAGAGTAGGTGAATACCGGGGCTGCTTAACATTTATTTAAGGTGCAACCCGGCAAAGTGTGATGCAGTGCAACCCATAGAATTTAACTATTCCTACTGGCAAAAATAATCTGTAAGGATTGTGTTAAACCGATTGTGAACGAAATTGGCTTGCGGCAGGATGTGTGCCGCGCAAATACATTAAGAAACGCGGTATACAGGCACAGACCTGAAGAACAACCTGGGGAGTATTACATGATAGCCAGTACACCAATGATGGTGACATTTTGTATTTATATTCTGGGGATGCTGCTGATTGGCTTTATTGCCTGGCGCTCCACCAAAAACTTTGACGACTACATCCTGGGTGGGCGCCGTATGGGGCCTGTGGTTACAGCGCTGTCTGCTGGGGCATCGGACATGAGCGGCTGGTTGCTGATGGGGCTGCCAGGGGCGATTTTCCTGTCTGGTATTTCCGAAAGTTGGATTGCCATCGGGCTAATTTGCGGGGCGTGGGTAAACTGGAGACTGGTGGCGGGGCGCCTGCGGGTTCATACTGAAATCAACAACAATGCTCTGACCTTACCGGATTACTTCACTACCCGTTTTGAAGATAAAAGCCGGGTGCTGCGGATTATCTCAGCGCTGGTTATCCTGCTGTTCTTCACTATTTACTGTTCTTCCGGCATCGTGGCTGGGGCACGTCTTTTTGAAAGCACCTTTGATATGACTTACGAGCAGGCGCTGTGGGCCGGTGCTGCGGCGACCATCATCTATACCTTCATTGGCGGCTTCCTGGCGATTAGCTGGACTGACACCGTGCAGGCCGGGCTGATGATCTTTGCGCTGATTCTGACCCCGGTCATTGTGATGATTGCCGTGGGCGGCCTGGGTGATTCACTGGAAGTGATCAAACAGAAAAGCATTGAAAACGTGGATATGTTCAAAGGGTTGAATTTTGTCGCCATTATTTCGCTGATGGGTTGGGGCCTGGGCTATTGCGGCCAGCCCCACATCCTGGCGCGCTTTATGGCGGCGGATTCCCACCACACCATCGTCAGCGCCCGTCGTATCAGTATGATATGGATGATTCTGTGCCTGGCCGGTGCCGTAGCAGTAGGCTTCTTTGGCGTCGCCTACTTCAATACCCATCCGGACGTGGCCGGGGCGGTTAACCAAAACGGTGAGCGGGTGTTTATCGAACTGACGCAAATTCTGTTTAACCCGTGGATTGCCGGGATCTTGCTTTCCGCCATCTTGGCGGCTGTTATGTCCACCCTCAGCTGCCAGCTGCTGGTGTGCTCCAGTGCAATCACTGAAGACCTGTATAAAGCCTTCCTGCGTAAAGATGCCAGCCAGCGGGAGCTGGTATGGGTAGGGCGCATAATGGTGCTGGCGGTGGCGCTGGTGGCTATAGCCCTGGCCGCTAACCCGGAAAACCGCGTTCTTGGCTTAGTTAGCTACGCCTGGGCGGGCTTTGGTGCCGCCTTTGGCCCGGTGATTGTTTTCTCGGTGATGTGGTCACGTATGACTCGCAACGGGGCGTTGGCTGGGATGATTATCGGTGCTGCCACGGTCCTCATCTGGAAACATTACGCCTGGCTTGGCCTGTATGAAATTATCCCTGGCTTCATCTTCGCAAGCATTGGGATTGTGGTAGTGAGCCTGATGGGGCGCGCCCCGAGTGAGGCAGTCACCCGCCGTTTTGATCAAGCTGAATCTGATTACCGCCAACCGGCACCTTCCCGGTTAACGGCCAGCGAATAAACCTTCAGGGGCACCCTCGGTGCCCTTTATAACGTCCCGCCTCGAAAATTTTACAACTTGTCATCATTCCCCAAACATTTTTCTTGAGTTTCCATTCTCCGTAATGATAATCGCTATCACTATTATTTACCTTTCTTTACGGCAATTGACCGCCGGTACTTTTGAGGATGCGCAGGATGTTTGTGCCATTTCTGATTATGTTACGTGAAGGGCTGGAGGCGGCCCTGATGGTAAGCCTGATTGCCAGCTACCTTAAGCGCACCGGGCGAAGCGGATATTTCGCCATGATGTGGCTCGGGGTATTTTTGGCTGCCGGATTGTGCCTGGCGTTGGGTATCGCTATCGACCGTACTACTGGGGAGTTCCCACAAAAAGAGCAGGAGCTATTTGAAGGAATAGTGGCGCTGATTGCGGTAATCATCCTCACCTGGATGGTGTTCTGGATGCGTAAGGTGTCCCGTAACGTCAAAGTTCAGTTAGAGCAAGCGGTGGAGAATGCTCTACGCGGCAATAACAATCACAGTTGGGCGCTGCTGCTGATGGTGTTCTTTGCTGTCGCCAGGGAAGGGCTGGAGTCGGTGTTTTTCCTGTTGGCGGCCTTCCAGCAGGATGTAGGTATTTGGCCACCGCTGGGTGCCATGCTCGGCCTGGGCGCTGCTGTGGTGCTGGGCTTTTTACTTTATTGGGGCGGGGTGCGCCTCAATCTGGCGAGCTTCTTCCGCTGGACCAGTCTATTTATCCTGCTGGTGGCTGCCGGCCTGTCCGCCGGAGCCATTCGCGCGTTTCATGAAGCCGGGCTGTGGAATCAATTCCAGGATGTGGCCTTTGACTTTAGTTCTGTGCTGTCTACTCATTCGCTCACCGGTACGCTGCTGGAAGGTATTTTTGGCTACCAGGAAGCACCAAGTGTTAGCGAAGTGGGCGTATATTTCCTCTATTTGATACCTGCACTGGTGCTGTTTTTGTTACCTGGCCGTCCGTCGGCCCAGGCAACCAATACTGCGCGCTAACCATAACCATATTTAAAAGGGAACAAGAATGGCCTATTTAAGACGCAGCACGCTGGCGCTGACGCTTGCTAGTGTACTGGGTTCAGCTGCGGCACAGGCGGCTGAGGTACCCCAGGTTAAACTCACGGTAACGGATAAACAGTGTGAGCCAATGGCATTGACAGTGAACGCCGGGAAGACCCAATTTATTATTAATAACCAGAGCCAAAAAGCCCTGGAGTGGGAAATCCTTAAAGGGGTGCTGGTGGTGGAAGAGCGGGAAAACATCGCCCCGGGCTTTACCCAAAAGCTGACGGCCAATTTGCAACCCGGCGAATACGACATGACCTGCGGTTTGCTCAGCAACCCTAAGGGTAAGCTGACAGTTAAAGCCAACGGCCAGGCTGAAACCCCTGCCATCCATAACATTTTGGCTCTAAGCGGCCCGATTACGGCTTATAAAGCTTATGTTACTCGGGAAATTGTCGAGCTGGTGAAAAGTACTAAAGGCTTTACCGATGCAGTGAAAGCCGGGAATATCGAAAAAGCCAAAGCCCTCTATGCCCCAACCCGCACCCATTACGAACGCATCGAACCTATTGCCGAACTATTTGCCGATCTTGATGGCAAAATCGATGCCCGTGAAGACGATTACGAACAAAAATCTGCTGACCCGCAATTCACCGGCTTCCACCGCCTGGAAAAAGCTCTGTTTGGCGACAACTCGACCAAAGGTATGGACAAATATGCTGAGCAGCTGAATACCGATGTGCTGGATCTCCAACAGCGGGTTTCCGAGCTGGCTTTCCCTCCAGGCAAAGTGGTGGGTGGGGCCGCGGGGCTTGTCGAAGAAGTGGCCGCCAGCAAAATCAGTGGTGAAGAAGATCGTTACAGCCGTACTGATTTGTGGGACTTCCAGGCCAATGTCGAGGGTGCACAGAAGATTGTTGAACTGCTACGGCCACTGCTGCAAAAAGATAATGCGCCATTGTTGACTAAAGTAGATGCTAACTTCAAGAAAGTGGACACCATCCTCGCCAAATATCGTACCAAAGACGGCTTTGAAAGCTATGAAAAACTGACTGACGGCGACCGTAAAGCATTAAAAGGGCCGGTGACCGCCCTGGCAGAAGATCTGGCAAAACTGCGCGGCGTACTCGGATTAGATTAATCATGAGTGATAAAACTTTTGGCGCGCCTCACCTGGGGCGGCGCCATTTATTGAAAGGACTGGGCGCCCTTGGCGGCGCCCTGGTTATCGGCGGATGCCCGGTGGCTCCTGCTCAAGATAAGTCGGCACCGGGAACTTTACCCCCCGATGCCAGGCAGGAGCGCCAGCCATTCTATGGTCAATACCAGGCCGGTGTGCTGACTCCTCAACAGGCGGCGATGATGCTGGTGGCCTTTGACGTGCTTGCCAATGATAAAGCCGATGTTGAACGCTTGCTGCGGTTGCTGACGGAGCGCATTGCGTTCCTGACGGCGGGCGGGCCAGCACCAAAAACCCCAAACCCACGGATGCCGCCGATGGATTCCGGGATACTGGGGCCGGTTATTACCCCGGATAACCTCACCATGACGGTATCCTTTGGCCCGAGTATGTTTGATGAGCGTTTCGGTTTTGCCAGCCACAGGCCGGTAAAACTCCAGCCGATGACGCGTTTCCCTAATGATGCCCTCGATCCTGCCCTGTGCCATGGCGACCTGTTGATCCAGATCTGTGCTAACACCCAAGACACGGTGATCCACGCCTTACGGGATCTGATCAAGCACACCCCGGACCTCTTAAGTGTGCGTTGGAAGCGGGAAGGGTTTATTTCTAACCATGCGGCCCGTAGCCGAGGGAAAGAGACGCCGATTAATTTGCTGGGCTTTAAGGATGGCACCGCCAATCCCGATAGCCGGGATGAGAAATTAATGCGCGAACTAGTATGGGTTACCCCGGATCAACAAGAACCTGCCTGGGCGATGAATGGCAGCTATCAGGCGGTACGGATTATCCAGATGCGCGTGGAGTTCTGGGATCGCACCCCGCTCAAAGAGCAGCAAACCATTTTTGGCCGCGATAAGCATTCCGGTGCGCCATTGGGTATGGCGCACGAGCATGAGGAGCCTGATTATTCAGCGGATCCCGAAGGGCAGATTATCCCGCTGGATGCCCACATTCGCCTGGCCAACCCGCGAACCAAACAAACTGAAAATAGCAGAATGATGCGCCGAGGTTATAGTTATTCACTGGGGGTTTCCGCTTCAGGGCAACTGGATATGGGGCTGCTATTTGTTTGTTATCAACATGATTTAGAAAAAGGGTTTCTGGCAGTTCAAAACCGGTTAAACGGTGAGGCGCTGGAGGAGTATGTGAGGCCTATTGGCGGCGGGTATTTTTATGTGCTGCCAGGCGTAGCCGAGCAAAATCGCTACTTAGGACAAGGTTTAATCGAGTCTTAAGAACTTTTCTCAAATTGAAACAATTATTTTACTTGGCCAAATCTAAACAAGACATTGAAATAAATCCTTAATCTAAATGTGTGAAAACAGGATAACCCTTTGTCGGGCGAAAAATCGAATATAAAGTAAATATATTGTTGCGAAATTGATAATTTTTGTTGTACTTATAGTTAAACGTCAGTCCTGGCAGTGACATGTTAGTCACAGTGGAGAATGCGATGTCCGGTGGTTGTAAATTACAACATCTCACATCAAAACGTGCCCTCCGGCGCGGCGCCCAGATCTCCTCTAAAAATTTCCGCTATTTCTATCTTTTCGATACCAGTTTCAGGTTTGTAACCGGTGTGTTTAGCAGCGAAGACTGCGGCTGCTCTGCGCCCTACCAACCGGCAGTCTATGGCTTACAAGGAAGCCAAACCTCATCTGTTAGTAAGCATAATCGCATGGTCTTGGATCGTGCGGATAATGAAACCAACTGTAAGGTGCCATCCATGGGAAGACCAAAAGCAGTGATCAAAGCCCGTCGTGAAGCAAAACGTGTATTAAGGCGGGATTCACGTAGTCATAAGCAGCGTGAAGAGGAATCGGTCACATCGCTTGTGCAAATGAGTGGAGTTGAAGCTATCGGTATGGCGCGGGATTCCCGTGATGCCTCGCCAATCATGGCCCGCAACGAAGCCCAGCAGCACTATCTTCACGCTATCGAGAGCAAACAGCTGATATTTGCCACCGGAGAGGCCGGTTGTGGCAAAACCTTTATCAGTGCGGCTAAAGCTGCTGAGGCCCTGATACATAAGGATGTCGACAGGATTATTGTGACTCGCCCGGTATTGCAGGCCGATGAAGATCTCGGTTTCTTGCCCGGTGATATCTCCGAGAAATTTGCCCCTTATTTCAGGCCGGTATACGACATACTGGTGCGCCGACTCGGTTCATCCTTTATGCAATACTGCCTGCGCCCCGAAATAGGTAAAGTTGAAATCGCGCCTTTTGCCTATATGCGTGGCCGCACCTTTGAGAACGCCTTTGTCATCCTGGACGAGGCACAAAACGTGACGGCAGCGCAAATGAAAATGTTCCTGACCCGTCTTGGGGAGAATGTCACCGTGGTGGTGAACGGCGATATCACCCAATGTGATTTGCCAGCGCATATTTCATCGGGCCTTGGCGATGCGTTAGCGCGGTTTAGTGATGACGAAATGATAAGCGTGGTGCGGTTTGGCAAAGAAGACTGCGTGCGCTCGGCTTTGTGCCAACGTACGCTGCATGCTTATAGCTAACAGTTCCCGGTACCTTTAAAAGGCCTTGTGTTTTTAATGCTCGGAAAAGCCCCGCCGGAGCGGGGCCTTCCTCAGGTGCAACCTAGCCAATTCAGTAGAGGCAGTTGCGTTCAACCTCCGTAACCTGATGCGTTTCGTAAACGCAATTGATCGGTTGATGACGTTCTGAGCGTCGTTCCAGTAGTGGTGGAATAACGTAGATCAGGATCACCAGGATCACGGTTTTTAGAAAGTCCATGCGTGTTGCACTCCTTGCTTTGGCAAACGCTGGCGGCTATCCTTGACTTGTCTAGGGTCATGGACAACCCCCGTGAGTTGCCAGTTTAAATTTGCAACGAGCGGGGGTTTTCTCTATCTAGCGCAAGGGGCCGCGGAAGATAGATCTCCCCCGCGCCGTCACACCTACTGGCCATGCAGCCAGCCTGCCGATAATAAACATTGTTGCCCTTTCAACCCAGCTTATTACTGTTAGTATATCCAGTGCTGGTGCACAATTGTTGTCTGTTTCGAGGAATGGTGCGGGCTGGGATAAGGTTGTCATAAGTTATTTTAGGAATGTATCTATCCGCCCTGATTCGGGATTTGAAGCCATGCTGAATTGATGACTCTTTTCACCCCCTGTTAATAAAAAGAATAGCCCCGCCGGAACGGGGCTATTCTCAGGTGCAACCTAGCCAATTCAGCGGAGGCAGTTGCGTTCAACCTCCGTAACCTGATGCGTTTCGTAAACGCAATTGATC
>CBIFWW010000093.1:0-13257 GCA_966186435.1 uncultured Enterobacteriaceae bacterium
AACGGTTATTGCCTGAAAGCGCTTTCGCAAGGGACAATGTTACCGATAACAGTTACCCGTAACATAATTTCCATTCGTCATCATTATAGTGCCACCGGGAGTTTGCTATGAGCACGACCAATCACGATCACCACATTTACGTCCTGATGGGCGTCTCCGGAAGCGGCAAATCTGCTGTGGCCAGCGAAGTTGCCCACAAATTGCAGGCAGCTTTCCTGGACGGTGATTTCCTGCACCCGCGCTGCAACATTTTGAAGATGGCCTCTGGCGAACCGCTAAACGATGAAGATCGTACCCCGTGGCTTGAAGCATTAAATGATGCAGCCTTCGCTATGCAGCGCACTAACAAATACTCGTTGATTGTTTGTTCCGCGTTAAAAAAACACTATCGCGACATTCTGCGCAAAAATAACCCGAATCTCTCCTTCGTCTACATGAAAGGCGATTACGAGCTGATCGAAAGCCGTTTGCTGAGCCGTAAAGGCCATTTCTTCAAACCGCAAATGCTGGTCACCCAATTCGAGACACTGGAAGAGCCTGGTTCCGATGAACACGATGTGCTGGTAGTGGATATTGACCAACCGCTGGAAGACGTTGTTTCCAACACCCTTGCATTGATCACAAAAGGCAATGCCCAGTGAGTACTTTAGCCCTAGTATTAACCGCAGTAGGCTCTGTTCTGCTGCTGCTGTTCCTGGTAATGAAGGCCCGTCTGCACGCTTTTATTGCTCTGATGGTTGTCTCCATTGGTGCTGGTCTTTTCTCCGGTATGCCGCTGGATAAAATTTGCGCCACCATGGAAAAAGGCATGGGGGGCACCTTAGGCTTCCTGGCGGTTGTGGTCGCCCTCGGCGCCATGTTCGGTAAGATCCTGCACGAAACCGGTGCAGTGGATCAGATTGCCGTTAAGATGCTTAAATCCTTCGGTCACAGCCGCGCCCACTACGCCATTGGTTTGGCGGGTCTGATTTGTGCGCTGCCGCTGTTCTTTGAAGTGGCCATCGTGTTGCTGATTAGCGTGGCTTTCTCCATGGCACGCCATACCGGGACTAACTTGGTGAAACTGGTTATTCCTCTGTTTGCCGGTGTTGCCGCCGCCGCTGCTTTCCTGCTGCCTGGGCCTGCCCCAATGCTGCTGGCTTCCCAGATGCATGCTGACTTTGGTTGGATGATTCTGATTGGCCTGTGTGCCGCTATCCCAGGGATGCTGATTGCCGGGCCGCTGTTCGGTAACGTCATCAGCCGTTATGTTGAACTGAACATCCCTGACGATATCTCCGAGCCGCACTTGGGCGAAAGTAAACTGCCTTCCTTCGGCTTCAGCCTGTCTTTGATTCTGCTGCCGCTAGTGCTGGTAGGTTTGAAAACTATCGCGGCTCGCTTTACCGCTGAAGGGTCAAGTTTGTACGAATGGCTGGAGTTTATCGGCCACCCGTTCACCGCGATCCTGATTGCTTGCCTGGTAGCTATTTATGGTCTGGCTCACCGTCAGGGCATGGCAAAAGAACGCGTGATGGAAATCTGCGGCCAGGCGCTGCAACCTGCGGGTATCATCCTGCTGGTTATCGGTGCTGGCGGTGTATTCAAGCAGGTACTGGTTGATTCCGGTGTAGGCCCGGCTCTGGGTGAAGCTCTGACCGGTATGGGTCTGCCTATCGCGTTAACCTGCTTTATCCTGGCTGCGGCGGTTCGTATTATCCAGGGTTCAGCTACCGTTGCCTGTCTGACGGCCGTTGGCCTGGTAATGCCAGTGATTGAACAGATGCATTACTCCGGCGCACAGCTGGCTGCTCTGTCTATCTGCATCGGCGGTGGTTCTATCGTAGTCAGCCACGTGAACGATGCCGGCTTCTGGCTGTTCGGTAAATTTACCGGTGCCAGCGAAGCGCAAACCCTGAAAACCTGGACCATGATGGAAACTATCCTCGGCGTGGTTGGGGCACTGGTCGGTATGATCTTCTTTACTACATTAAGCTAATACTGACTACGGTAACGAAAAGCTTCCTTCGGGAAGCTTTTTTTTGCTTATGGCCCCTGGCCCCTGAGAGTGTGCGGCAGCGCAGAGTTTTAGGAATTTTACGTAAACTTAGCATTATTCGTAAAGCCATCTGAAAGGGCCTATTCATAATACCGGCACCGCCAGGTGTACTGCGGAGCACCACCAAATTTAGACACGCCAGCTACTCACGCAGAAACGCGTATGACGAGGGCTGGCGTCAGGGATTAACACGGCAAAAGGAGAGGGGTTTCCTGCCTATAAGCCGCATTTCTAATGGTCTGGCGATCATTGATTAAATTCACTTGCGACTTTGGCTGCATTTTGTAAGGTGAAAGAGGTCCCAGCCTACGGCTGGCACGCACAAAACGCACACTCCTCTGTAGGAAACACTCGCTATGAAAAATGTTGGTTTTATCGGCTGGCGCGGGATGGTCGGCTCTGTCCTCATGCAACGCATGATCGAAGAGCGCGATTTCGACGCTATCCGCCCCGTCTTTTTCTCCACTTCCCAACTTGGGCAGGATGCTCCCGCTTTTGGTGGAGTCTCTGCAGGTAAACTCCAGGACGCTTATTCAATTGATGCATTGAAAGCACTGGATATTATCGTCACCTGCCAGGGCGGGGATTATACCAACGACATCTACCCTAAGCTGCGCGCCAGCGGCTGGCAGGGGTACTGGATTGACGCGGCATCTTCGCTGCGGATGAAGGATGATGCCATTATCGTCCTCGATCCGGTAAACCAGCACGTTATCCAGCAAGGGCTAAACAACGGTATTAAAACTTTCGTTGGCGGCAACTGCACCGTCAGCCTGATGCTGATGTCCTTAGGCGGGTTGTTTGCTAACGACCTGGTGGAGTGGGCGTCAGTGGCGACCTATCAGGCGGCCTCTGGCGGCGGCGCGCGTCATATGCGCGAACTGCTAAACCAAATGGGCCAGCTTTATGGCGCGGTGCAATCAGAACTGGCTGACCCAGCCGGTGCCATTCTGGATATCGAACGTAAAGTCACTGACCTCGCCCGCCGTGGTGAACTGCCGATGGATAACTTCGGCGTGCCGCTGGCCGGTAGCCTGATCCCGTGGATTGATAAGCAACTCGAGAACGGCCAAACCCGCGAAGAGTGGAAGGGCCAGGCCGAAACCAACAAAATCCTCAATAGCGCCCAGACTATTCCGGTGGATGGCCTGTGCGTGCGGGTAGGCGCGTTGCGCTGCCATAGCCAGGCATTCACCCTGAAACTGAAAAAAGACGTCTCAATTGCCACGATTGAATCGCTACTTTCTACCCACAATGATTGGGTGAAAGTGGTGCCGAATGACCGTGATATCACGATACGTGAGCTGACCCCGGCTGCGGTGACCGGCACCCTGGCGACCCCGGTAGGACGTTTGCGCAAGCTCAACATGGGGCCTGAGTATCTCTCCGCCTTTACCGTGGGGGACCAGCTGCTCTGGGGGGCTGCAGAGCCACTGCGCCGCATGCTACGGCAGCTGGCTTAAGACGGATTAAGTTCGAGGGGTGCTAGTACACCCCTTTTTTGCGTATAACAAGGAGTAACGCTAATGTTTCATTTTTTATCGGGAGTAAGATAACCGTTGACTATGCTTTAGGGTGGGGCGGGTAACACGCCTTACCTGAGGTTGGACGATGCCGGAGGACGGTTTTTTTAAACGCGGCGCGTTCAGGTCAATACAATAAAAGAAGTGTCTGGCAGGATAACGTGGCTTGAGCCGCGCACAGGCACCTAAAAATTACAGGATGATTCGCATGTCTGTTCGTTTAGAAAGAGACGTGATTAACGCGCTGATAGCAGGCCACTTTGCAGATCCGTTTTCAGTATTAGGGATGCATAAAACCGAGGCTGGCATTGAGGTCCGCGCGCTATTACCGGATGCCACCGAAGTCTGGGTGATTGAACCCAAAACTGGCCGTAAAGTCGGCAAGCTAGAATGTCTCGATTCCCGCGGTTTCTTCGCAGGGGTACTTCCACGCCGCAAAAACCTATTCCGCTACCAGTTGGCCGTTATTTGGCATGGTCAGCAAAACCTGATTGATGACCCTTACCGCTTTGGCACCCTAATCCAGGATATGGATAGCTGGCTGCTGTCGGAAGGCACCCACATGCGCCCCTACGAAACCATGGGGGCGCACCCGGCCACCATGGATGGCGTTACCGGCACCCGCTTCTCGCTGTGGGCGCCGAATGCTCAGCGCGTCTCTGTGGTAGGCCAGTTCAACTATTGGGATGGCCGTCGCCATCCGATGCGTCTACGCAAAGAAAGCGGTATCTGGGAACTGTTTGTCCCTGGCGCCCATAATGGCCAGCTCTATAAATACGAAATGATCGACGCCAACGGCGACCTGCGGATCAAAGCTGACCCTTATGCCTTTGAAGCGCAAATGCGCCCGGAAACCGCCTCGTTGATTTGCGGCCTGCCGGACAAAATCCAGGCCAGTGAAGCCCGGGCGAAAGCCAATGGCTTTGATGCGCCGATCTCTATCTATGAAGTGCACCTTGGCTCCTGGCGCCGTCATACCGATAACAACTTCTGGCTAAGCTACCGCGAGCTGGCGGATCAGTTGATCCCTTATGTGAAAGGCATGGGTTTTACTCATATCGAGCTGCTGCCGATTAACGAGCACCCCTTTGATGGCAGCTGGGGCTATCAGCCGCTGGGCATGTACGCGCCAACTCGCCGCTTCGGTACCCGTGATGAATTCCGCTACTTTATTGATGCCGCCCATCAGGCTGGCCTGAGCGTGGTTCTCGACTGGGTACCGGGCCACTTCCCTTCTGATGATTTTGGGCTGGCGAAGTTCGACGGCACCAACCTGTATGAGCACAGCGACCCGCGCGAAGGCTACCATAACGACTGGAACACCCTGATTTACAACTATGGCCGCCGGGAAGTGACCAACTACCTGGTGGGGAACGCCCTGTACTGGATCGAGCGCTTTGGTATTGATGCCCTGCGCGTGGATGCGGTGGCCTCCATGACCTATCGGGATTACAGCCGCAAAGACGGGGAGTGGATCCCCAATGAGTACGGTGGCCGTGAAAATCTCGAAGCTATTGAATTTTTGCGCAATACCAATCGCATTCTCGGGGCCGAAGGCTTTGGTGCAGTGACCATGGCGGAAGAGTCTACCGACTTCCTTGGTGTGTCTCGCCCACCGGAAATGGGTGGGTTGGGCTTCTGGTACAAATGGAACCTGGGGTGGATGCATGACACCCTCGATTACATGAAGCTGGACCCGGTTTATCGTCAGCATCATCACGATAAACTCACTTTCGGAATACTCTATAACGGCACCGAAAACTTCATTTTGCCGTTGTCTCACGATGAAGTAGTTCACGGTAAAAAATCAATTCTCGATCGGATGCCGGGCGATGCCTGGCAGAAGTTCGCCAACCTACGGGCTTATTACGGCTGGATGTGGGCGTTCCCGGGTAAAAAACTCACCTTTATGGGTAACGAGTTTGCTCAAGGCCGCGAGTGGAATCATGACAGCAGCCTTGACTGGCACCTGCTGGAAGGGGGCGATAACTGGCACCACGGCGTGCAGCGTCTGGTTCGCGATCTAAACTTCACCTACCGCCATCACAAAGCGCTCCATGAATTGGACTTTGATGATTACGGTTTCGAATGGCTGGTGGTGGAAGATAAAGCCAACTCGGTATTTATCTTTGTGCGCCGTGATAAGCAGGGCAATGAAGTAATTGTTGCCAGCAACTTCACCCCGGTGCCCCGTGAAAACTACCGCTTTGGTATCAACCAGCCAGGCCGTTGGAAAGAAGCGCTGAACACTGATTCGCAGCATTACCACGGCAGCAACAGTGGTAACTATGGCGTGATTCATAGTGACGCAATTCCAAGCCACGGCCGTGAACATTCACTGAGCATCACACTGCCACCACTGTCTACGCTGTGGTTGGTCAGGGAGGCGGAATGACCCATCTGGAATCAGGTAATGCTGCGCCCTTAGGCGCCAGTTTTGATGGTACTGGCATCAATTTTACCTTGTTCTCGGCTCACGCAGAGGCCGTTGAGTTATGCCTGTTTGATAGCGATGGCAACGAACAACGCTATCTGATGCCGGCGCGCACCGGTGATATCTGGCACGGCTATCTACCCGGGGGGCGACCTGGGCTGCGCTATGGTTATCGGGTTCACGGGCCTTTTGACCCGGCTCAAGGCCACCGCTTCAATCCGGCCAAACTACTGCTGGACCCTTGTGCATGTCTGGTGGATGGCGTGGTAGCGGATGATCCGCGTCTGTTTGGCGGGCTGGATCATCCAGACCCACGGGACAGCGCCCCGGCGGCCCCAAAAGGTGTAGTTGTCCACGATAATTACGCCTGGGAAGGGGACGTCTCACCCAACATCCCTTGGGGTGAAACGGTCATTTATGAAGCCCATGTCCGTGGGTTGACCAAGCTACATCCTGGTATTCCAGAGGCGTTGCGCGGCACCTACGCCGCCTTGGCCCACCCGGTGATGATCGACTATTTCAAAAAGCTGGGTATCACCGCGTTGGAACTGCTGCCGGTGGCCCAGTTTGCCAGTGAGCCGCGCCTGCTACGGATGGGGCTAACCAATTACTGGGGCTATAACCCGCTGGCGATGTTAGCGGTGGAACCGGCTTACGCCCAAGGAGGCAAACCTGAAAATGCCCTTAATGAATTCCGCGATGCGGTGAAGGCCCTACACCGGGCGGGTATTGAAGTGATCCTCGATATCGTTCTCAACCATACGGCGGAAACCGATGTGGAAGGGCCAACTTTATCGCTACGGGGCCTGGATAACCGTAGCTATTACTGGTTGCAGGAAAACGGCGAATACGAAAACTGGACCGGGTGTGGCAACACTCTCAATCTGAGCCACCCGGCAGTGGTGGAATACGCTATGGGTTGCCTGCGTTTTTGGGTTGAGGAATGCCACGTAGACGGGTTCCGCTTTGACCTCGCCACTGTCATGGGCCGCACCCCGGAGTTCCGTCAGGATGCGCCGCTGTTTGAGGCCATCAAAAACGATCCCCGGCTGTCGCAGGTGAAGCTAATTGCCGAGCCGTGGGACATCGGCAAGGGCGGTTATCATGTGGGTAACTTCCCGGCGCTGTTTGCCGAGTGGAACGACCATTTCCGGGACGGTATGCGCCGCTTCTGGCTTCATGGGGATCTCACCGCCGGTGGGTTTGCCTGCCGTTTCGCTGGCTCCAGCGATGTGTACCAATGTGAAGGGAAATTGCCCTCGGCCAGTATCAATTTAATCACGGCCCACGACGGCTTCACCCTGCGTGATTGTGTCTCTTATGACCACAAACACAATGAAGCAAATGGGGAAGATAACCGCGACGGCACAGATAACAACTACAGTTATAACCATGGGTTTGAGGGTATCGGTGCCGGGCTATCGGTGGTTGAGCATCGCCGGGCCAGTCTCCATGCCATGCTTACCACCCTGCTGCTGTCACAGGGGACGCCAATGCTGTTGGCCGGGGATGAACACGGGCACAGTCAGCACGGCAACAACAATGCGTATTGCCAGGATAACGCCCTGACCTGGCTTGATTGGGAGCAGGCCAACCCTGGCCTTACTGCCTTTACTGCCGCATTGATTCATTTACGTAAAGTCATTCCCGCCCTGACCCTTAACCAGTGGTGGCAGGAAGGTGATGGCAATGTGAATTGGTTAAACAAGGAAGCACAGCCGTTACAAACCGACGAATGGCAACGTAGGGTCTGCCGTATGCAGATCTTGCTTTCCGGCCGTTGGCTCATTGCGATTAACGCCACTGATGAAGTGGGTGAAATTGTATTACCTGAGGGCCAATGGCGCGCCATTCCTCCGTTTGCCGGGTCTGAAAACCCGGTAGTTTTGGCTGTATGGCATGGTCCCGCGCACGGGGTGTGCGTATTCCAGAAGTCATAAGATAAGGAGTCAGTCATGGTTAAATTAGAAAAAGATTCATTGATGATGGCACGCCAGCTGCCAATGAAATCCGTCGCGCTTATTCTGGCGGGGGGGCGCGGGAGTCGCTTAAAAGATCTGACGACCACACGCGCCAAGCCTGCTGTCCACTTCGGTGGTAAGTTCCGCATCATCGATTTCGCACTGTCGAACTGCCTGAACTCCGGTATTCGTCGTATTGGTGTCATCACCCAATATCAGTCCCACACCCTGGTTCAGCACATCCAGCGCGGTTGGTCTTTCTTCAGCGAAGAGATGAATGAATTCGTCGATCTGCTACCGGCCCAGCAGCGTGTTACTGGTGAAAACTGGTACCGCGGTACTGCCGATGCGGTGACCCAAAACCTGGACATCATCCGCCGCTATAACGCCGAGTATGTGGTGATCCTGGCCGGTGACCATATCTATAAGCAAGACTACTCGCGCATGCTGATCGACCACGCAGAAAAAGGCGCACGTTGCACCGTGGCCTGTATGCCGGTGCCAAAAGAAGAAGCCTTTGCCTTTGGTGTCATGGCGGTGGACGAAAACGACAAGATTATTGATTTCGTTGAGAAACCGGCCAACCCACCGACCATGCCAGGGAACGATCAGAAATCGCTGGCGAGTATGGGGATTTATATTTTCGACGCTGAATATCTTTACCAGTTACTGGAAGACGACGACAACGACGAAAGCTCCAGCCACGATTTCGGTAAAGACATCATTCCTAAAGTGGTGTCCGAGGGGGCTGCCTTTGCTCACCCGTTCCCGCTCTCCTGCGTGCAGTCCGATCCAACGGCAGAACCCTACTGGCGTGATGTGGGGACATTGGAAGCCTACTGGAAAGCCAACCTCGATCTCGCCTCCGTCACTCCGGAACTGGACATGTACGACCAGGACTGGCCGATCCGCACCCACATGGAATCTCTGCCACCGGCCAAGTTCGTTCAGGACCGCTCTGGTAGCCACGGTATGACGTTGAACTCCCTGGTATCCGGTGGTTGCATTATCTCCGGCTCGGTGGTGGTGCAATCGGTTCTATTCCCACGAGTACGGGTGAACTCTTTCTGTAATATCGATTCCGCCGTATTACTTCCAGATGTGTGGGTGGGCCGCTCATGCCGCCTGCGCCGCTGCATTATCGACCGGGCATGCAAAATCCCTGAGGGTTTGGTCATTGGGGAGAACGCAGAAGAAGATGCGCGCCGTTTCTATCGCTCAGAAGAAGGGATTGTTTTAGTGACGCGGGAAATGCTCGCCAAATTAAAAGACTGAGTCATGCAGGAAAAGGACTTCATGCGCCCGGGTGGGTGCAGATTAACAAGAATGGTTGGGCGCACCTTTGGTGCCGAGAGTTTAAACGGGAGCCATAATGCAGGTTTTACACGTCTGTTCTGAGATGTTTCCATTACTAAAGACCGGGGGGCTAGCGGATGTAATCGGTGCGCTGCCAGCCGCTCAAAAAGAGGCCGGCATTGACGCACGCGTGCTGCTGCCTGCATTTCCGGACATCCGCCGCGGGATTAGCGACTTGCAGGTTGTCACCCGCCGGGATACCTTTGCCGGGCATTTTGCCTTGCTTTACGGCCAGTACAATGGGGTGGGCGTCTATTTGATTGATGCCCCGCATCTGTATGACCGCCCAGGGAGTCCATACCACGACACCAACCAGTTTGCCTATGTCGATAACGTATTGCGCTTTGCGCTGCTCGGCTGGGTAGGGTGTGAAATGGCCTGTGGCCTGGACCCATTCTGGCATCCGCAAGTAGTGCATGCCCACGACTGGCACGCTGGTCTGGTTCCGGCTTATCTGACAGCCCGCGGCCGCCCGGCGAAATCAGTATTTACCGTACATAACCTGGCCTACCAGGGGATGTTCTATGCCCATCATATGAATGATATCGACCTGCCGTGGTCGTTCTATAACATGCATGGGCTGGAGTTTAACGGCCAGATTTCCTACTTAAAGGCAGGTTTGTTCTACGCCGACCATATCACCGCCGTCAGCCCGACTTACGCCCGTGAAATTACCGAGCCGCAGTTTGCCTATGGTATGGAAGGGTTATTGCGCCAGCGTCACCGTGAAGGCCGCCTCTCCGGGATACTCAACGGGGTAGACGAAGCCATCTGGAGCCCGACTTCGGACCTGTTACTGGCGTCACGTTACCACCGTGATACCCTCGAAGAGAAAGCAGAAAACAAGCGCCAGCTCCAGGTTGCCATGGGTCTTAAAGTGGATGATAAAGCGCCGCTGTTTGCGGTGGTTAGCCGCCTCACCAGCCAGAAAGGACTGGATCTGGTACTGGAGGCGTTGCCGGGTCTGCTCGAGCAGGGCGGCCAACTGGCGCTGCTGGGCGCGGGCGATCCGGTATTGCAGGAAGGTTTCCTGGCGGCGGCAGCGGAACATCCAGGGCAGGTCGGGGTGCAGATTGGCTATCATGAGGCCTTCTCCCACCGCATTATGGGCGGTGCCGATGTTATCCTGGTGCCGAGCCGTTTCGAGCCTTGTGGCTTAACCCAACTTTATGGTCTGAAATACGGCACCTTGCCGCTGGTGCGCCGTACCGGTGGATTGGCGGATACCGTTTCTGATTGTTCACTGGAAAATCTGGCTGATGGTGTTGCCACCGGTTTTGTGTTTGAAGATAGCAATGCCTGGTCCTTGTTGCGGGCGATCCGGCGGGCTTTCGTATTGTGGTCCCGTCCTTCGCTGTGGCGTTTTGTTCAACGTCAGGCCATGGCAATGGATTTTAGCTGGCAAGTAGCAGCGCAATCTTACCGCGATCTCTATCAACGCTTGATGTAATCATTCAGGAATCACGTACTATGAACGCACCCTTTAGTTACGCTTCCCCGACGCTCAGCGTTGAGGCCCTGAAGCACTCAATTGCCTACAAGCTGATGTTTACCATCGGTAAAGATCCCGCCATTGCCAACAAGCATGAGTGGTTGAACGCCACCCTGTTTGCGGTACGGGACCGCATGGTTGAACGCTGGCTGCGCTCCAACCGCGCCCAACTCTCCCAGGAAGACCGCCAGGTGTATTATCTGTCGATGGAATTCCTGATTGGCCGCACCCTTTCCAACGCCCTGTTATCGCTCGGTATTTATGAAGATATCAATAATGCGCTGGAAGAGATGGGCCTAAACCTTGAAGAGCTGATCGACGAAGAAAACGACCCTGGTCTGGGCAATGGCGGCTTAGGCCGTCTGGCTGCCTGCTTCCTCGACTCCCTGGCGACCTTAGGGCTGCCGGGCCGTGGCTATGGCATCCGCTATGACTACGGTATGTTCAAACAGAACATTGTCGATGGCCGCCAGAAAGAGTCACCGGACTACTGGCTGGAATACGGTAACCCGTGGGAATTTAAGCGCCATAACACCCGTTACAAGGTACGCTTCGGTGGCCGTATCCAGCAGGAAGGTAAAAAATCCCGCTGGGTTGAAACCGAAGAGATCCTAGCCGTCGCTTACGATCAGATTATCCCCGGTTATGATACCGACGCTACAAACACCCTGCGTCTGTGGAATGCCCAGGCCAGTAGCGAGATCAACCTCGGTAAGTTCAACCAGGGTGATTACTTTGCCGCAGTGGAAGATAAAAACCACTCGGAGAACGTATCCCGGGTGCTGTACCCCGATGACTCCACCTACTCAGGCCGCGAGCTGCGTCTGCGCCAGGAATACTTCCTGGTCTCCTCCACGGTGCAGGATATTCTTAACCGCCACTACATGTTGCATAAGACCTATAACAACCTGGCGGACAAGATCGCGATCCACCTCAACGACACCCATCCGGTGTTGTCGATCCCAGAATTAATGCGTTTGCTGATCGATGAGCATCGCTTTACCTGGGAAGACGCCTTTGAAGTGGCCTGCCAGGTTTTCTCCTATACCAACCACACATTGATGAGTGAAGCCCTGGAGAGCTGGCCGGTAGACATGCTTGGTAAGATCCTGCCGCGCCATTTACAGATTATCTTTGAAATCAACGACTACTTCTTGAAAACTATTAAGGAGCAGTATCCGGATAATCCCGGGCTGCTGAGCCGTTGCTCGATCATTGATGAATCCAATGGCCGCCAGGTGCGTATGGCCTGGCTGGCGGTGGTGATCAGCCATAAAGTTAACGGGGTATCGGAACTGCACTCCAACCTGATGGTGCAATCGCTGTTTGCCGATTTTGCCGCTATCTTCCCGATGCGCTTCTGCAACAAGACCAACGGGGTCACCCCGCGCCGCTGGCTGGCGCTGGCTAACCCGTCCTTGTCTGACGTGCTGGATGAACATATTGGCCACACCTGGCGTACCGATCTCAGCCAGTTGAGTGAACTGCTACCGCATGCGGATTACCCGCAGGTGATTAAGCAGGTTCAGGGTGCGAAGCTTGAGAACAAAAAGCGTCTGGCGGCTTATATCGGCCAGCAGCTCAATGTGGTGGTCAACCCGAAAGCGCTGTTCGATGTGCAGATCAAACGTATCCACGAATATAAGCGCCAGTTGATGAATGTGCTGCACGTGATCACCCGCTATAACCGTATCAAAGACGATCCGGAAGCCGAGTGGGTACCACGGGTGAATATCTTCGCCGGTAAAGCCGCCTCGGCCTACTATATGGCGAAGCACATCATTCATTTGATCAATGACGTGGCAGCGGTGATCAACAACGATCCGGTGGTGAAAGATCGCCTAAAAGTGGTGTTTATCCCGAACTACAGCGTGAGCCTGGCGCAGCTGATCATTCCGGCGGCGGATCTCTCCGAGCAAATCTCTCTCGCCGGTACGGAAGCCTCCGGTACCAGTAACATGAAGTTTTCACTCAATGGGGCGCTGACCATTGGTACCCTGGATGGGGCCAACATTGAGATCCAGAAGCACGTGGGTGAAGAGAATATCTTTATCTTCGGTAACACGGCGGAAGAGGTGGAAGATCTGCGGCGTAAGGGGTACAACCCGCGCGAGTACTACGAGCAGGATGAAGAACTGCGCCGGGTGCTGACCCAGATTGGCACCGGGGTGTTTAACCCACAGGATCCGGGGCGCTACCGTGACCTGCTGGATTCGTTGATTAACTTTGGCGATCACTACCAGGTGTTGGCGGATTACCGCAGCTATGTGGATTGCCAGGATGAAGTAGATAACCTGTATCTGGAGCCGGAAGCCTGGGCCGCTAAAGCGATGCACAACATCGCCAACATGGGCTACTTCTCTTCTGACCGGACTATTCAGGAATACGCCGACGAGATCTGGAACATTAAACCTGTGCGCCTGTAAATCCGGTGCAGCATAAAGGGGCCATTT
>CBIFWW010000094.1:0-13249 GCA_966186435.1 uncultured Enterobacteriaceae bacterium
CATCCATACTGCCATCAATTATCTTACCGATGTTCTCTGAGGCTGCCAGCTGGTTTTTATCTGCCAGATATTTTAACAGTTCATCATAATTATGTGGGCCTCTTAGCATCGGTCCAGGTAGTGGATATAAAAAGTGGAAGCTAGGCCCCATACGCACCCAAAGTTGCTCTATCAGCCCCATCAGCGTTGGCATCTGAGCGTAGCTATACAATGTAAACCGGAAGTGAAGATTACTTTGTAATGCTGGCTCTACCTGCCCTTCGGTTTTAGCCACACTAAAATTAGAATAAAGCGTCCGTAAAGTTCCTAGCTTTTCTTCATCAATATTCTTAGCAGCTTCCATTACCGCCATCATTTCCAGATTCTTACGGATCAGGGTGATTTCTCGGTATTTATCAAGTGTCATTTTGGGTACTAAAAAAGCTTGGGCTGGCGTAGCTTCAAGTGCTCCGGATGATACTAACCGAAGTAATGCTTCACGCACGGGGGTAATACTGGTACCTAATTGCTCGGCAATTTCCTTAGTAATCAACCTGGCTCCAGGCTCTAATGATCCGACGATAAGGGCATTTTTTAGGCGCAACTCAACCTGCAGGGTTAAGCTCACCCTTTGAGCTTTTTCTAATTCAAGCATATTTTTTCCCACCAATAATCAGGGGTAATGATTTTAAGTTGAGCAAGGTAAATTGGATTCGGGACTGACCCAATACATCGATTAACATACTAGCAACAATACACAATTACACGATATTTTTAATGCATTTTATTCATGATGGGAATCAACCCTGATAAATGTGATGACATCCCGATTTGTTACCATGTAATTATCAAAACATGAGCAACTATAACTCTTAGTTATCACTCAACATAGAACCTTGCTTAAGACAGTTTGCTCCCTACCTGGTGCAAATCAACGTTACTTCCTGTTATTAGTGGTACTCACCCTCGGCCCATTAAGCGACCTGGTGATCCCGGTCAGCGCCAACGGTGACTTTATTGCCGCGGGCTGCTAAAGGCGGTATTGATCCGCACCACCAGATAACGGCAGCTATGTTGGCTTTGATTGATAAATTCACAATCGCTGGCGGGGCCAAGCATCAAACAATCCCCGGCGTGTAATACATGGCGCGCCAGGCCTTCCACAAATACCAGTTCCCCTTCCAGCATCCATAGCCACTGGTGGGCATCCCGGTAGGCCGCCGCTGGCATCGGGATATCGCTACCGGCAGGTAATTCAATTTCAACCATATCGAGAGGCACGTCGCCCCGGGGTGAAATATGGCGGCGCAGATAACCGCTCTGGGGATCCTGCCACACCGGCTGTTGGCTACGCTGAATCAAGCGCCCTTCCTGCATCTCCGCCCGGGCAATCAGGGTAGACATGCTGATGCCAAAGGCTCCAGCAATCCGCCCCAATAGCGTGGCCGTGGGGCTACTTTCACCGCGCTCGATTTTATAGATCATCGCCCGCGACACTCCGGCCTGATTCGCCAGTTCGGTCAGTGACCAACTGCGGGTTTCCCGCTCCTGACGAATTGTCGAAGCGATACATTGATTTACGTCGTCTATTATATTATTCATAGTGTATTACTATAGTAGACGCTTAAGGGTAAGCAAAATGAATATTCGCCACGCCACTAATCATGATTGCCAGTCTATCGTCACCATTTATAACTATGCCGTAGAGCACACTGCCGCCATCTGGAATGATAAAACCGTTGATGAAGAAAACCGTGTGGTATGGCTGGGCCAGCGTCAGCTGGCGGGTTACCCGGTATTAGTGGCGGTGGAAGATGGCGCGGTGGTAGGTTACGCTTCCTTTGGCGACTGGCGGGCCTTTGATGGCTTCCGCCACACTGTGGAGCACTCGGTGTATGTTCACCCGTACCATTTTGGTAAGGGCTATGGCAAGGCGTTGATGATCGAACTGATGGCTGAGGCCCGCAAGATTGGCAAGCACGTTATGGTGGCTGGAATCGAATCGCAAAACGCGGCATCTATCGCCCTTCACCAGCAGCTGGGTTTCACCATTACCGCTCAGATGCCACAGGTCGGTACCAAGTTTGGCCGCTGGCTGGATCTCACTTTTATGCAGTGCCAGTTGGACCAACGCTCACAACCGGATCAACCCCATGAATAACAGCTTTACCCTACTGTTTTTGCTGGCAGCGGGCATGGGCCTGGTACTGCAAAATACCCTGATGGTGCGCATCACCCAGTCGGCCTCCACTATTCTTATCGCCATGCTGCTGAATTCCCTGGTGGGGATTGTGCTGTTTAGCGCCATTCTGCTGATCAAACATGGCAGTGCCGGGGTACAGGAATTAGTGGCCACCGTGCGCTGGTGGACGCTGATCCCCGGTTTGCTTGGCTCTTTCTTTGTATTTGCCAGTATCAATGGCTATCAGTATGTCGGTGCGGCGACGACGATTGCGGTGCTAGTGGCAAGCCAGCTAATTGGCGGCCTGGCGATGGATTTGTGGCGTAGCGGTGGTGCCCCGTTACGGGCATTAATTGGCCCGCTATGTGGTGCGGTATTGCTGGTGATTGGCGCTTGGCTAGTGGCCCGGCGCCAGTTCTGAATCAGAGGATTTCACCGCCGCGGGTGAGCTGATCGCGGCGCAATTCCTGGTCTTCTTTATACTTATGGCCGTGGTGGGCGATGGCGGTACGCAGGCGCTGCTGTTCGGTATAACGTTGTTCGCGGCTCAGTTCCCCATCATCACTTAACACAATAAGCAGCTCATTCATGCCGGTGATAGCCCCGGCGTTAATGGCTTCATCAACCTGCGCTTGTACTGCTTCCAGATGGCTCATATTTACTCCTGATATAAAAAAGCCACGGCGATAACCGTGGCTCAGAACCTGGCGAGAGGATTGATTAATCCAGCTTCGCTTTCGAGAAATCGCTACCGTTAATCGTACCAGCACTATAACCGGAGACGTTACTGCGGGTGGCATAGAAGGTCTTACCATTGGCCAGCGCTATCCACGGTGCCTGCTGATAGAACACCTCCTGGGATTGCTCATACAGTTTGGCCCGTTTGGCCGGTTCACTAAGTAGCTTGGCCTGGCGTACCAGCTTGTCATAATCCTTATTACACCAGCGGGCAGCGTTAGAGCCGCTTCCGATGCTGCCACAGCCCAGCAGGGTATCGGCAAAGTTATCCGGATCGCCGTTGTCACTCATCCAGCCGTACAGCGCGGTATCGTGCTCGCCTTTGCGCATCCCGGAGAGATACTCGCCCCACTCCCAGGTGACAATCTTGGCATTAACCCCCACTTTGGCCCAATCATGCTGGATCATTTCGGCGATACGGCGGGCGTTCGGGTTATAAGGGCGCTGCACCGGCATCGACCACAGATTAGTGTTAAAGCCCTTTTCCAGCCCGGCCTGTTTCAGCAAAGCTTTGGCTTTTTCGGGATCATAGCTGTAGTCCTTCAGATTTTTATCGTAGCCTAACATCCCTGGCGGGATTGGTGATTTTGCTACCGTGCCGGAATTCAAGAATACCGCTTTAACGATGGCCTGTTTATCCACTGCGTAGTTTAACGCCTGGCGCACCAGGGCATTATCAAATGGCTTTTTCTGGGTGTTGAATGCCAGATAGCCCACGTTAAGGCCGCTAACCCCGTGCAACACCAGATCTTTATTCTTCTGGATCAACTCAAACTGCACCGGGCTGGGTGCCGGAATAATCTGGCACTCGTTTTTTTCCAGCTTCGCCAGCCGGGTTTGCACATCCGGGGCGATGGAGAAAATCAGGTTCTTGGTGGGCACTGTTCCGCCCCAGTAATGGGGGTTGGCAGTATAGCGGATCACCGAATCCACTTTGTAATCCCGCAGCACATAGGGGCCGGTGCCGATAGGCCAGGTATCGACATTTTCCGGGGTGCTGTTTTTCAGCATCTCGTCGGCATATTCCTTAGACAGGATTGAGGCAAAGTCCATGCCCCAGTCAGCCAGGAAGGCGGCATTTGGCTCAGTCAACGTGAACTGAACGTGGTAATCGTCGATCTTTTTGACATCGGCAATCAGTTTATCCAGCCCCACGTCAGTAAAATATTCGTAGTTGCCGCCGGACACCTTGTGATAGGCGTTGTTAGGATCTTTCTGGCGCATCACCGAGAAGATCACGTCATCGGCGTTAAAGTCCCGGGTGGGCTTAAAGAATTTGTTGCTGTTGAACTTCACCCCCTGGCGCAGGGTAAAGGTATAGGTCTTACCATCCGGGCTGATGGTCCATCCGGTCGCCAGCGAGGGCAGCGGGGTGTTGTCTTTCTCGCTAAAGCTAATCAGGCGGTTATATAACACCTGGGAGCTGGCCACAAAACTTGGGCCGGTGCTGGCGATTTGCGGGTTAAAAGATTCAGGGGAGGCTTCAGAACAATACACCAGAGTGCTGGCCGGGACTGCCAACGCGGCCGTAGCCGGGAACAGCGCGCTGAAGCTCAGGGCCACCAGCGTTTTCCTTAAAGACATCATGATGGAATAACCTTTTGTTATTGATTTATTGATGCAAATTACGGTTTGCATCTCAGCATAGCCGTTATTCAGTGACAAATAACAAATCGCACTCAGGTTATTTCACAATGGCACACAAAGGTGTGAGCGATTACCCGGCGTCACGTAATGCCACTGGCTAGGCATAACGGGCCACGACGCGGGTAAGAATGTCATGGGCCTCGAGGTTTTGACCGTGTTGGTTTACACCATCGGCAGAGGATTTAGCGTTTTAGCCCGCTTTTTAGCGCTTTGATTTATCGCTATCACCGTAAAGTAAAAAGGTGAAAATGGCGATGAAGGTAATGGCACGTGACAACCCTCTTTCTACGTAGCGGCAATATTGATGACTATCAGCCCACCGGCGACCAGGGGCAAAGGGTGTTTGATGCCGCGCTGCAAATCCGTGAAACCCTGCGGTTGCGGCAACAGCACGCCATTGCCGCCTGCCTGGCGATCCCGTCGCTTGATGAAAATAACAACCGGGTAGACTGGTATGCCCCGGTCAGCGGTGATGTGGTGCGCTGGGCGGCAGCTTCTCAGGCTCAACGTCAGGCGGCGCTGGAATGCTTAGAACACTGCGCCCAGGCCATCGAAAGCCATGCCCAACAGTGCGCCCAATCAGCCAACCGGGCATTGCAGCTGTTCGGCGCATTACTGCGCCAAGCCCTCCACTTCCCAGGTAGCCATTTCCTTTATCTGGTGGGCGGCAAGCCGGTGATTACTTTTTGGGGGTTTACCGCCGCCGACCAATCCACCCCGCCACCGCCCCTTGAACAACTTAGGGCGGATAGCCACATGATCGAACCACCAGCCCCTGTGGAAATCCCCGTGCCGGCCGCAGACATCCGCCCGGTGCTGGCACCGCTTGACGCCCGCAAAAAATCCTGGCTAATCCCGGTATTGATAGTGGCGGTCGTGGGGGTTTATGGCTGGATGCAAACCTCTCCCCGCCCATCGTCAACAGCCGTTCCCGCTCCAGCCCCGCTACAACATCAACCGCCAATGGTTGCCGTGAATTTGCCGCTGGAGCAGGCCAGCGTCACCGTTGCCCCCAAGCCAGAGCCTGCGGTGGTAAGCGTGGATAAAAATGCCCTGACCCTGCCGCCGGATGCGTTAAAAGCCGGGTCAACCAAATTCCTCACCGGCCTGTGGAAGCTGTCGTTAACCTCCCCGCCGGATAATGCCCGGGTAGCCAGCCTGCGTTACCAGATGAAGGGCAGCAGCGGCACCGCCCGGTTGGTCAGCCCCAAGAAAGCGGTATGTAAGGCCGAGCTGTATGCCGGATTACATCAAAACGGGGTATTGATGATTAAGAGCCGCAGCGCCGCCCGCTGCACTAATGGCGAGCGTATCCCGCTGCCCGACATTGCCTGCCACAGCGGGGAGAATCATCTGGCCCTGTGCACTGCCGTCTACGGCAAAGTCAGTGAAACCCCGGTCACCCTGAAAAAAGTGAGCCAATAATGCTGGCCCCTCTCAGCCATACCCAACAGCCTTTGACCCTGATTGCCGACAGCGGCATTCAGTTTATCTGCCTGGCGCTACCGGCGCAGTCCACCCAGCCGGTGGGCCGCTTTGTGCGCAAAACCGCCAATGGTCCGTTACTCAAACTGGCCTGGGATGCCCAGAGCGAGCGCTGCCTGCTGAGCAGCAGCCCCTCGGTCCCCCCGGAAGTGGTGAAGCCAGAATGCACCTTCAGCATTGACGCATCCCTGACAGCACTGGATGGCGAGTGGCTACCCTTGCCGGTGCAGCGCAGTCTGGGTTCCAGCGGGCCGGATAACTGGGCCAGAGTCCAGGTGAGCGTCAAGGGGGAGGCTCCGCGCATCACCCTGGCGTTCGACACCCGCTTACTGCCTGAGGATCAGGCCCAACTTGGCCCCACCGCCGCCGACGTGCGTAATGGTTGCCAGTTCATCATCCCCTGGGAGAACCACAGCCTGGAAAGCTGGCTGGATATGCCGTGGATCGATAGCTGGCTACGGGATGTGTTTGAGCAGCACGCCAGCGCAGGCGGTGAAGAGCCTGCCCAAATCGAGCTGGCCCTGAAGCGGTTTGAATACCAGGCCCATTGGATCAATGTGTTAACCCTGCTGGGTGAACATCTGAGCATCCCGGAAATCACCCTGGTCAGCGCCACCTTACAAACCCCGGCGATCCCGGTAGATTTAATCCTCGACGTGGGCAACAGCCACTCCTTCGGGCTGCTGGCGGAAGATCAAGGCCCCGGCTCTGCGGCATTGCGCCTGAGTACCCCACTGCACATTCGCTCCCTGGCCCAAGCACATTTGACAAGCGAACCGTTGTTCACCAGCCGGGTGGAGTTTAACGAGGCACGTTTCGGCTCCGTGCGCCATTCCACGGCCAGCGGCCGTAGCAATGCCTTCCACTGGCCGTCGATGGTGCGGGTGGGTGATGATGCCCGGATGCTGGCCTTAACGCGCACCGGCACAGAAGGGGCCAGCGGCGTGTCCAGCCCGCGCCGCTATTTATGGGACAGCACCCCAAGCCAGCGGCCCTGGCGGCAAAGTCTGGCCCGGCATCGCTCAGGCCCGGAGCCTTTTGCCATCACCGGCCCCATCCAGACCTTAATCAACGACGAGGGCGAACCGCTATGGGCGCTGGCCGCTGAAGACCGGCTGCCGGTGTTTACCCCGTCATACAGCCGTAGCAGCCTAATGACCCAAATGCTATGCGAGCTTTTGGCCCAGGCCATTTGCCAGGCCAACAGCCTGGCCCACCGCCAGCAAATGGGGGCCATCACCGCGCCGCGCCAGCTGCACAATATTATTCTTACCCTGCCCTCCGCCATGCCCGAACGCGAGCGCAGCCTGTTTGCCGAACGGATGCAGCAGGCCATCGGCCTGGTGTGGAAAGCCCTTGGCTGGCACCCACAGGACGAAACCTGGCAGAGCGATGGGGCACAAAATAGCTGCACGCTCCCCGCGCCTAAAGTCCATGCCTGGTGGGATGAAGCCACCTGCGGCCAACTCCCCTGGTTGTATAACGAAAGCCAGACCCGTTATCAGGGTGACTGCCGCGCCCTGTTCAATGATCTGGCCCGCCCTGATCTGGAGAGCCACACCCAGGGTAGCCTGCGGGTGGCCTTAATCGATATTGGCGGTGGCACTACCGACATGGCCATCACCCATTATCAGCTGGATGATGCCCCCGGCGGTGATGGCAAAATCACCCCCACCCTGATGTTCCGCGAGGGGTTCCGCCTCGCCGGGGATGACATTCTGCTGGATGTGATCCGCCGCTGCGTGCTCCCGGCCATCAGCCAGCAGCTGGCCCGGGCCGGGGTAAAAAATACCTCGGCTGCCATGAATACCCTGTTTGGCGACCAGGGCCGCCAGGATGCTAGCGCGGTATTGCGCCAGCAGGCTACCCTGCAACTGTTTATCCCGGCCGCCCAGGCTATCCTTCAGGCCTGGGAGCAGGCAGACATGCTGACCCTGGCGGGAGGGATCACCCTGCGGCTCGGGGATGTCCCCGGCGTGGCACCCGGCGAGCGGGTACTGGCACATATTCATCAGCAGCTGGCCCCGTGGCTGGGAAATGAGGCGGATCCAAAGCTGCTGGATACCCGTATCGAGGTAAGTTTTAGCGCGCTCCAGGCAGCATTGTTGACCGGGGAATTCGCCATTAGTCGCCCGTTGATCGCTCTGTGTGAAGCCATCCATCATGCCCAGTGCGACCTGCTGTTAATGACTGGCCGCCCTACCGGCCTGCCAGGCATCAAGGCATTAATCCAACAACAACGTCCAGTGCCCGTCAGCTGCCAGGTATGGCTGAGTGATTATCGCTGGGGGGATTGGTACCCGGTGGCCCCGTGCCAGGGCTGTGCCAAGTCTACCGCCGCCGTGGGCGCGTTGCTGTGTAGCCTGGCTTTGGAACTGCGGCTGCCGCAGTTTAATTTTCATGCCGCCCATATCGGCACCTGGGACACGGTACGTTATTTTGGGCAACTTTCCAGCGGCGGTGATTTACCGGATGAAACCGTGTGGTATCGGGATATCAATCTGGATAACCCTGGCGAAACCCTGGATGCCCGGCTGCACTTCCCGGTACGCGGCCCTGTGATGTTGGGCTATCGCCAGTTGGATAACGCCCACTGGCCCGCCACCCCGCTGTATGTGCTGGAGCCGACCCACCCCAGCCTTTCCCGGGCGCTGGCCGCCGATGGGGTATTAAATGTCCGCCTTCAGCTGGATCATCATCCGGCAACCCGCCTGGCCCAGGGGTTTTCCCTGGCGGCAGCCTGGATGCAAGACGGCACCCCGGTGCCGCTGGCGCATTTACAACTACGGCTACATACCCTGGGTGCCCATAGCACCGGGGCCAGCCATTACTGGATTGACAGCGGGAGCGTGTTTCAGCCATGAAGAACCCGAATACCTTAACCCCACGGGCGCAAGTTACTCGCCAGCTGGAACGCCTCTCGCCCCAGTGCCACAAGCACCCGCTGCTGGCGCTGGAAGAGGCCGATATTGCCCTGCGTCTTCATCAATTGCGCCATCGCGCCAGCTTGTTAACCCCGGTAGAAGACGGTGCCGTAGTGGGTCTGTATGGCGATGCGCCACAGGGCAAATCCGCCATCCTGGCGGCACTTACCGGGAGCGGCGATGGCCGAGTCATAGTGGCACTGGGTGAGCGCCAACTGGATTATCTCCAGCAGGTTAACCCGGGGTTGGCCCATAGCGGTGTGGCAATACGCCTGGTGCCACCGCAAACCCTGTCGAATCCGGCTTACCCGGTGCGTATTGCCCTACTGAGCGAAGGGGATCTAGCCCACTGGTTTTGCCAGCAGTATTACCAGGGTGCCCAGGGCGAGAGCCTGAGTTACCAGGAAGTTGAACAGCGCCTGGCCTGGCTTGCGGAGCGCCGCGTTAGTCTGCCTGCATTCCCCCTTAACCCCGATGATGCCGCCCGGGTGATGACGCAAGTGCCACAGCACAGCCTGCCGGTCCGTGAGCAACAATTACGCCTGATACAATTGCTTTCCCACTGCGAGCCAGGCGCGCGGGCCAGAGGCTGGAGCCTGTTATGGCAGGATGAGCCGCAGTTAACCGCACGCTGGCAGGCCCTGTACGCCGTACTGCAACAACTGCATTTCACCCCTATGCTGTTCGCCCCGGATACCTTGCTGATCGACCGTTTTGGCTTGCCCCAGGATACCCTGTTCGATCCGCTGCAAAACGAAGGGGACGATGACGTACTGGTGCCGGTAATGTACCGGGATTGCGGTGAACCGGTGTTACTGTCGTCCTATACTCTGGCCCAACTGTCCCGGGAGGTAGTGCTGCCTCTAACCCATCAGCCGGTGCTGAGTGGCTTACACATCCTCGACTTCCCGCTAATTAATGACACCCAGGCCAGTAAAAACCGCCTGTTGCTTGAATTGGCCACCGAGCAGTGCCAGCCCGAGATTCTCCTGCTAACCAACCCGGTGAATAACCGCGAACAACACTCAACCCTTGCTCCATTGCTCCACAACTGGGGCCAATCCCGGGTAGCGGATCATGCCGCCACGCCACCGCTAGTATGGGCGATCACCGAAGACAACCTGCGCTTTTCCGGGCAACTGTGGGATGAAGCACTGCAACGCTGCTGTGGCAAACCGGGCCAGCATTGGGGGGCTTTACAGGCGCTGAACCAGCTAGACCGCCAGCGGCTGGTAGAGTGGCTGCGTAATGCGCTGCAACCTGCCCAACGCCAACAGCAGCAAGCCCGGCTGGAAGCCGATTTGCTCACCACCCTGGCATTAGTTAGCGCACCGCTGGAGCAAAAAATACCGGATCCGGCAGCGTTGATTAAGATCCTGCAAAAACAGATGAGCGCCATCAGTACCCTGCAATCAGAGTTAGCGGCGGTGGCTCTACGGGCTGCCCACGCCTGCCAAGGGTTACCCGGCGCTGAAGGGGCCGACAAGGCCGATCTTGCCAGGTTTAGCCCGCTGGCAACGGAAGCCACCGAACAGCGCACAGCAATTCAGGCCCCCTATCGTCAATGGGTGTTTGCCTTGCGTGACTGGGCTTTTGGTAGTGAGACATCCGGCCTGGATCTCACTACCCGCCACCAATTGGTGACGATTCTGGTGGCCGCCGGTTGGGAAAACGATCTGCCGCAGCAACTGTGCGGCCCAGACGGTGACGGTAAAGCGGGGGTAGAAGAGATTACCCGAACGCTGGGGCGGTTTATTGCCTGGCTGGGGTATTTGGAGCAGCCGGAGGCCGATCGCCCCCGCAGCCGGGCAAACCCGGGCCACCCGGTATTTTATGCAGGGCCACGCCCCCTACCCGGGGTGCGGATGACCCGGTTACCAGAGAGAGCGCTGTCGGGGAGTGCCGAATATGGTTTTGACTGGCTGATGGCTCTGTACCATCACGGGTTGGCATTGCAGCATCAGCAGCCCGGTGGTTAGTAGGATTCGGGCATCATATCGTCCACCGCCAGCGCTGGCATTTGTTTATCCATCAGCGGATCGTCCATCAGGCGATATTGGCTGGGGGAGACACCAAACTGGCGGCGGAACGCGCGATTAAACACGCTGGGTTCTTTGTAACCAATGGTCACGTAAATATCGTTGATGGCCCGGTTAGTGCTTTTTATCAGCTGGGCCGCCAGAGATAAGCGGCGGCAACGGATGTAATGGATCAGTGACATACCGGTAAAAGCTTTAAACCGGCGTTGAATGTACCAGCGGGAATAGCCAGTCCGGGCTTCCACATCGTCCATGTTCAGCGCGCGGTCGAGATTAGCCTCAACCCAGCTTAAAAAATCTGTGGCGAAAGCGCGCCCATATTCACTGTCAATCTTTGTTGTCGCGTCTTGCATCATACTAATTATCAATTCCGTAAGGGGCAGAATAGTACTGTAACGCCATACCCGCCGTTAAACCTTATGCACAAATAGCTTAGGTTTAGAAATATCATTGCCAAAATAGATACCTCCCTACACATCCCTATTTTAGCAAACACTTACACTGCTAAATTTTTAGGAAAAATCCCTAAATTTGCACATTATTCAGAGGCCATGCATCATATCCTGGCTTAACACAGGAGGAATTATGCAGGCGCTAAACACGCTATTAAATCAACATGGACTACAAATTAATCACACTACACTGCTGATATTAATGCTTGGGATCATCCTGATAACGGCGGTGATCGTGCACCTGATCTTGCACCGGGTGTTACTACCTTTCTTTGAGCGCCGGGCCAGCACCAGCGGGCGCCTTTGGCTGCAAATCATCACCCAGAACAAATTATTCCACCGTCTGGCATTCACCTTTCAGGGGGTGTTAGTCAATATTCAGGCTATGCTGTGGCTACACAAGAACAGCGATATTGCCAGCAATTTGCTGATTTGTGCGCAACTGTGGATAATGGTTTACGCATTATTATCGTTCTTTTCATTGCTTGACATTATTTTTGATTTAAGCGCCAAATTACCAGTGGCTTCCCAGTTCCCGTTGAAGGGTATTTTCCAGGGCGTGAAGCTGGTGACCGCGATTATCATCGGCATCATGATGGTTTCTCTATTAATAGGGAAATCACCGGCGATACTCATCAGCGGCCTGGGTGCCATGGCGGCAGTATTGATGTTGGTATTTAAGGATCCGATTATGGGGCTGGTGGCCGGGATCCAGCTTTCTGCCAACAATATGCTGCGGCTGGGTGACTGGCTAGAAATGCCCAAATATGAGGCCGATGGTGCGGTCATTGATATCGGACTGACCACGGTTAAAGTGCAAAACTGGGATAACACCATTACTACCATCCCAACTTATGCCCTGGTGTCCGATGCCTTTAAAAACTGGAGCGGCATGTCCCGTTCCGGGGGCCGCCGTATCAAGCGCAGCATTAATATCGATGCCGCCAGCATTCATTTTTTGTCTGCTGAGGAGCAAGATAAACTAGTAAAATCCCGTCTACTGACACCCTATATGGATCAGAAAGGTAAAGAGATTGCTGAATTCAATCGTGAGTCCGACCCGCAAGCGGTATCGGTATTGAATGGCCGGGGAATGACTAATATTGGCACCTTCCGGGTCTACCTGACGGAGTATTTACGCAACCACCCGCGCATCCATCAGAATATGACCTTAATGGTGCGCCAACTGGCCCCGGAAACCAATGGCCTGCCGATTGAGATTTATGCCTTTACCAACACCGTAGCATTGCTGGAGTATGAAGCCATACAGGCCGATATCTTCGATCATATCTATGCAGTGATTAGCGAGTTCGGTTTGCGGATTCATCAGCCCCCCACCGGCAACGATATCCGCAGGGCGATGGACGCCCTTAGGGCCTAACCCATTGATGCGCCTTTGGGCGCATTTTTTTATTTTGCATTCGATTCTCAAGCGGGTTCGTACAGATCTAAGAGAGGCCACCCCGCAGCATTAGCGGTGGAAGGTATCCTGGCCACCGACCAGATTAGGACGAGTAGTGGTCTTAGTACCGCAGCTGTGGGTTGTGTCAAACCCACCCAGCAAGTTCTTGCGGCTGGAAGAGTAAGAACCATCGGAGTAATTGGTTTCAAAACCGCCGACAATATTCGGGCGGCTGGTCGCGCGCTGGCCATTGGTATAACGGGTTTCGTGACCACCTAAAGTATTTACATGGCTGGTAGAACGGGTTCCGTCGGAATATACACAATCAAAACCACCCAGAATATTAGCGCGGCAGCTAATCATTCGAAGTTGAGATACTGACAATCTTATTACTCCATATT
>CBIFWW010000095.1:0-13124 GCA_966186435.1 uncultured Enterobacteriaceae bacterium
CGCCGTATGTTTTAGGCGCGATGGCTTATGCCCGCAGCCAGGGTGCCACCGTTGCGGCAATTTCTTGTAATGCCAATAGTGAAATGAGCCAGGCGGCAGATATTGCTATCGAGCCGGTAGTGGGGGCAGAAGTGGTTACTGGTTCTTCCCGTATGAAGGCTGGCACCGCACAAAAGCTGGTGCTCAATATGATTACCACTGGCGCGATGATCCGCAGCGGCAAGGTATACAGTAATTTGATGGTAGATGTGGAAGCCACTAACGCCAAGCTGATTCAACGCCAGGTACGCATTGTAGTTCAGGCTACAGAATGCACCGCAGGGCAGGCTGATGCTGCATTGAATCAATGCAATCGCCATTGTAAAACCGCCATTTTGATGGTGCTCAGCGGTTTGTCAGCTACCGATGCTAGCGCGATACTGGAAAAGAATAATGGCTTTATTCGTAAGGCCCTAAACGGTACGGCGGCATAACCATGGCGAAAATAACTCAAGAGATGGTCGCCCGGATCCTGCAATTAAGCGGCGGGGGCCAGAATATTAAGGTTTGTGGCAACTGTATGACCCGACTGCGCCTGGCGCTGAACAACCGCGATATCATCCAGATTGATGAATTGAAAAAAGTCCCGGGCGTAATGGGCGTGATCAACGGTGATGACCAGCTCCAGGTGATCCTGGGGCCGGGTAAAGCCCAAACTGCGAGCGAAATGATGAATGCTCAGCTGGCCTCCGGGGCAGCAAGCACTAGCTGTCAGGCTCCAAGTGCGGATTTGCAGGCTGCCGCCAGCCAGCAAAAACAGCAGATGAAAGCTAAGCAAAACAGTGCCCTGCATAACTTTTTAACCAAGTTTGCCACTATCTTTACCCCGCTGATCCCAGGCTTTATTGCCGCCGGGTTGCTACTTGGTGTAGCAACATTGTTGCAACAATCTCTGGTGGCCGATGGTGCTTATCAGGGGAGCTGGCTGCTCCAACTGATCGCTTATATGAAAGTATTCAGCATTGGCTTGTTCACCTTCCTAAGCATTTTGATTGGCTTTAATGCCCAGAAGGCGTTTGGCGGCTCCGGGGTAAATGGGGCGATTATTGCTTCACTGTTTATCCTACGCTACGTGCCTGAGGGTACCACCGGTTACTACGCCGGCATGGATAACTTCTTCGGCCTGGCCATTGACCCGCGTGGCAATATCATTGGTGTGCTGCTGGCCTGTATTTTTGGGGCTTGGGTGGAACGACAGGTACGTAAAATCATTCCTGATAACCTGGATATGATCCTAACGTCTTCCATCACTCTGCTCATCACCGGTGCCATGACCTACGTGGTGATCATGCCGATTGGCGTTGAGCTGTTTAAGGGTATGTCCTGGTTGTTCCTGCACCTGAATGGCAACCCGTTTGGTACTGCGGCATTGGCCGGTCTATTCCTGATTGCGGTAGTGTTTGGTATCCACCAGGGGTTTGTGCCGGTTTATTTTGCGCTGATGGATGCGCAAGGCTTTAACTCTCTGTTCCCGATTCTGGCAATGGCCGGTGCCGGCCAGGTGGGTGCGTCTCTGGCACTGTATGCCCGCTCTGGGAAAGGTTCCATGTTGCGTACCCAGGTTAAGGGCGCAATCTTCCCGGGCCTGCTGGGTATCGGTGAACCGTTAATCTATGGCGTGACGTTGCCGCGTTTAAAACCTTTCGTAACAGCTTGTATTGGCGGTGCGGTAGGGGGCTTCTTTATCGGCCTGGTGGCCTGGATGGGTTTACCGGTGGGTCTAAATACGGTGTTTGGCCCGTCAGGCCTGGTTTCCATCCCGCTAATGACCTCAACCAAAGGGATTTTTGCCGGGATGCTGGTGTATGTGGCAGGTATTGTTATCTCTTGGGTAGCCGGGTTTATCATCACTTGGTTCTTCGGCCATAAGAATGTCGACCTGAGTTGAGACGTTCATATCAAAAAAAGGGCCTGCTTTATGCAGGCCCTTTTACTTTGAAGTATTAGAACTGATACACCATACCGACACCGACAACATCATCGGTGGAAATGCCTAAGCCTTTGTAGGCCGTGCCATCGTTGTCCAGCAGGTTAATTTTGTAATCCACGTAGGTGGCGAAGTTTTTGTTGAAGTAGTAGGTGGCGCCGATATCCACATACTTCACCAGATCGCCGTCGCTGTAAGGGCCTAAGTCTTTGCCTTTAGATTGCAGGTAAGCGATAGATGGACGCAGACCAAAATCAAACTGGTATTGAGCAACAACTTCAACGTTCTGAGTTTTATTAGCGAACCCGCCGGTATTGCCAAACGGGGTCATATTACGGGTTTCAGCATACATCGCGGCAAGGTAAACTTTGCCGTCATCGAATTTGGTACCGACGGTCCAGGCTTCCGCTTTATCACCTTTACCATAAGCGCCATTAGTTTGTGCCTGAGTACGATCAGAGCCTGCATAGGCCGCACCCACGCTCAGCCCAAAATCGCTGTTCCAGGTAGAGGAGATACCCCAGCCGTCACCGTTATCCCATTTTGAACCGCCAGCCCCACGGTTAACGGTACCTTCTTGCTGACCTTCATTCGCCCCTTCATTTTTACCCTGGTACTGCAAGGCAAAGTTCAGGCCATCCACCAGGCCGAAGAAGTCATTGTTACGGTAGGTGGCCAGGCCATTGGCACGGCCGGTCATATAGTTATCGGTATTGGTGTAAGTATCGCCACCGAACACCGGCAGCATATCGGTCCAGGCTTCGATATCGTAGAGGACCCCGTAGTTACGACCATAATCGAAGCTGCCGGCATCACCAATTTTCAGACCAGCAAATGCCAGACGCGTCCAGGATTGGCTGGCGCTTTTTTCGGATTTGTTGGCTTCAATATTATATTCCCACTGACCGTAGCCAGTAATATCGGTGGTGATTTGCGTTTCACCTTTAAAACCTAAACGGGCATAGGTTTTATCGCCGTTATTACTACTGTCATCGGAAAAAATGTGACGGGCGTCTACTTTGCCGTACAGGTCAATTTTATTGCTATCTTTATTATAAACTTCCGCAGCCTGCGCCAGGCCTGAGGCCAGCAGAGCTGGGATGGCAATCGCCAGTACTTTTCTTTTCATTTAATTATATCCTTATAATGAGGTATTAATTTGTTGAATAGGTATAGCTATACCCGAAGGAATGATAAAGACATAAATAGAGGTATAGCCCGCATAATATGCGGATATTTACTTGGCGTAACAAGCTAATGGTAATAATTCAGATAATAACTATGTAAATTAGTAATTGATTGTTGGAAAACATTAATTTAATGAATAAAAAAGCCCGGATTAACCGGGCCAAATTAGGAGATAACGAAATTAACAGTGGTAATAACAGGATGAATTCAGGAACGATTATATTCCCCATCGTAAAGAGTGAAAGCGAAATCAGCGTCTATAATTAGACCCTTAGGGTTTTGGCGGTGGTTAATGGTAACTGTAGTGACTGTTTTGCAATGTAATTGATTTGGCTCAAGTCCAGATTAATGGAAGCGTAACAGCATAATGAAATGTGATATAAATCACGCCGTAATATGGTATGTCGCGGATTAACAGTATGAGAGTAAAGGCATGTCTCAATTAATGGATGAAAAACTGACCAGAGACCCCGGTGGGCGCCTGGCACTGTGGCTCTTTTATGGGTTTTGCGTGTATTCAGTGTGGGCGATGGCCCGCTATTTTTGGGTGGTAAGTAACGTTCAGCCCAGCGTTGGCAATAGCGTCAATGGCGAGATGGGATCCACCACTGGCATGTGGTTGGGGGCCTTGTGTGGCTTTATGGTACTGGGTGGCGTTTGCGCCCTGTTAGGCGCCCTGGCCTGGTATACCCGGCCAAATAAACCACGCAGACAAGATTAACCAACGTATCCCTGGGACGGAAGGATGCAAGACTGGCAACAGCGGTTAGAGCACTGGCACCAACAGCAAGGGCCATCTATTGACAATGCTCACGATTTGGGCCATTTGCGCCGGGTATGGTCTGCCGCCCGGCTGATCATGGTTAAGCACCCGGCGGATGAACTGACGGTTTTGGCGGCAAGCTACCTGCATGACATCGTTAACCTGCCCAAAAACCACCCCGACCGCGCCCAGGCTTCTTATTATTCAGCGCGAGAAGCGGTCACCATCCTGGCCCGTGATTTTCCCGATTTCCCGGCAGATTGCTACCCGGGTGTGGCCCATGCCATTGAAACCCATAGTTACAGCGCCCAAAAACCTCTGCAAACCTTAGAAGCCAAAATTCTCCAGGATGCTGACCGCTTAGACGCCCTCGGGGCAATTGGCCTGGCCAGGATGTTCAGCGTATCAGGCGCTATGGGGGCCGCATTATTTGATGATAATGATCCGTTGGCAGCACAGCGGCCTCTGGATGACAAACGCTTCGCCCTCGATCACCTGCAAACCAAACTGTTTGCCTTGCCTGGCACCCTGCAAACCGACGCAGGAAGAGCGCTGGCTTTCGCCAGGATAGATACCATGGTGGCATTCCTGGCAACCCTCTATGCTGAAATCCCGGGTGATAAGCCGGAAATGGATGCCAGAGCCATCGCCGCATTCTGCGGGCTGTGAGCCTGCTCACTCTCAGGTAAAACCCCGGCCAACCCTGGCTAAATTATGTTAATCTCGAGGTTATTTGCCTTTTCTATAATGGTTACGTCATGTCCCTTGAAGCATTGTCCCCAAGCCCTGTAGATATGGCGTTGGCCCCGTTGCCAGAGCAAAATATGAAGGCACTGGCAAAGATTTATACCCCCGCCAGGCTGATTGAAACCATGCAAGCCGTGGGCGCCCGCCCCTGGAACCGGGCGCTGTTACAACGCACTATTGGTGGCCAGCCCCTGTTACCCGCTGAACAGGCAAAAGCCAATACCATGATGCCCGCGCCACCGGTTAACCCGGCTAAACCTTGTTTTAAATTTGTCGATCTTTTTGCCGGTATCGGCGGCATTCGCCGTGGCTTTGAAGCCATTGGCGGCGAATGTGTGCTGACCAGCGAGTGGAATAAATTCGCGGTGCGCACCTATAAAGCCAACTGGTATAGCGCGCCAGGGCATAAATTTAACGAAGATATCCGCACTATTACCTTAAGCCAGCATCCTGAGGTAAGCGATGAAGAGGCTAACACCCACATCCAGCAGCACATGCCCGACCATGATGTACTGCTGGCGGGCTTTCCCTGTCAGCCATTCTCACTGGCCGGTGTCTCTAAGAAAAATGCCATGGGGCGCGCCCACGGCTTTGCCTGTGAAACCCAGGGGACGCTGTTTTTCGATGTGGTCAGGGTGATTGTAGCCAAACGCCCGGCTATCTTTGTGCTGGAGAACGTAAAAAATCTCAAAAGCCATGATGAAGGCAATACCTTCCGGGTAATCATGCAAACCCTGGATGAATTGGGCTATGAAGTGGCTGATGCCGATGCGGAAGGCTTCCCGGATCCGAAAATTATCGATGGCCGCCACTTCCTTCCCCAGCACCGGGAACGGATCGTGTTGGTTGGCTTCCGCCGGGATCTCCAGCTGCACCACGGCTTTACCTTGAAGGATTTACCTGCTCTGTATCCGGCCCGTCGCCCGACGTTTGCCGAACTACTGGACCCTGAAGAAAACGAACGCTACATCCTGACCCCGGTGCTGTGGCGCTATCTTTATCAATATGCCAAAAAGCATCAGCAAAAGGGCAATGGATTTGGTTTCGGTCTGGTAGACCCTCTCGATCCTTACAGCGTGGCCCGTACCTTGTCGGCCCGCTATTATAAAGACGGGGCCGAGATCTTGGTGGATCGCGGCTGGGATGGCCCCACCGGCGAGCGTTACTTTGCCGACCCGGTTAATCAAAGCCGCCGCCCGCGCCGCCTCACTCCACGGGAGTGCGCCCGTCTGATGGGGTTTGAAGCCCCTGGCCAGCAGCACTTCCGTATCCCGGTATCTGATACCCAGGCTTATCGCCAGTTTGGTAACTCAGTGGTGGTGCCGGTATTTGCCGCTGTGGCCCGGCTACTGGCCCCGCGTATTATGCAGGCGGTCAAACTGCGGGGGTGAACCTTGGCTGACGTCCATAATCCGGCAACCCGGCGCAAAAATATGCGCGCCATTGCCACCAAAGATACCGCCATTGAGCGCCGCCTGGCGGAATTGTTAAATGGAATAGGGGTGGAATGGCGCGGTCAAGGCAGTGATCTGCCCGGCCGCCCGGATTTTGTCGTAGACCAACCCCACTGCGTTATTTTTACCCACGGCTGTTTCTGGCATCACCATCACTGCTATCTATTTAAAACCCCGGCTACCCGCACCGAATTCTGGATGAACAAAATTAGCCAGAATGTGGCGCGGGATCGACGGGATATTGGGCTATTGGAATCACAGGGCTGGCGGGTGCTGGTGGTGTGGGAATGCGCCCTCCGTGGCCGAGAAAAGCTCACAGACAGCGCGTTAAGTGAACGGATTGAGGAGTGGCTGTGTGCCGGGCAGGGGAGCGCACAAATCGACACCCGGGGGATTGCCCCCGGGCACAGGAATTAATCCTTCTCTGCGGCTTTAGCGATGGGGGCAGCAGGAACAGAAGCCGGGAACAGATATTTTCCCAATGTTACCAATAGTACTGCCAGAATAATTACCGCCAATGCCAGCCACTCAATTAGGGAAAGTGACTCCCCGGCAAAGGTGGTACCTAATAGCACCGCGACCACCGGGTTAACGTAGGCGTAGCTGGTGGCCACCGCCGGGCTGACATTACGGATTAAGTACATATAAGCGCTGATGGCAATGATCGAGCCAAACAGGGATAAATATCCCAGTGCCAGCCAGCTGGCAAGCGTCGGCGCCGTTTGTAGCCGTTCGCCGCTTAATGCAGCGGCGCAAAGCAACACCAACCCGGCGGCGACCATTTCAATGGCCCCGGCCATCAACCCTTTGGGTAGCTCGATGCGTGAACCATACACCGAGCCAAAGGCCCAACTCAGGGAACCTATCAGTATCAGGGCTGCGCCAAAGGGGTTGCCGCTCAGATTGCCGCCGCTGTTCAACATCACAATCCCCACCAGGCCAATCGCGATCCCCATCCAATCCAGCCTGCAGGTGGCAATCCCAAACAGACGGCTAAAGCACAGGGTGAACAGCGGCACAGTGGCAACCATAACGGCAGCAATGCCGGAGGCCACATTCTGGTGCTCTGCCACGGTAACCAACCCGTTACCGACGCTGAGCAGCAACACACCAATAACTGCGGCATTAAGCAGTGGCCGCAGGGCTGGTAATTTATGGCCTCTTAGCCGTAAAACCACCAGCACCAGCAGGCCGGCCACCAGATAGCGAATACCGGCCATCATTAGCGGCGGCCAGCTTTCTACGCCAATACGGATAGCAAAGTAGGTAGAGCCCCAGATAATATAGAGCGCGAACAAAGCGCTAAGCATCGGGAGCAGGCGACGGAAAGCCATAAAGCCTCACACTAAAAAAATTTTGGCTCCCAGTTAACGTTAAAAATCGCAGCGGTTCGAGTCATTTAATCATGGCGCACGCAATTATTTTTATTGACCCGGTTTGGGGTGTCAGGGTGGCTTTTTATGCCCATACTCAAAACCCGTATGTTAATTATTAAGGAACTTATTTTGGCAGGTAGTAGCTTACTGACACTTCTGGATGATATCGCCACCTTGCTGGACGATATTTCGGTGATGGGCAAAATTGCGGCCAAGAAAACCGCTGGCGTATTGGGGGATGATTTATCTCTTAACGCTCAACAAGTATCTGGTGTGCGGGCTAACCGTGAGCTTCCGGTGGTATGGGGGGTAGCGAAAGGCTCCTTTATTAACAAAGTGATTCTGGTGCCGTTGGCTCTGTTAATCAGCGCCTTTATCCCCTGGGCTATCACCCCCCTGCTAATGGTAGGCGGGGCTTATCTGTGTTTTGAAGGGGTGGAGAAGGTGGCACATTCAATCCATCGGATGCGTAGCCCGGAAACCGCCGGAGATAAACAGCAGCGGCTGGATAATCTGGCAACCCAAGACCCACGTACCTTCGAGCGCGATAAAGTCAAAGGTGCCATTCGCACTGACTTTGTGCTGTCGGCTGAAATTGTAGCGATTACCCTCGGGATTGTCTCTGAGACCCCGCTGTTAAACCAAGTGCTGATTCTCTCAGGTATTGCCATTCTGGTGACGGTGGGTGTTTATGGCATGGTTGGGGTAATCGTTAAGCTGGATAATATGGGCTTTTGGCTGGTCAATAAAAGCAGCAGTCTGGCGCAAATCTTCGGTAAGGGGTTGTTGGCACTGGCGCCGCGCCTGATGAAGGTCCTCACCGTGGTAGGCACCCTGGCGATGTTCCTGGTGGGCGGCGGTATCCTGGTTCACGGTATTCCGGCTATTCACCACTGGCTGGAAGCCCTGTCTAAGCAGTGGGGTGGCATACCTGGCACCTTGATCAACCCGCTAGGGAATGTGGTGATTGGCGCAGTGGTAGGTTATGCGATATTGCTGGCGGTGAAAGCCATTAGCGCAATGCGCGGATCGAAAGGTCACTAATTGTAGGCTGCGTCGAAGCAAAAAAACGATTTTTTGACTATAACTGTAGAGTTTTATTCTTCTGTTCAGGAGTCGGTTATGGTCTTTGTCATCAGTAACGAAGTAATGCGTAAACGTGATGGGCAACGCATGGTAGTGACCGGCTATGCCAATGGAATGGTGGAGTGCCGTTGGTATGATGGTCATGATGTAAAACGCGAGGCTTTTCGCGAAGATGAGCTGGAAGCAAGTAAACCCGGCTCCCTTAGCTGAACGTTTGCTCCCGGTGTCCGGCTTAGGCCGGACATTACCCCAATTGGGGCACAAATAATCTTAAAGGCCAGGGAAAGGTCTTACAGGCGGAGGCAGCCAATACGCCGACTATCCACCATGACATGGAGTTTAGCTGTGGCAGGACTTCACCCAAAACCACTGTTCCATAAAACTAAAAATCCTTTTCAGGTGGTCAACGTCTGTTGCATCATCGTTCTGTTCTTTTCCACGCTACTCACCTGGCGCGAGGTGGTGGTGCTAGAGGAGGCCTACGTCTCCAATCAGCGGCATAGCCTGGACAATATTGCCGGGTCCCTGGATCGCCAGCTGCAACACAGTATTGATAACCTGCTGTTCTATCGCAATACCATGAACTATGCCCTGCAATCGTCGATCTCCACAGGCCGTATCCGGCTAGCGTTGGATCAGTTTGAACAGCGGCGGGATGATCCTTTCTGGCAAATCCGCCTCGCCAGCGCGCGCAGTATCCCAATCCAGGGTGTCTCAGATGCTGTGGTGGGGGCTAATAGCCTTTTGGCGCGGGATCCTGCGCGGCTGAATGATGAGTTTAGCGCCGCACTCGAGTTGAGCTATATCCTCCAGTTTTCCGACTACGGTATTAACCTCCAACGCCGCACCTTTTATGTCTCCCGGGCCGGTTTTTATTTAACCAGTCAACCTGGGGCCAACCTTAGCAATATTACAGATACCTACCGCCAGCTGGTGGCCCAGAGTTTTTTCACCCGCCAGAGTGAACGCTATAATCGGGGTCGAGGGGTGATTTGGAGCCATAGCAAGCCACCCAATGCCGATGAAGTGGTAACCGCTAGCGTGGCGCTGGATCATGACCAGCGCTGGTATGGGGTGCTGGGTATGGATTTTACCGTGTCGGCCCTGGGGCGCTTCTTGATGGATAAAATGCCCGGTAATAACGAAGGCACGCTGTTGCTTTATAACCGTGCCTTTCAGTTCATCGCCAGTTCCCGTGGTGATAAAGTCAGCCGCCCGCTGTTTGATGCCCGGGATCGCCACCGTATCCAGGAGGCGATGGCTAATGAAACCGCCGGTTATTTACGGATGGGTAGTCGCTTCATTACGTGGTCACGCTTGAATAGTTTTGATGGCAATTTGGTGAAGGTTCATACCTGGAGGCAGGGGGTACAAGGGGAGTTTGGCCGCATCTCTATTGTGTTGGCATTATTGTGGCTGTTAACCATCATGATGATGGTGGTGTGCTGGTATGTAGTACGGCGGCTGGTGGGTAACATGCTCAGCCTCCAGCAGGCGTTGACCCGACGGGCAAATTACGATGGCTTGACCCGGCTGTACAATCGGGGGGCCTTCTTTGAGCAGGCAATTCGCGTGGCCCAAGAAGCTCGGGCCAAAGAGGAACCTTATTCGGTGATCCAAGTTGACCTCGATCATTTTAAAGCAGTGAACGACCGCTACGGCCATCATGCCGGGGATCTGGTGCTTACCCATACTGGGGCAATCCTGGCTTCAGTATTGCGTACCCAGGATGTGGCAGGGCGGGTTGGCGGTGAAGAATTCGCCGTGGTGCTGCCAGGGGCTAGTCTTGGGGATGCCATTCGGGTGGCAGAGCGCATCCGCTATCATATCTCTTTACGTGAGTTGTTTATCAGCCAAGGAACCACCATTCGCATCAGCGCATCTTTCGGGGTGAGCAGCGCTCAGGAGCAGGGGGAGTATAACTTTGAGGTCCTACAATCCCGGGCGGATATGCGGCTGTACAAAGCCAAAGAGAATGGCCGTAACCAGGTATGTGCTCGGGATTAATTCCCGGCGATAAAATGGGCTAGCCCTTCGGCCCATCCTTCCGGCCCGTAATGTTGGGTATGGAAAACCCGCTCCGGGCTACTATTACGCAGCACAATGGGCTGGTTATTGTAGCCTTTTACTACCACTGCCAGATCGGTGGCATCCAGAAGGGAGATATCATTTGGCCCGTCACCCAGCCCCAGGGTGATGTACTTTTCCCCTGCCTGTTTACACATCTGGCTACAGACAATCGTTACCGCCTGCCCGATCCCCCCTTTGGCACTTAGCACGTACCAGAAGCGTCCCCCCTGTAACAACATCAGCCCCACTTGTTCCAGGGCTTGGCGGAAAGCTGCCAGTTTGCTGTCATCATCGCGCCAGATTAACGCTTCTGAAGCCTCACGCTCCCGGGCCATTTGCGCCTGTCGCAATGGCAACCCAGTCCAGCTAGCCACCATGTCGGCATCTACTTCACCAAAGGTAGTAAACCGACAATTGAGCCGGGTACGCAGGATAGTTAGTACCGAGCAGATATCGGCATAGTCGCTTTCCAGCGGTGGGGCGGGGCGTTCGGAGAAACCGGCGGGATAATGAATAAGGGCGCCGTTCTCAGCGATTAGCGGCTGGTTGTCCAGTCCCAGGCTTTGGGCAAGGTTGACCATTTCCGACCGGGTCTTACTGCTGCATAGTACGATAGGAATGGAATGGCTTTGCAGGCGGGAGAGCCAGGGACGTGCTGGCTCTACATCATGGGTATGGAAATCCAGCAGGGTACCATCCACATCGGTAAATATCGCCAAAGGATCTTCGAGTCGTAACATAGCTGTATCCTTCTTCAGAAATAAGAATTTCCCCAAGCGGTCAAATCAGATAAATAAGAATTTTCCCTTGTTTCACCCGCTCAACATCGCTATGTTATTGCCTGACATCAGATTTCCTGGTGTAACGAATTTTATACGCTTCTTGCTCATGCAAATTTTACCCCGCTCATGTGGGGTTTTTCTTATTGGTTGTATTCACTAACGCTGTAGTCATGAATATCCAGTTCAAAAGCCGATGCCAGCTCGGCCAGAGAGTGATAATCATGGCCGCCTACCCGCACTTCGCCGCTGCCGTGGCGCACAATTTCAGCATGAGTGATTTCACTAATGGCATCCAGTAGGGCATCTACGTCTACGGCGGCTTCCCGGCTGGCAGATTCATCATATTCTTTATCAATAGTCATGGGGGCGCTCCCGATGTGGTCTTCCTGTTAAGTATAGACGTTCCGGCCCATCTGGCGCGCCAGGCCTATGCCAGCCAGCGGGTTTGGTCTACACTGGCCTCATCAGAAAAGGAGAAGTGGCGATGAACATTAATGATCGCGTGACAGTAAAAACTGACGGTGGCCCGCGCCGTCCAGGTGTGGTTCTGGCGGTAGAAAATTTTAGCGAAGGCGTGATGTATCTGGTGGCGATGGAAGACTACCCCACTGGGATCTGGTTCTTTAATGAGATTGGTCATGCTGATGGGGTGTTTGTCGAGAAAGCTATAGAGTGATACCTCTGGCCCTGCCACGCGGGGCTGTTAAATCCCTCAGGGAGCGAATTCCCATGCTCAGGCTGACGGGGGAATAGTTAAACTATTATTCCCGCCGTTCAATCAGCTTATTCTGTTTTAGCTGTATTTAATACTTGGCGCATATTCACATAAATGCCATTAGTCACATTATCAGCCAGGCGGACTACATGGTAGATCACCTGCTTATTATGAGTCTTTATTTTGCGTTTGATATTACCCTTGTGGGAAGAGACTGTCTTAGCCTTGATGTTCATTTGGCCGGAGATCTCTATAGTATCTTGGCCAGACATCCACATGCGCAACATACTCGACTCAGTATGGCTTAATGAAAGCGTGGGTAATTTAATGGCGGTAGAAAGAGGATTTTTATTTTTGATTAAATATTCGCCAAGCAAGTGATCCAAGGTTTCAGGGGTAATGGACTTGGAGCTTATTAATAAATTATCACGAACTAACAAGTATTCGTCGAAGTGAATATTAGCTATGGCCATAAATACAATAAATAATGTTCGAGGATTCTGATTGATTATTTGTTTTATCTTAAGACTATTTTGCTGATCGTGAATAAAGCAGTCCTCATTGATAAACACCACGTCAGGCTGATGTTCGATAAAGGCAGAGGATAAGGCGTCGGTGGTCTCCAGAGCATGGATCTGCCGTCGCTTCACTCCCCGGCTGAGTAAGTATCCCGTAAGCCCCAAGCGGGTATAACTGCATAAGTCCATAATAATCGTTGACATTCGATACCCTCAAAAAATGATGCCATCCGTGTTAACAACGGCAGTTGGATAATGAAATATCCATAGTTAATTTATATACTTCAGTCTTCTGATTACTCAGGAAATCCTTTTTCAGGCAAAGGGCGATATCAAATTAATATCTCCCTGAATATATCTGTAAGGAAATTTTCAGGTTATTTCATGCGCGTTTACTATCCCGTAAAACTTCCTATAATTTGCCAAGAAAATTCTTAAAGTAAAGTAAATGTTGTAATG
>CBIFWW010000096.1:0-12871 GCA_966186435.1 uncultured Enterobacteriaceae bacterium
ATTTAACATTTAATTAATAAAAAAATCCAATCAATAGGTCACAAAATCAAAATTAACAAATCATTCCTTGCCCCTGATGATGCCGGAAATGGAAAAAACGAGGGGTAAGGCTATGTCAGGATTAGATAAACGCGTCGGCAGCTACCGGGAAGCGCTCGACGGGATCACAGATGGAATGACGGTGCTGGCCGGGGGTTTTGGCCAGTGCGGGATCCCGGAGAATCTGATTGCTGAGATCCAGCGCCGCAATGTGAAGGGGCTGACGGTGGTATCAAACAACTGCGGCGTGGATGGCTTTGGCCTGGGCCTGCTGCTGGAAACCCGCCAGGTACGCAAAGTGATTGCCTCCTACGTGGGTGAAAACGCCCTGTTTGAAAAACAAGCCATCAGCGGCGAACTGGAAGTGGAACTTACCCCCCAGGGCAGCCTGGCCGAAAAGATCCGTGCCGGTGGCGCGGGTATCCCGGCGTTCTTCACTGCCACCGGCTACGGCACCCAGGTTGCCGAAGGCAAAGAAGTGCGTGAATTCGATGGCAAGCACTACATCCTGGAACCGGCCATCACCGGGGACTTCGCCATCGTCAAAGGCTGGAAGGCCGATTGGTATGGCAACGTTATCTATCGCCACACCGCCCAAAACTTTAACCCGCTGATGGCAACGGCGGGCCGCATTACCGTGGTGGAAGTGGAAGAGATCGTCGCCCCTGGCGAGCTTGACCCGGCCCACATTCATACCCCCGGCATCTACGTCAACCGTGTGATCCAGGGCAGTTTCGAAAAACGTATTGAACAGCGCACCCTGCGGGGCTGAGGAGAAAACCATGTTAACCAGGGAACAAATGGCCCAGCGGGTGGCTCAAGAATTGCGGGACGGCTTTTACGTCAATTTGGGGATCGGCATCCCAACACTGGTGGCGAATTACATCCCCGACGGCATCGACGTGATGCTGCAATCGGAAAACGGCCTGCTGGGTATGGGCGCCTTCCCAACGGAAGCTGAGCTGGATGCCGACATGATCAACGCCGGTAAGCAAACCGTTACCGCCCGGGCCGGGGCGGCCATTTTCGACTCGGCCCAGTCCTTCGCCATGATCCGTGGCGGCCACGTGGATTTAACCGTGCTGGGGGCCTTTGAGGTGGATCAACGCGGCAGTATCGCCTCATGGATGATCCCTGGAAAAATGGTGAAAGGCATGGGCGGCGCCATGGATCTGGTGGCCGGGGCTGAAAACATTATCGTGGTGATGACCCACGCCTCTAAATCTGGCGAATCCAAATTGCTTGAAGAATGCACCCTGCCCCTCACCGGCGTGGGTTGCATCAAGCATGTGTTAACCGATCTGGCCTGGCTCGATATCCAGGACGGGGCCTTTGTACTGCGCGAAAGAGCGCCCGGTGTCAGCGTGGAAGAGATTGTCAGCAAAACCGCCGGCCGGCTTATCGTGCCGGAGCAGGTGCCTGAAATGCAATTCACACAAGGAGCCAACTGATGACTGATGTCGTGATTGTTGCCGCGACCCGTACCCCGATTGGCGCGTTTCAGGGCGCATTGGCTCCCCTTTCCGCCGTGGAGCTGGGCAGCCAGGTAGTAAAAGCCCTGCTCGACAAAACCGGGGTCGCCCCGGAGAGTGTCGATGAACTGATTTTCGGCCAGGTGTTAACCGCCGGCTGTGGCCAAAACCCGGCCCGGCAGACGGCGATTAACGCCGGGTTACCGGTCAGCGTCCCGGCCACCACCCTGAATCTGGTGTGTGGCTCCGGTTTAAAAGCGGTACTGGATGGTGCACGGGCGATCCGCAGCGGCGATGCCCGGATTGTGATTGCCGGGGGCCAGGAGAGCATGAGTAACGCGCCTTATCTGCTCAATGGTGCGCGCAGCGGCCTGCGTCTTGGCCATGCTCAAACCACCGACTGCATTATTCAGGATGGCCTATGGGATGCTTTCAATGATTACCACATGGGCATTACCGCCGAGAATTTGGCCAAGCGCTATGGGCTGAGCCGGGAAGCGCAGGACACCTTCGCCGCCGCCTCCCAACAGAAAGCCGCGGCGGCTATCGAAGCCGGGCACTTCGCGGCAGAAATCACCCCGGTTTCGGTGCCCCAGGGTAAAAAACCGCCGGTCACTATTGATACCGACGAGCAGCCGCGCCCCGGCACCACCGCCGAGGCGTTGGCAAAATTACGCCCGGCCTTTACCAAAGATAACGGCACCGTCACCGCCGGCAATGCTTCCTCATTGAATGACGGGGCAGCCGCCGTGATGCTGATGAGTGCCGCCCGCGCCCGCGAGCTGGGGCTGCCGGTGCTGGCAACCCTGCGCGGTCAGGGGCTGGCGGGGGTCGAGCCGGCGTTTATGGGTATCGGCCCGGTGCCCGCCTCACGCCAGAGTCTGGCCCAGGCGGGGTGGCAGGTTAGCGATCTGGATGTGTTCGAAGGCAATGAAGCCTTTGCCGCCCAGTCCCTGGCGGTGGGTAAAGAGATGGGCTGGGACCCGGCCCGTTTGAACGTTAATGGCGGGGCCATTGCCCTCGGTCACCCGATTGGCGCCTCCGGCTGCCGTATCCTGGTAACCCTGATTTATGCCCTGCAACGGCTGAATGCCGCTAAAGGCCTGGCGACCCTGTGCGTCGGCGGCGGCCAGGGCGTGGCGCTGGCGATTGAACGTGAGGTGGCGCCATGAGTTTGCCTGCAACGGTGGTGCTCGGCAGTGGCCTGATGGGCAGCGGCATCGCCACCCATTTTGCCCGCCACGGCCAGTCCGTCACCCTGTATGACACCGATCCGGCCCGGCTGGCTGAAGTGCCGGTACTGGCGGGGGCCATTTTGGATGAGCTGGCGGAAGCCGGTCAGTTCGATAACCGCCAGCGCCAGGCGGTGCTGGCCCGCCTGGCCACCACCACCGATCTGAAGGATTGCCGTGACGCGATGCTGCTGATTGAGGCCATCCCGGAGCAGATGCAGCTTAAGCACCAGCTGTATCGCCAGCTGGAAGCGGTAGTTAGCCCCCAGGCGGTGATCGCCAGTAACACCAGCGGCCTGCCGCCTGATGCCTTAGCGGTGGGGATGAATCACCCTGAACGTCTGTTAATCGCCCACTTCTGGCACCCGCCCCATTTTATCCCGCTGGTTGAGATCGTGCCGGGCAGCGCCACTGACCCCGCCCTGGCGGAACAGCTGCGTGTTGCCCTGTGTGAACTGGAACTGGAAGCGGTGGTGTTGTTAAAGGCCGCCCCGGGGTTTATTGGCAACCGCCTGCAATTCACCCTGCTGCGGGAGGCGCTACACATCGTGCAAAGCGGGATTGCCACCCCGGAAGTGGTGGATCAGGTGATGCAGGCCTCCCTGGGCCGCCGCTATGGCATGGTTGGCCCGTTAGAGGCCGCCGATATGACCGGCCTGGCTACCGTCAGTGATATTTGCCGCCACCTGCTGCCGGAGCTTGCCAGCGGCAGCGAGATGATGACCCTGGTGGAGGAAAAAGTGCAGCAAGGTGACCTAGGCCAGCGCAGCGGCCAGGGCTTTTACCGCTGGGATGAGGCGCGACAAACGCGCATTCGAACACGGCGTCTGCATCAGTTACGCCATGCATTAAAACCGTAGCTTCTCGTCTGTACCCACTATAACAACGATATTGAGGAGTCATCATGAGTGTCATCATCGCACTGGCCGCCTTGGGCGTGCTAATGCTGGCAGCCTATCGCGGCTACAGCGTGATTTTATTCGCCCCGATTGCGGCACTGGGGGCGGTATTACTTACCGAACCCAGCGCCGTGGGGCCAGCCTTTACCGGGCTGTTTATGGAAAAGATGGTCGGCTTCGTTAATCTGTACTTCCCGGTGTTCCTGCTGGGGGCGGTGTTCGGTAAATTGATCGAGCTTTCGGGCTTCTCACGCTCCATCGTCGCCGCCTCGATCCGTATTCTTGGCCGCCGCCACGCTATCCCGGTGATTGTGCTGGTGTGTGCCCTGCTGACCTACGGCGGGGTTTCGCTGTTTGTGGTGGCCTTCGCGGTCTATCCTTTTGCGGCAGAGCTGTTCCGCCAGAGCGATATCCCCAAGCGGCTGATCCCGGCCACCATTGCCTTAGGGGCGTTCTCCTTCACGATGGATGCCCTGCCGGGTACCCCACAGATCCAGAACATCATCCCCAGCAGTTTCTTTGGCACTAACGCCTGGTCAGCACCCTGGCTGGGCTTGATTGGCTCGCTGTTTATTATTGCCGTTGGCCTGCTTTATCTGGAATCCCGCCGCCGCAAAGCCGCCAGCCGGGGTGATGTGTACAGCACCGGCGTTGACCTGCTGAATGAGCCGGAAACCGCTGACAATATCAACCTGCCTAACCCGATTATCGCCATCGCGCCACTGATCCTGGTGGGGGTATTAAACCTGCTGTTCACCCGCTGGATCCCGGAATGGTACAGGGCCTCCCACGAGCTTCAGCTGCCGGGTATGGCGGCACCGGTAGCAACGGAAATTAAAAAAATTACCGCTATTTGGGCGGTGGAAGCGGCGCTGTTGTCCGGGATTGTTTATGTGCTGATCCTTGGCTTCCGCAATATCCGTGGCCGCCTGGCGGAAGGTAGCCGCACCGCCGTAGGTGGGGCGATCCTCGCCGCCATGAATACCGCATCAGAATACGGTTTTGGCGCAGTCATTGCCGCTCTGCCTGGATTCCTGGTGCTGTCCAAGGGGCTGGCCGCGATCCCTAACCCGCTGCTTAATGAAGCAATCAGCGTCACGGCGCTGGCGGGGATCACCGGTTCGGCCTCCGGCGGGATGAGTATCGCCCTGGCGGCCATGGGCGACCAATTTATTGCCGCCGCCAATGCCGCCAATATCCCGATGGATGTGTTGCACCGTATCGCGGCGATGGCGTCCGGCGGGATGGACACCCTGCCCCATAACGGCGCAGTGATCACCCTGCTGGCGATTACCGGCCTGAGCCACCGCCAGGCGTACGGCGGCGTGTTCGCAATCACACTTATTAAAAGCGTCGCGGTACTGTTTGTGATTGGCGTTTACTATCTTACCGGCATTGTCTAAGGAGACATCATGGAACTGAAAGGTAAAACCGCACTGGTAACCGGCTCCACCAGCGGCATCGGACTGGGCATCGCCCAGGGTCTGGCCCAGGCGGGGGCCACGGTTATCCTCAATGGATTTGGTGATGCTGACACCGCCCGGGATCAGATTGCACAATACGGCCAGCCCGTGGGCTATCACGGGGCGGATTTGCGCGATGTGGCGCAGATCGAAGCGATGATTAACTATGCCCGGGATGAATTTGGCGGGGTGGATATTCTGGTAAATAACGCCGGGATCCAGTACGTGGCCCCGGTGGATGAATTCCCAGTGGAAAAGTGGGATGACATTCTGGCGATCAACTTAAGCTCGGTGTTCCACGCCACCCGCCTGGCCTTACCAGGTATGCGCCAGAAGAACTGGGGGCGGGTTATTAATATCGCCTCCGCCCATGGGTTGGTGGGTTCGGTGAATAAGTCGGCCTATGTGGCCGCCAAGCACGGGGTGGTAGGGTTCACCAAAGTCACCGCCCTGGAGACCGCCAAGACCGGGATCACCTGTAACACCATTTGCCCCGGTTGGGTGTTGACCCCGCTGGTACAGCAGCAGATTGATAAGCTGATTGCCAGCGGGGAGTCCCCGGAAGCCGCCCGCGATCATTTACTGTCGGAGAAGCACCCGTCAGGGGAGTTTGTCACTCCGGAACAGCTGGCGGGGGTGGCGCGCTTGATGTGCAGTAGCGCCGGGGACCAGATCCGCGGCGTCGCCTGGAGCGTGGACGCCGGTTGGACCGCGCAATAAGCTAACCTCAGGAGGCTGCCATGCTGATTTCAGCAAAGGGGGCCTCTTCATTCAGCACCCGATCAATCACCGCCAACGCCCCGCCTTCATTGTTAGACAGGGTGTGATAGCGGGCCACGTCCTTCACCGCCGCCACTGCATTGTCCATGGCAAAGGGATACCCTACTAGTTTCAACATCTCCAGATCATTGCTGCTGTCCCCCACCGCCACACACTGTGATGGCTGGATATGCCAGCGATCCATCAGGCGCTTTAGCCCGCTGGCTTTATGGGAGCCAGGGATAATCAAATCGACAAAGCCAAAACCGCTGGTGACCGGGGTCATCACACCATTCAGAGAATTGTGCAGCCCTTCCACCAGGGCCGGGATCTGGCTGTCCGGCAGGTTGAGTGAGAATTTAAAGATAGTGTCGTCGATGGCGCCAAGATCGCTCACTGGCTGGAGCCGATGGTAGTGTTTGGACATCAGATCGATAAAGGATTGAGGTGCCCCTTCCAGGTAGTAGGCACTATTTAAGCCACACACCACAAAGCGCACGCCGTCAAAAGCCGCCAGCGCATCCAGCACTTGGGGATATTGGCCTGCCTCCAGGCGGGAGTAGTGAATTTGCTCCCCCTTATCGACAATCATCGCCCCGTTCTCCGCCACAAAAGCGATCTGGTCGCGGATTTCCGGGAAGAAGGAGATCAGCTGGTAATACTGATTACCGCTGGCTACCACGAAACGAATACCCTGGTCGCACAGCGCCTGGTACTGGGACAAAAAGCGGGGTTTATCATACTGTTTTTGGTCGTTCAGGAAGGTACCGTCCATATCGACGGCAATTAGCTTGATCTTCATACCACCTCGAAACCGCTAAAAAAGTAACAAACGGGTCACATTATAGCGGTTTTTACTGCGATCAACGATTAGCAATAATCTTGATGAATTCGCCGGCGTGTTCAATAAGCTTGCTATCACTGGTTACCAACGGGCATTTCAGAAAATGTGCATGTGCCAATATGATTCGGTCAAAAGAATCTTTATGCAGATTTTCGGGCAACCCCAGCAAACCCAGAACATGGTCGCCTTTTACCGGAAGTTCGATTAATCCGGCTTTGAACAACCCTGCCCTGAGTTGCCGTGGATCAACACAGAAATCCCCTTCGCACACCGCCTGGATGGCGCGGCGCAGCATTTTACCGGAGCGGGTTTTTGGCAGTTTCTCAACAAAAAAGGCCCGCCGGCGGCACCCTCCGTTAAATCACATACAGATCCAGATACTGATTTACCGGCATCTGCTCCAGCTGCGCTAAAGTCAGGGAGGCATCCAGAATACGTTGGCACTGGCGGGCCGGGAATTGGCGGGCCAGGTTGGTTTTGAACTTTTCAATCAGATGCGGGATACCCTCTTCGCGGCGGCGGGGGTGGCCTATTGGGTAGGCCACTACCACTTCCTCCAGCCGGGAGCCATCGGAGAAGGTCACCGTCAGGCCGTTCGGTATGGCCCGTTTTTCCGGGTCGTGATAGTCCCGGGTAAAGGCCGGGTCCTCCACACAGTGGATCCGCGCCCGCAGGGCATCGATACGCGGGTCTGCCGCCACGTCATCTTCATAATCCCCCGCCGTTAAGCGGCCAAATATCAGCGGCACCGCCACCATATACTGAATACAGTGGTCCCGATCCGCCGGGTTAGTTAACGGGCCATGTTTGTCGATAATCCGGATACAGGCCTCATGGGTGCGGATGATGATGGCCTCAATATCCGCCGCAGTTTTGCCCGCCGCACGTATCTGCTGATGGATGGCCATGGCGGCTTCTACCGCCGTCTGGGAGTGGAACTCCGCCGGGAAGGAGATTTTAAACAGCACGTTCTCCATCACGTAGTTGCCATAGGGCCGCTGGAAGCGCAGCGCCTCCCCGCCCAGGGAAACATCATTAAAGCCCCAGGTTTTAGCGCTCAGGGCCGAGGGATAGCCCATCTCTCCGGTACGGGCGATCAGCGCCAGGCGTACCGCGCGGCTGGTGGCATCGCCGGCAGCCCAGGATTTGCGGGTGCCGGTATTCGGGGCATGGCGGTAAGTACGCAGGGATTGGCCGTCCACCCAGGCCAGGGAGACCGCGTTAAGGATCTCGTCCCGGTTCAGCCCCAGTAGTTGTGACACCACGGCGGTGGAAGCCACCTTCACCAGCAGCACATGGTCCAGCCCCACTTTGTTGAAGGCGTTTTCCAGGGCAATACAACCCTGGATCTCATGGGCTTTGATCATCCCCTCCAGCACCGCTTTCATGGTGAGGGGGGCTTGACCGTTTGCTACCGCCGTCCGCGAAAGCCAGTCTGCCACCGCCAGGATGCCGCCGAGGTTATCGGAGGGATGGCCCCACTCCGCCGCCAGCCAGGTATCATTAAAGTCCAGCCAGCGGATCAGGGCGCCAATATTAAAGGCCGCCTGCACCGGATCAAGCTGGTACTGGGTGCCCGGCACTTTTGCCCCGTGGGGCACCGTAGTCCCTGGGATCACCGGCCCAAGCAGCTTTTTGCAGGCCGGATACTCCAGCGCCTCCAGCCCGCAGCCGAGGGTATCCAGCAGGCAGTAGTGGGCCGTTTGCCACGCCAGCGGCGAGCTAATCTGGTAATCAAGGACATAATCAACAATATCGACTATTTCCTGGTCGAAGGGCTGATGGCGTTGTGGGGCAATAACAGACATAGTGGCTCCTGAGTTACTGACGCTTATCCATCGGGATAAATTCACGGTTTTCCGGGCCGACATAATTAGCCGCCGGGCGAATGATTTTGTTGTCCTGGCGCTGCTCGATAATGTGCGCCGCCCAGCCGGTGACGCGGGCAATAACAAACAACGGGGTGAACATATCGGTGGGCACCCCCATGGTGTTGTAAGCCACTGCCGAGAACCAATCGAGATTGGGGAACATTTTTTTATGGTCCCACATCACGGTTTCCAGCCGGTCGGCAATGTCATACATCTTCATCGAACCGGCCTCTTTCGATAACTTCTGTGCGACGGACTTAATCACCGGGTGGCGCGGGTCGGCAATGGTGTACACCGGGTGGCCAAATCCAATCACCACCTCTTTTTTCTCCAGCCGTTGCAGGATATCGGCCTCGGCTTCATCGGGGGTGTCGTAGCGTTGCTGAATCTCCAGCGAAACTTCATTGGCCCCGCCGTGCTTCGGCCCGCGCAGGGCGCCGATTGCCCCAATAATAGCGGAGTAGAGATCGGAGCCGGTGCCAGCAATGACTCGCCCGGTGAAGGTTGAGGCATTAAATTCATGTTCGGCATAGAGCACCAGCGACACCTGCATCGCCTGCTCCCAGCTTTTACTCGGCGGCTGGCCGTGTAGCAGATGCAAGAAGTGGCCGCCTACGGATTCATCGTCAGTTTCCGGGACAATGCGCTCACCGTTGTGACTGTAGTGATACCAGTAGAGCAGGATGGAGCTTAGGCAAGCCACCAGCCGGTCGGCGATATCTCTGGCCCCGGACACCGTATGGCTCTCTTTTTCCGGCAACGTACAACCCAGGGCTGACACCCCAGTGCGCATCACATCCATCGGATGGGAGGCCGCAGGCAGCGCTTCCAGCACAGTGCGCACATTAGCCGGTAGGCCGCGCAGGGCCTTTAGCTTAATTTTGTAAGCATGGAGTTCGTCTTTGGTGGGCAGTTTGCCGTGGATCAGCAGGTGGGCCACTTCTTCAAACTGGGTATGTTTAGCCAGATCCTGGATGGCATAGCCGCGGTAATGGAGATCGTTACCGGTACGGCCTACGGCACTCAGGGCAGTGTTCCCCGCAGTGACACCCGATAGCGCCACGGATTTTTTGGCTTTGAATTCAGGGGTTGATTCGCTCATCTGTCGCCTCGTTGTTATTAACTTCAGCAGGGGATTTATTCTTCCCGGTTGCGGGCAAATAGCGCGTCCAGCTTCTGTTCAAACTGGTAATAATTGATACTTTGGTACAGCTCCTCACGGGTCTGCATGGTATCAAGCACCGCTTTCTGGGTGCCGTCCTGGCGCAGGGTGAGATAGACGTTTTCCGCCGCCCGGTTCATGGCGCGGAAGGCAGAGAGCGGGTACAGCGCCATACTCACCCCGGCATCGGCCAGCTCGGCGGTGGTAAACAGTGGGGTCGCCCCGAATTCGGTGATATTGGCCAGGATTGGCACCTGCACGGTTTGGGCAAACTGGCGGTACATGGTGAGTTCCGTCATCGCCTCCGGGAACAGCATGTCTGCCCCGGCATCAATGTAGGCTTTGGCTCGGGCCTGGGCCTTCTTAAGCCCCTCAACCGCCAGGGCATCGGTGCGGGCCATAATGACAAAATCAGGATCGGTACGGGCATCCACCGCCGCCCGGATGCGGTCTACCATCTCTTCGGTAGAAACAATGGCTTTACCGGGGCGATGGCCGCAGCGTTTGGCCCCCACCTGATCTTCAATATGCAGCCCCGCCGCCCCGGCTTTTTCAATCGAGCGTACGGTACGGGCGACGTTAAAGGCCGAAGCACCAAAACCGCTGTCCACATCCACCAGTAGCGGCAACGGGCAAACATCGGTGATGCGCCGCACGTCTATCAACACATCTTCGAGGGTAGAAATGCCTAAATCGGGCATCCCCAGAGAGCCTGCCGCGACCCCGCCACCGGATAAGTAAATAGCCCGATAACCGGCCCGCTGGGCCAGCAGCGCGTGATTGGCATTAATAGCGCCCACGATTTGCAGCGGCGCTTCCTGTTGCAATGCTAGGCGTAGCGCCCGGCCAGCTGTAATTGATGTCATGGAGCTTCTCCCGAAAGATGTAGCAGTGCGATAGGGGGAGAGTTGCAAGGGGTGTGCCAGAGTGGACTAAAAAATCACATCATGGATTTTCAATTAGTTAGCTGTATAGCAAAAAAGGTATGTTTCAGTTCTCGTTTCACGGCATGTTTCACGAAACCCATTTGAAACATCAAAGCAACACAACTAAAACATAGTAATGAATATCCTGATGGACTTTAGCGATGCCACCCATCGATCCCACCCGAGAAAGTGAAAAACCCGTCATTTGGACGGTATCTGTCACCCGATTGTTCGAGCTACTGCGCGATATAAGCCTTGAATTTGATCACCTGGCAACCATCACCCCGGTGCAGTTGGGTTTTGAGAAAGCGGTGCAATACCTGCGGGAGAAGCTGGCGACCGAGCGTTGTGATGTCATCATCGCCGCTGGATCCAACGGCGCTTATCTCAAGAGCCGCCTGCCAGTGCCGGTGATCCTGATTAAGCCCAGTGGCTTTGATCTGCTACAGGCACTATCCCGCGCCCGGAAAGTCACGCCCCATATCGGGGTGATTGCCTATAAAAAGCCGTTCCCGGAGCTGGCGGAATTCCAGCGCAGCTTCGGCCTTACCCTTACCCAGCGTAGCTACCGCACAGTTGAGGATGCCCGGGAGCAGATCCAGGAGATGAAATCTGCTGGGATCAAAGTCATTGTTGGTGCCGGTTTAATCAGCGATTTAGCTACTGAGGCCGGATTAACCAGTATTTTCCTTTATTCCTCTGACACTGTGCGCCAGGCATTCAGTGATGCGCTAGAGTTGGCGCGCCTGACTCATTCTGGGCCAGCTTTTGCCCATCAAAATCTGCCTGCCACCACGCGTTATCGGTTGGAGGATTTACAGGGTGACTCCCCGGCCATGCAGCGGGTGCGCCAGACCATCACTCTTTTTAGCCGTAGCGAAGCAGCGGTGCTAATTGAAGGAGAGACTGGCACCGGAAAAGAGCTGGCGGCCCAGGCAATCCACTGGGAGTATAGCGCCAGAACTCCCGGGGCCACGGGGCGCTATGCCCTACCCTTTGTGGCGATTAATTGTGGTGCTATTGCTGAATCCTTGCTGGAAGCTGAACTATTTGGTTATGAAGAAGGCGCCTTTACCGGCTCCCGCCGCGGCGGGCGCAGCGGGCTTTTCGAGGCGGCAAACGGTGGGACCTTGTTTCTCGATGAGATCGGCGAGATGCCGCTGCATTTGCAGACCCGGCTACTGCGGGTGCTGGAGGAGAAAACCGTTACCCGGGTGGGTGGGCAACGGCCAATGAATGTCAGAGTGCGGATCATCAGCGCCACCCACTGCCAGCTAGATACCGCGGTGGCAAAGGGTCAATTCCGGGCCGATCTATTCTACCGGCTGGCAACACTCAGGCTTGATTTACCCCCCCTGCGCCAACGCCAGCAGGATATTATGCCGCTGGCTACGTGGTTTTTTAAGCAAGCCCTGGCAGAGCAGCACACCCCCTGGAGCGAAGCGCTGCGCCAGGTGTTAGCCGGGCCTTTTATGAATAAATTTGCCCACTGGCACTGGCCAGGCAATGTACGAGAATTACGCAATATGATTGCGCGGCTGGCGCTGTTCGCCAGTGCCGTCCCCGCCGGGGAAAAGTTAGAATCACAGCTGGATTTATTATTTCCGGAAGTAAAACCGCCAATGAATAGTTATGCCAAGAATGTAGAAGAAGACGTGGAAACGGTATTAGCTAATTTTGAAGGTTCGTTAACGAAGACAGCCAACTATTTTGGCGTTAGCCGTACTACTTTATGGCGCAGGCTGAAACGAGTAAGCAAATAAATTTAATCGAACGAGTGAATATATCGTCACTTTCAATTGCATAGTTAACTTTTTAGTTCCATATTGTGATCTGGCGCGGTTGTTTTGTAGGCAGATCCCTTTTTTTGTCAAAACACCTTCCACTTGTAGATCGACACTACCCTTACACCAAGGGTTTTGGCTATTTCTTCCCAAGGAGTGTGTGAAATGAAAAACGTTAAGCAGGTACGGCAAACCCTCTCCAACGACATGGATTTCCTGGCGCGCAGCTACTTATTAATGGAAATGGACAGCCGAGGTATCAGCAAAGATGCGTTTATGGGGAATATGACAGTACAGCAGAAAGCCAATTTTGAAACGCGATTGATTTACTGGCGTGAACATTTATCCGTGCCAGCCGCGGTTTGAAAGTATTTCCCAGCGGGGCCAGTGACAGTCGCCTCCGCTGGGTGGTTACTGACT
>CBIFWW010000097.1:0-12771 GCA_966186435.1 uncultured Enterobacteriaceae bacterium
ACACCTATACTGTTTGGCTCAAAAAGGATGGTTGACTTTAAATGGAGTGAAAATATGTCTGTTGAAAACAACGGAGAGCTTGCGGTGAATGAAAACACTAAGCCGCAACTTAGAATGGTTGATCTCAATTTACTCACCGTATTTGATGCCGTAATGCAGGTACAAAATATTACCCGCGCCGCGCAAATGCTAGGGATGTCCCAACCCGCTGTCAGTAATGCTGTAGCTCGTTTAAAAGTCATGTTTAATGATGAGCTTTTTGTTCGCTATGGCCGTGGGATTCAGCCTACGGCAAGAGCTTATCAGCTTTTTGGATCTGTTCGTCAGGCATTACAGTTGATTCAGAATGAGCTTCCTGGTTCAGGATTTGAGCCTGCCACCAGTGAGCGGGTTTTCAATCTTTGTGTTTGCAGCCCACTTGATAATTTACTGACATCACTTATTTATAATCACATTAAGAACGCCGCTCCCAATATCCAGTTATTGTTTAAATCCACTCTAAGCAAAAATATTGAACATCAATTGCGTTATCAGGAAACGGAATTTGTTATCGGTTATGATGAGTTTCGACGTCCTGAATTTAACTGCGTGCCTTTATTTACTGATGAAATGGTGCTTGCCGCCAGCCGTTCGCATCCTTGTGTAACCGAAGACTTATCGGAAGATGACATATTTAAACAGCAGCATGCGGTAGTATCACTAGAACGCTTTGGATCATTTAGTGCTGCCTGGTATGACACTGTAGATCGTCAGGCCGCTATTGCTTATCAAGGCACCGCCATGACCAGCGTGTTAAATGTGGTTTCACAAACTCAGTTAGTGGCGATTGCTCCCCGCTGGTTAGTAGAAGAATTTTCTGAAACGCTTAACCTGGCAGTTATTTCTCTGCCGATGCAGCAAAATTACCGTACCTGTTATTTATCCTGGCACGAAGCTGCCGGCCGCGATAAGGGTCACCAGTGGATGGAAGATATGCTGGTGCAGATTTGCCATAAATAACAGTGTCTGACTTACTACCCTGGCGGGTGTATTGCCTGCCAGTGTGGCCTGATGCAGAGGATAATATTGTTCACCCCCCCTTAATACCTCATCAGTTCCTCTTATATCTCGCTAAATTCTGTATTTACTTATCAATTTGGAATTATTCATTGCATATTTGATGGTTTGTAGAATTTACCGCCGTCGAACAGAATGAAATCAGCAGTTATGAGGATAATCATATTCTTGACCTCTCCGGCAGCCGATTGCCTGACCGATTATCAGAGGTTATGTTAAGGAAATTATAACAATCATACTGGCTGGCAAACTTGCTACCTGTGCCCTGACGGCGTGGAAATGAGTTCCCCCGTTATCCGTTAAGAACAAGCCTGGAGGCAAAGCATGGAGATGTTATCTGGCGCCGAGATGGTGGTCCGATCGTTAATCGATCAGGGTGTAAAACATATATTTGGCTACCCGGGAGGGGCGGTTCTCGACATCTATGACGCCCTCCATACCGTGGGTGGTATCGATCACGTGCTAGTGCGTCATGAGCAAGCTGCTGTCCATATGGCAGACGGCCTGGCCCGCGCCACCGGGGAGGTGGGGGTTGTGCTGGTGACCTCTGGTCCTGGTGCGACCAATGCCATTACGGGTATTGCGACGGCATACATGGACTCCATCCCGTTAGTGATTTTGTCCGGGCAAGTGGCAACGTCCCTGATTGGCTATGATGCATTCCAGGAGTGCGACATGGTGGGGATCTCCCGCCCAGTGGTAAAGCACAGCTTCCTCGTTAAACAGGCTGAAGATATTCCCGGCGTGTTGAAGAAGGCTTTTTGGCTGGCGGCCAGTGGTCGCCCTGGCCCGGTAGTGGTAGATCTACCGAAAGATATCCTGAATCCGGCCAACAAACTTCCTTATGTCTGGCCGGAAAGTGTCAGCATGCGCTCCTATAACCCGACGACTCAAGGTCATAAAGGGCAAATCAAGCGGGCATTACAAACGCTGGTGGCCGCTAAAAAACCAGTGGTCTACGTGGGCGGTGGTGCTATTACTGCCGGTTGCCATCAGCAGTTGCAAACCTTGATTGAGCGCCTGAATCTTCCGGTGGCGTCTTCCTTGATGGGCCTCGGCGCCTTCCCGGCCACCCACCGCCAGGCGCTGGGTATGTTAGGGATGCACGGCACCTATGAAGCCAACATGGTGATGCATCATGCCGATGTGATATTTGCCGTCGGTGTACGCTTTGACGATCGCACCACTAACAATCTGGCGAAGTACTGCCCGAATGCCACCGTGTTGCACATTGATATCGATCCTACCTCTATTTCCAAAACCGTTGCGGCGGATATCCCGATTGTGGGTGATGCCCTTCAGGTTATTGAGCAAATGCTTGAGCTGTTGGATCAGGAGGTGGGCCAGCAGCCATTGGATGAGCTGCGGGACTGGTGGCAAAACATTGAACAGTGGCGTGCCAAACAGTGCCTGGAGTATGACCGTAAAAGTGGGGCGATTAAGCCGCAGGCGGTGATCGAAACAATCTACCGCTTAACCAAAGGGGATGCTTACGTCACGTCCGATGTGGGGCAACACCAAATGTTTGCCGCCTTACATTATCCCTTCGACAAACCGCGCCGCTGGATCAATTCCGGTGGCCTGGGCACCATGGGCTTTGGCTTACCGGCCGCACTGGGCGTGAAGCTGGCTCTGCCGGAAGAAACCGTGGTATGCGTGACCGGTGATGGCAGCATCCAGATGAATATCCAGGAACTGTCCACCGCATTGCAGTATGAACTACCGGTACTGGTACTGAATCTAAACAACCGCTATTTAGGCATGGTGAAGCAGTGGCAGGACATGATCTACTCTGGCCGCCATTCACAATCCTATATGGAATCGCTGCCCGATTTCGTGAAATTGGCGGAAGCCTATGGTCACGTGGGGATACGCATCTCTCACCCGGACGAGCTGGAAGCCAAATTGCAGCAGGCTCTGGAGCAGGTTCGCAATAAACGCCTGGTCTTTGTTGAGGTTAACGTTGACGGCACCGAACACGTTTACCCGATGCAAATCCGCGGCGGGTCGATGGATGAAATGTGGTTAAGCAAAACGGAGAGGACCTAATCATGCGCCGGATATTATCGGTATTACTGGAAAACGAATCAGGCGCACTCTCAAGGGTAATCGGCCTGTTCTCTCAGCGTGGCTATAACATTGAAAGCCTGACGGTGGCCCCTACTGACGATCCGACGCTCTCCCGCATGACCATCCAGACAGTGGGTGATGAAAAGGTGCTGGAGCAGATCGAAAAGCAGCTTCATAAACTGGTGGACGTACTGCGGGTGTCTGAACTGGGACAGGGCGCACATGTTGAACGTGAAGTGATGCTGGTGAAGGTGCAGGCCAGCGGTTATGGCCGGGAAGAAGTAAAACGCAGCACTGAAATCTTCCGTGGGCAAATCATCGATGTCACCCCTTCTATTTATACCGTTCAACTGGTGGGCACCAGTGACAAGCTGGATGCCTTCCTGGCAACAGTAAGGGATGTAGCGAAAATTGTTGAGGTAGCCCGCTCTGGCGTGGTGGGGCTGGCCCGCGGTGAGAAAATCATGCGTTAATTAGTGTGAACTCCATCACAAGCCTGGCACCCGAGCCGGGCTTTTTGCCATTAACTGATTCATTACAAGGGTAAATTCCGAGAGCAGCGTAATATCCTGCTTATTACACAGGAAAGTTGTAACCTATAGCCATCAGGTTATGGATTGGTTAATAAAATAAGGGGCAACAGTGAAACTGGACGAGATTGCGCGGTTAGCCGGCGTTTCGCGCACCACGGCAAGTTACGTCATCAATGGCAAAGCAAAGCAGTACCGTGTCAGTGATAAAACCGTTGAGAAAGTGATGGCGGTAGTTCGTGAGCATAACTATCACCCTAATGCCGTGGCTGCTGGCCTGCGGGCAGGGCGCACCCGTTCCATTGGGCTGGTGATCCCGGATTTGGAAAACACCAGTTATACCCGTATCGCCAACTATTTGGAGCGCCAGGCACGCCAGCGGGGCTACCAGCTGCTTATTGCCTGTTCCGAAGACCAGCCTGATAACGAAATGCGCTGTATTGAGCATCTGCTCCAGCGCCAGGTTGATGCCATTATTGTTTCTACCTCTCTGCCTCCTGAGCATCCTTTCTATCAGCGCTGGGCTAACGATCCTTTCCCGATCGTCGCGCTGGATCGCGCCCTCGATCGCGAGCACTTCACCAGCGTGGTTGGTGCCGATCAGGAGGATGCCGAAATGCTTGCCAGCGAACTGCGTAAGTTCCCCGCCGAGAGAGTATTGTATTTGGGGGCATTACCTGAGCTGTCAGTGAGCTTTCTGCGTGAGCAAGGTTTCCGTGAAGCCTGGCAGGACGATTCACGGGAAGTGGATTACCTTTATGCAGATAGCTATGAGCGCGAAGCTGCCGGTCAGCTTTTTGCCAAATGGTTAGAAACCCATCCGATGCCTCAGGCGCTGTTCACCACGTCCTTTGCCCTGCTACAAGGTGTAATGGACGTGACGCTGCGCCGAGAGGGGCGTTTGCCTTCTGAACTGGCTATTGCCACCTTTGGCGATCACGAATTGCTCGACTTCCTGCAATGTCCGGTGTTGGCCGTGGCGCAGCGCCACCGAGATGTCGCCGAGCGGGTTCTGGAGCTGGTGTTGGCCAATCTGGACGAGCCGAAAAAACCGCGGGCGGGTCTAAACCGCATCCGACGGAATTTATATCGTCGCGGTACTCTTAGTCGAAATTAATTTAAGGCAGCGCAAGCTGCCTTTTTATTTAGGATAATTCCCTAGCGGTAGTATTATTTTCAAACAGCTGAGTTTATTTAGGTACTTAGTTTTGAATAAATAAGGAAATCCGGTAAAAAAAAATCCGTTTGTCTTTAATTGTTACAGACTCTTTACCTTTAATGACCATTAAAATTTCACCGTTTCGCTCTTATCACCCTTGAATAGGTCGCCACACAACTGGTGCTGTTAACCGCAGCAAAATTGCCTTAAAATGCCGCCCGCGTCGCAAACTGAGCACATCGTTTAGGCAGCATAGCGTTAACGGTTTTTTTACGGTTTAAATGTCTATTGGTTGTTTTTTGCAAATATTCATAGCTTTAATTCTGCCTCGCTAATTGCATAATATTTTCTCAAGCTAATTGTCCGTCTAAATGGGGATCTTTTATTCCTTTCCTGACCGGAGTTGTCTTGACAAGCTTTTCCTCTGCTCCGTAAACTCTTTCTGGTGGGATTTTGTGGGAAAAAGTGGCGGATTAGGTTAACAGGGGGCGAACTGGTATGTTCAGAGGAGCCACGCTAGTCAATCTCGATAGTAAGGGCCGGCTTTCGGTACCTACTCGTTATCGGGAAAAATTGTCAGGGATCTCTTCTGGTCAGATGGTTTGCACTATTGATATCCACCAGCCCTGCCTACTGCTTTACACCCTTCTTGAATGGGAAATTATTGAACAAAAGTTGTCTCGCTTGTCCAGCATGGTCCCGGAGGAGCGCCGCGTACAGCGGTTATTACTCGGCCATGCTAGCGAGTGCCAAATGGATAGTGCAGGGCGCTTGTTGCTAGCGCCGGTACTAAGGCAACACGCCGGATTGACTAAAGAAGTGATGCTGGTCGGGCAGTTCAATAAGTTTGAACTGTGGGATGAAACGACCTGGTATCAACAGGTCAAGGAAGATATCGACGCTGAGCAGTCTGTGACCGGCGCGCTGTCGGAACGATTGCAGGACTTGTCTCTATAAGATGATGGAAAATTATAAACACACCACGGTGTTGCTGGATGAAGCCGTAAACGGCCTGAATATTCGTCCAGACGGCATCTACATTGACGGGACATTTGGTCGCGGCGGTCATTCACGTCTGATCCTCTCGCAGCTTGGCGAAGAAGGACGTTTACTGGCTATCGATCGCGATCCGCAGGCTATTGCCGTAGCACAGACGATTACCGATCCCCGTTTTTCCATCGTCCATGGACCTTTTTCTGCGCTGGCTGACTATGTCGCCGAGCGCGGACTGACCGGTAAGATCGACGGGATTCTTCTCGATCTTGGGGTCTCTTCTCCGCAGCTTGATGACGCTGAGCGCGGATTCTCATTTATGCGTGACGGTCCGTTAGATATGCGTATGGACCCAACACGCGGTCAGTCGGCGGCCGAATGGCTGCAAACTGCCGATGAAGCAGACATTGCCTGGGTGATTAAAACTTTTGGCGAAGAGCGCTTCGGCAAACGCATTGCACGCGCCATTGTAGAGCGCAATCGCATCGAACCGATGACCCGCACCAAAGAGCTTGCGGAAGTGATTGCGGCGGCAATGCCGGTGAAAGACAAATTCAAACATCCCGCGACCCGTACCTTCCAGGCGGTGCGCATTTGGGTGAACAGTGAACTGGAGGAAATAGAGCTGGCGCTTAAAGGCTCGCTCGACGCGCTGGCCCCTGGTGGGCGGCTTTCAATCATCAGTTTCCACTCACTGGAAGACCGCATCGTGAAACGCTTTATGCGTGAGCAAAGCCGTGGTCCGCAGGTTCCGGCAGGGATCCCGATGACAGAAGCACAGCTCAGCAAACTGGGCGGCCGTCAGTTACGAGCACTAGGAAAGTTGATGCCGGGTGAACAAGAAGTGGCTGAAAATCCACGCGCCCGTAGTTCAGTTCTGCGCGTAGCAGAGAGGACGAACGCATGATAAGCAGAGTGACAGAGACCCTGAGCAGGGTAACAGGATCGATCGGGAGCAACGAGCGCCATGCTTTGCCTGGCGTTATCGGTGGCGATCTCCTGCGTCATGGGAAACTGCCACTCTGTCTTTTCATCGCCATTATTCTTTCAGCCATTTCGGTGGTTACCACCGCACACCACACCCGTTTGTTGACCGCCCAGCGCGAGCAAATGGTAGTGGAGCGCGATGCGTTGGATATCGAATGGCGCAACTTGATTCTTGAAGAGAATGCCCTGGGTGACCACAGCCGGGTTGAGCGTATCGCGACAGATAAGCTCCAGATGCAGCATGTGGATCCTTCTCAGGAAAACATTGTCGTTCAAAAATAAATAATAACGGGTAAGCATTAAGGAAAACCGCGACCGATGAGAGCAGCGACAAAATCGCTAAAAGCAAAACGTCAGGAAGAACAGGCCAACTTTATTAGTTGGCGTTTTGCGTTGCTTTGCGGCTGTATTTTACTTGCCCTTGGGCTGTTGCTGGGCCGGGTAGCCTGGCTGCAAATCATCAGCCCGGATATGTTAGTGCGCCAAGGGGACATGCGTTCCCTGCGGGTTCAGGAGGTTTCTACTTCCCGGGGGTTGATTACCGACCGCTCTGGCCGCCCACTAGCGGTATCCGTTCCGGTGAAGGCTATCTGGGCCGATCCGAAAGAGCTCCATGAAGCCGGGGGTATCACCCTGGATTCCCGTTGGAAGGCCCTGGCCGATGCGCTAAAAATGCCGCTGGATCAGCTGGCAGCCCGCGTCAACTCCAACCCGAAAGGGCGCTTTATCTATCTGGCCCGTCAGGTTAACCCTGACATGGGCGACTACATCAAAAAACTCAAATTGCCGGGCATCCACCTGCGCGAAGAGTCACGCCGATACTACCCTTCCGGCGAAGTCACCTCCCACCTGATCGGTTTTACCAACGTGGATGGTCAGGGGATTGAAGGGGTAGAGAAGAGTTTTGATAAATGGCTGACTGGCCAGCCCGGCGAGCGCATTGTGCGTAAAGACCGCTTCGGCCGTGTTATCGAGGATATTTCCTCCACAGATAGCCAGGCGGCCCATAATCTGGCGCTGAGTATCGACGAGCGTTTGCAGGCGCTGGTTTACCGTGAACTCAATAACGCAGTGGCTTTTAACAAGGCAGAGTCAGGTAGTGCCGTACTGGTAGACGTCAGCACCGGTGAAGTCCTGGCGATGGCTAATAGCCCCTCTTATAACCCAAATAATATCTCCGGCACGCCGATGGATATTATGCGTAACCGCACCATCACCGACGTATTCGAGCCTGGCTCCACCGTCAAACCTATGGTGGTGATGACCGCGCTTCAACGTGGGGTGGTGCGTGAAAATACCGTTTTAAATACCGTGCCATATCGGATTAACGGTCATGAAATCAAGGACGTGGCACGTTATAGCGAATTGACCCTTACAGGGGTACTCCAGAAGTCGAGTAACGTCGGTGTTTCAAAGCTGGCGTTAGCGATGCCCTCCTCAGCGCTGGTAGAAACTTACTCGCGTTTTGGGCTGGGAAAAGCGACCAATTTGGGGTTGGTCGGAGAACGCAGTGGCTTATATCCTCAAAAACAACGGTGGTCTGACATAGAGAGGGCCACCTTCTCTTTCGGCTACGGGCTAATGGTAACCCCGTTACAGTTAGCGCGAGTCTACGCAACGATTGGCAGCTACGGCGTTTATCGCCCGCTGTCGATTACCAAAGTTGATCCGCCCGTTCCCGGTGAACGCATCTTCCCGGAATCTACCGTTCGCACCGTGGTGCACATGATGGAAAGCGTGGCATTGCCTGGCGGTGGTGGGGTTAAAGCCGCCATCAAGGGCTACCGTATTGCGATTAAAACCGGTACGGCGAAGAAGGTGGGTGCCGATGGTAAGTACATTAATAAATACATCGCCTACACCGCTGGCGTGGCGCCTGCTAGTAATCCGCGCTTTGCTCTTGTGGTAGTTATTAACGATCCGCAAGCCGGTAAATACTACGGTGGTGCGGTTTCCGCGCCAGTCTTTGGTGCAATTATGGGTGGCGTACTACGCACCATGAATATTGAGCCTGATGCTTTGGCAACAGGCGAAAAAAGTGAATTTGTAATTAACCAGCAACAAGAGGCTAAAGGTGGCAGATCGTAATTTGCGCGACCTACTCGCCCCATGGGTACCAAACGTGCCTGAGCGGGCTTTGCGAGAGATGACGCTCGACAGCCGCATTGCGGCGGCCGGGGATCTCTTTGTCGCAATCATGGGTCATCAGGCGGACGGGCGTCGTTATATCCCGCAGGCAATCGCGCAAGGCGTCGCAGCCGTGGTAGCGGAAGCTGACGGTGAAGCTCAAGACGGCGAAATCCGTGAGATGCACGGCGTGCCGGTTATCTACCTGAGCCAGTTAAATCAGCGCCTGTCTGCGCTGGCTGGGCGTTTTTACCAGGAGCCATCTTCAGCAATGAAGCTGATTGGCGTCACCGGTACCAACGGTAAAACCACGACTACCCAACTGTTGGCCCAATGGACTCAGTTGCTGGGCGAAACCAGTGCCGTGATGGGCACCGTTGGAAACGGCCTGCTGGGGAAAGTCAGTCCAACCGAGAACACCACCGGCTCTGCGGTGGATGTTCAGCAAGTGCTTGCTAACCTGGCAAAACAGGGTGCCACCGTAGGTGCGATGGAAGTGTCCTCTCACGGCCTGGTTCAGCACCGGGTTTCAGCCCTGAACTTTGTGGCTGCCGTGTTCACCAACCTCAGCCGTGACCACCTGGATTATCACGGTGATATGGCCCATTACGAAGCGGCCAAATGGCTGCTGTTCTCCGAGCATCAGTTTGGTACGGCGATCATCAACGCAGATGATGAAACAGGCCGCCGTTGGCTGGCCCGCTTGCCAGATGCCGTTGCCGTGAGTATGGAAAACAACATCAACCGTGATTGCCACGGCCGTTGGCTGGAAGCGACCCAAGTGGATTACCACGATAGTGGTGCCACCATTCACTTCAGCTCAAGTTGGGGCGAAGGTGTTATTGAAAGCCGCCTGATGGGGGCTTTCAACGTCAGCAATCTGCTGCTGGCGCTGGCAACCCTGCTGGCGCTGGGCTATCCGCTGGCGGAGTTGACCGATATGGCGGCGCGTTTGCAGCCAGTGTGTGGCCGCATGGAAGTGTTTAGCGCGCCGGGTAAACCGACGGTGGTGGTGGATTATGCCCACACCCCGGATGCCCTGGAAAAAGCGCTGGAGGCTGCTCGCCTGCACTGCAACGGCAAGCTGTGGTGCGTCTTTGGCTGTGGCGGCGATCGCGATAAAGGCAAACGTCCATTGATGGGCGCTATCGCTGAGCAATACGCCGATATCGTGGTGGTGACCGATGACAACCCGCGTACCGAAGAGCCAGCTGCCATTGTGGCTGACATTCTGGGGGGGATGCTGGACGCGGGCCATGCCCGGGTTGTCGCTGGCCGCGCTGAAGCGGTAACCAATGCCATCATGCAGGCCAAGGCCGATGACGTGGTATTGGTGGCCGGTAAAGGCCATGAAGATTATCAAATCGTCGGCAACCGCCGGCTGGATTATTCCGACCGGGTTACCGCAGCCCGTCTGCTGGGAGTGGTAGCGTGATTAGCGTAACTCTGAAACAACTGGCCGACGTGCTCGGCGCACAGCTTATTGGCGCTGATGCTGAAGTTCATGACGTGACCACCGATACCCGCAAGGTGACGGCGGGCTGCCTGTTTGTGGCCCTGAAAGGTGAGCGTTTCGACGCCCATGACTTCGCCCAACAGGCGGTGGACGCCGGTGCCGGTGCAGTACTGGTCAGCCGCCAATTAGCGGTGTCTGTGCCGCAACTGCTGGTTAAAGACACCCGCCTGGCATTTGGTGAATTAGCCGCCTGGGTTCGTCAGCAGGTGCCAACCCGTGTGGTGGCGCTAACCGGATCCTCTGGTAAAACCTCGGTGAAAGAGATGACCGCGGCCATTTTGCGCCAGTGCGGCAATACCCTCTACACCGCCGGTAACCTGAATAATGACATCGGTGTGCCTATGACTTTGCTGCGTCTGACGCCAGAGCATGAGTATGCGGTTATCGAGCTGGGTGCTAACCACCAGGGTGAAATTGCCTGGACCGTGAGCCTGACGCGCCCGGAAGCGGCGCTGGTAAACAACCTGGCTGCTGCCCACCTGGAAGGGTTTGGCTCTCTGGCGGGGGTTGCCAAGGCCAAAGGTGAGATTTACACCGGCCTGCCGTTGGACGGTATTGCCATTATGAATGCCGATAATAACGACCAGCTTAACTGGCAAGCGGTGATTGGCGATCGTAAAACCTGGCGCTTCTCCCCGAATGCCGCTGACAGCGACTTTAGCGCTACTGACATTCATATTACTTCCCACGGCACAGAATTCACCCTGTGTACGCCGGAAGGCAACATTGATGTGGTGATGCCGCTACCGGGCCGTCACAACATCGCCAATGTCCTGGCGGCAACCTCACTGGCGATGGCCGTGGGTGCGCCATTGAGTGCGGTGAAAACCGGGCTGTCTGAACTGGAGGCGGTAAAAGGCCGTTTGTTCCCGATAAGCTTGGGCGAAAACAAACTGCTGCTCGATGACAGCTACAACGCCAACGTCGGCTCCATGACGGCGGCGGCGCAGGTTCTCTCTGAAATGCCTGGCTACCGGGTGATGATTGTCGGGGACATGGCGGAACTGGGTGCTGATTCTGAGGAGTGCCACCGCCAAGTGGGCGACGCTGCCAAAGCCGCAGGTATCGACAAAGTACTGAGCGTCGGTGGCCAAAGCGCTTTAATCGGTGAGGCCAGCGGCGCGGGCGAGCATTTCGATAATAAACAGGCGTTAATTGCGCGTGCGCGGGAGCTTGTTGCCGGGCATGCATTGATAACTTTATTGGTTAAAGGTTCACGTAGTGCTGCCATGGAAGAGGTGGTCTATGCACTTCAGGAGATGGGAACATGTTAGTTTGGCTGGCCGAGCATTTGGTCAAATATTATTCCGGGTTTAATGTTTTTTCATACCTGACGTTCCGCGCTATCGTTAGCTTGCTGACAGCGTTGTTTATTTCCCTGTGGATGGGGCCACGTATGATTGCGCGCCTGCAACAGCTGTCCTTTGGTCAGGTTGTACGTAACGACGGCCCGGAATCTCACTTCAGCAAACGCGGCACGCCCACCATGGGCGGGATCATGATTCTGACGTCCATTGTGGTATCCGTTGTGATGTGGGCTTACCCGTCCAACCCTTATGTCTGGTGCGTACTGTTCGTACTGGTGGGCTTCGGTATCGTTGGCTTTGTCGATGATTATCGCAAAGTGGTGCGTAAAGATACCAAGGGTTTGATTGCCCGCTGGAAATACTTCTGGATGTCGGTGATTGCACTGGGCGTGGCCTTTACCCTGTATATCATTGGCAAAGATACCCCGGCCACAGAGCTGGTGGTGCCCTTCTTTAAAGATGTCATGCCGCAGCTGGGCCTGTTCTATATTTTGTTAGCTTACTTCGTGATTGTCGGCACCGGTAATGCAGTCAACCTGACCGATGGCCTGGATGGCTTGGCAATTATGCCGACGGTATTCGTGGCAGGTGGCTTCGCGCTGGTGGCCTGGGCCACCGGTAACATGAACTTTGCCAACTATCTTCATATTCCTTATCTGCGTCACGCCGGTGAGCTGGTGATTGTCTGTACCGCCATTGTCGGTGCTGGCCTGGGCTTCCTGTGGTTCAACACCTATCCGGCCCAAGTGTTTATGGGTGATGTTGGCTCCCTGGCACTGGGCGGGGCACTGGGGACTATCGCCGTGCTGCTGCGCCAGGAATTCCTGCTGGTGATCATGGGTGGCGTCTTCGTGGTGGAAACCCTGTCGGTTATCTTGCAGGTTGGTTCTTTTAAGTTACGCGGCCAGCGTATCTTCCGGATGGCGCCCATTCACCACCACTATGAATTAAAAGGATGGCCAGAGCCTCGGGTTATCGTGCGCTTCTGGATTATTTCGCTGATGCTGGTGCTGATTGGCCTGGCAA
>CBIFWW010000098.1:0-12672 GCA_966186435.1 uncultured Enterobacteriaceae bacterium
TGTCGAGTAAGTTAGTACTGGTTCTGAACTGCGGTAGCTCCTCACTGAAATTCGCAATTATCGATGCCGTAAATGGTGAAGAGTACCTGTCAGGTTTAGCGGAATGCTTCCATCTTCCTGAAGCACGTCTGAAATGGAAAATGGACGGTCAAAAACAAGAAGCCGCTTTGGGCGCAGGCGCTGCGCACAGCGAAGCACTGAGCTTCATTGTTAATAACATTCTGGCACAAAAACCGGAACTGTCAGCGCAACTGACTGCTATCGGCCACCGTATCGTTCACGGCGGTGAGAAATACACCAGCTCCGTCATTATCGATGATTCCGTCATCCAGGGTATCAAAGATTCTGCCTCCTTCGCTCCGCTGCATAACCCGGCTCACCTGATCGGTATTGCTGAAGCGCTGAAGTCCTTCCCGAATCTGAAAGACAAAAACGTGGCCGTGTTTGACACCGCGTTCCATCAGACCATGCCGGAAGAGTCTTATCTGTATGCCCTGCCGTACAGCCTGTACAAAGAGCACGGCATCCGTCGCTATGGCGCACACGGCACCAGCCACTTCTATGTAACTCAGGAAGCAGCAAAAATGCTGAACAAACCTGTAGAAGAAGTGAACCTGATCACCTGCCACTTGGGCAACGGTGGTTCTGTTTCCGCTATCCGTAACGGCCAGTGTGTTGATACCTCCATGGGTTTGACCCCGCTGGAAGGCCTGGTAATGGGTACTCGCTCTGGTGATATCGACCCGGCTATCGTGTTCCACCTGCACGACAGCCTGGGCATGAGCGTTGACGCCATCAACAAAATGCTGACCAAAGAATCGGGCCTGCTGGGCCTGACTGAAGTCACCAGCGACTGCCGCTATGTTGAAGACAACTACCAGGAAAAAGCAGACGCTAAACGTGCAATGGACGTTTACTGCCACCGGCTGGCGAAATATATCGGTTCTTACACTGCACTAATGGGCGGCCGTCTGGACGCCGTTGTCTTCACCGGTGGTATTGGTGAAAACGCCGCTATGGTGCGCGAACTGTCCCTGGGCAAACTGGGCGTTCTGGGCTTCGAAATTGATCACGAACGTAATCTGGCTGCTCGTTTCGGCAAATCCGGTTACATCAATAAAGAAGGCACCACCCTCGCCTTGGTCATCCCGACCAACGAAGAACTGGTTATCGCACAGGACGCTTCCCGTCTGACCGCTTAATCCCCCACCGCCAGCCTAGCTGGCGGTGTTGTTTTATCTTGCGCCAGAACCGTTCTGACGTTTTAAAGAGGATATACCGTGTCCCGTATTATCATGCTCATCCCAACCGGCACCAGCGTAGGCCTGACCAGCGTCAGCCTGGGTGTGGTCCGTGCTATGGAACGCAAAGGCGTTCGTCTGAGTTTCTTCAAGCCTATCGCTCAGCCGCGCAGCGGCAACGATGCGCCAGATCAGACTACCACCATCCTGCGCGCCAGCTCTAACCTGCCGGCTGCTGAGCCGCTGAACATGAGCCACGTTGAGTCTCTGCTGTCCAGCAACCAGAAAGACGTGCTGATGGAAGAGATCATTGCTCGCTTCCACGAAAACACCAAAGACGCGGAAGTGGTTCTGGTTGAAGGCCTGGTGCCAACCCGCAAACATCAGTTTGCCCAGTCCCTGAACTACGAAATCGCTAAAACCCTGAATGCGGAAATCGTGTTCGTGATGTCCCAGGGTACTGATACTCCGGAACAGCTGAAAGAGCGTATCGAACTGACGCGCAGCAGCTTCGGCGGCGCAAAAAACACCAATATTGCCGGTGTTATCGTCAACAAACTGAATGCGCCAGTCGACGAGCAGGGCCGTACTCGTCCTGACCTGTCTGAAATCTTTGACGATTCCAACAAAGCTAAAGTTATCAAAATCGATGCCGAGCAGCTGAAGGCTACCAGCCCACTGCCAATCCTGGGCTGCGTGCCTTGGAGCTTCGATATGATCGCCACCCGTGCAATTGATATGGCTCGCCACCTGAATGCGACCATCGTCAATGAAGGTGACATCAACACTCGTCGCGTGAAGTCAGTGACCTTCTGCGCCCGTAGCATTCCACATATGCTGGAACACTTCCGTCCAGGCTCCCTGCTGGTGACTTCTGCAGACCGCCCTGATGTGCTGGTTGCCGCTTGCCTGGCTGCCATGAACGGCGTGGAAATCGGCGCCCTGCTGCTGACCGGTGGCTACGAAATGGACGCTCGCATCAACAAACTGTGTGAACGCGCCTTCGCCACTGGCTTGCCGGTATTTATGGTTAACTCCAACACCTGGCAGACCTCCCTGAACCTGCAAAGCTTCAACCTGGAAGTGCCGGTTGATGACCATACTCGTATCGAGAAATTGCAGGAATACGTTGCCGGCTTCGTCAACAGCGAGTGGATCGATTCCCTGTCTGCTGCGTCTGAAGGCAGCCGTCGTCTGTCCCCACCTGCGTTCCGTTACCAGCTGACTGAGCTGGCACGTAAAGCTGGTAAGCGTATCGTGCTGCCAGAAGGCGACGAACCACGTACCGTTAAAGCCGCCGCCATCTGTGCTGAACGTAACATCGCCACCTGTATTCTGCTGGGTAACCCAGAAGAAATTAACCGCGTTGCAGCGGCTCAGGGCGTTGAACTGGGTGCAAACATTGAAATCGTTGACCCAGAAGTGGTTCGCGAAAGCTATGTTCCACGCCTGGTAGAACTGCGTAAGAGCAAAGGCATGACCGAAACCGTCGCCCGCGAACAGCTGGAAGACAACGTGGTTCTCGGTACTCTGATGCTGGAACAGGACGAAGTAGATGGCCTGGTATCTGGCGCGGTTCACACCACGGCTAACACCATCCGCCCACCGTTGCAGCTGATCAAAACGGCACCGGGTAGCTCCCTGGTTTCTTCCGTGTTCTTTATGCTGCTGCCTGAACAGGTTTACGTTTACGGCGACTGTGCGATCAACCCGGATCCAACTGCGGAACAACTGGCTGAAATCGCTATCCAGTCTGCTGACTCTGCTGCGGCCTTCGGTATCGAGCCACGGGTTGCCATGATGTCCTACTCTACCGGTAACTCTGGTGCGGGTAGCGATGTTGAGAAAGTGCGTGAAGCAACTCGTCTGGCACAGGAAAAACGCCCTGATCTGATGATCGACGGCCCTCTGCAATATGATGCCGCCGTGATGGCTGATGTAGCAAAATCCAAAGCGCCTAACTCTAAGGTTGCGGGCCGTGCTACCGTGTTCATCTTCCCGGATCTGAATACCGGTAACACTACTTACAAAGCCGTACAGCGTTCTGCCGACCTGATCTCCATCGGGCCAATGCTGCAAGGTATGCGTAAGCCGGTGAACGACCTGTCCCGTGGCGCCCTGGTGGACGATATCGTCTACACCATTGCCCTGACGGCGATTCAGTCTGCTCAGCAAGAAGCATAATTCGGGATTACTTCCTGGAAGCATTAAGGCAGCTAAATGGCTGCCTTTTTTATTAAAATCAATGTGATAAACAAAATCATTTTGGCAGTGATTTTTTTTGATTCTCTGTGATTAGCCACTTCTCCTGAAATCCGTTAATTCTGTTGCGAACCTAACAAACAAGGAGAGTCACAATGAGCACTGAAAATTTAGTTGTTAACGGTCACTTTGATGAAGGCTTTGATGGCTGGCACCCCAGCGACACGCGCCGGGGATATTGCTGCATTAAAAATAGCCCGTTAGTAGGGAATTATGCGCAGGTTCCTGCAGGAGGGTCACCTACCACTCTGAGCCAGTCAACAACACTGGGTCAGGGGGAATATACTTTGACTTTCAAAACAGGCCCTATCGGGAAGAACTGTTCTTTACGTGTAATGGCGGTCCCGCCAGGAAGCAAGACATACACATTCCTGGCGTTCCCTAACCTGGCTATCAATCCTGACGATAACGCTTGGAAAGATAATACCTGTACCTTTACTGTTCCAGAGGGATATCAGAATCTTTATTTCGAATTTTATGCAACCTACTCGACCACGTTGACCGTCACAGACGTGAAATTAGTCCGTAACGACGCATAATCCGCCGTTATTTTGCCCCAGCCTGGTCAGGCTGGGGCTTATTCCGCTATAGCAATTCCCTGGCCGCTGCCACAATATCCTGCGCCGTCAGGCCATACTCCTGCTGTAAATATCCCTGGGTGCCTACCTGGCCGTAGCGCTCTTTCACCCCGATTCGACGCATTGGCACCGGGCAGGTTTCTACCAGCACCTCTGCCACCGCCGACCCTAGCCCATTATGGATGCTATGGTTCTCGCAGGTAACAATTTTGCCGGTTTTCTCGGCGTAGTTTTTTATCAGCACCCGATCGATAGGCTTGAGAGTGAACATATCAATTACCGCCGCACTCACCCCGCTTAATGCCAGCTGATGGGCCGCTTCCAGCGCTTCAGACACCATGATGCCGTTGGCAATCAGGGTAATATCATTACCCTCCCGCAGCACGTTGCCCTTGCCGATAGTGAAGGTGGAGCCAGGCTGATACACCGTCGGGGCCTGCTTACGAATAGTACGCACCCAATAGAAGCCGTGGAGATCCATCAATTGACTCAGGATGTCCTCGAACATCACCGCATCGGTGACTTCCAGCACCACCGAATGGGCCAGGCCACGCACGATACCCATATCCTCAAAGGACATATGGGTGCCGCCATTATGGCAGGCGCTCACCCCGGCATCGGAGGCAATCACCTTCACATTGTTGCGCTGGTAATCCAGGGCCATAAATAACTGATCGAAGCAGCGGCGGCTGGCAAAAGCGGTAAAGGTATGGACGAAGGGTTTGCGTCCGGTGAGGCTTAGCCCGGCGGCGGTGCCAATCACGTTGGCCTCCATAATCCCGCAATTAATTACATGCTGCGGATAACGGCGGGCCACGCCATCCATCGCCATCGAACTCATCAGATCCGCTTCGAGGGCAATAATATCGGTGCCGGCCTCAATCTGCGACGCCACAAAACCGGCATACACTTTACGCATTTCGATACTGTCGATCTCTCCTGCGGCTGCGACCTTAATCATTTCTCTGCCTCCAATTGGCGGATTGCGGCGTTCATGGCGTCCGTGATCTCCGGGGTTAATCGCAGGTGGTGGGAATTGGCTAATTGTTCGAGATAGTCCACCCCCTGGCCCTTGATGCTATCGAGGATCACCACCCGCGGGCGGCCATTGGCTGGCACCTCCGGCTTCACACAATCCAGCAAACCGGCCAGGTTATCCCCTTTTACTGTCATCACATCAAAGCCAAAGGCGCGGAATTTTGCCTCCAGATCAAAGGCGCTGATGATGTCATCCAGCTCGCCATCGAGCTGCTGCTTGTTCCAGTCGACAAACACCATCAGGTTAGTGAGCCGATGGTGGGCGATAAACTGGAAGGCTTCCCAGCACTGGCCCTCGTTCAACTCCCCATCGCCAACAATGCAGAATACCCGGTTACGCCGCCCCGCCAGTTTATGGCCTAGCGCGATCCCCCCGGCAATCGAGATCCCCTGCCCCAAGGATCCGGTGGTGGCATCTACCCCTCGGGTTTTCAAGCGATCCGGGTGGCTTGGTAACCGGGTGCCATTCTGGTTGAGGGTGTACAGCTCCTCCATCGGGAAGTAGCCTTTGAGTGCCAGGGTGCTATACAGCGCCGGGCCAGCGTGGCCTTTGGACAGCACGAAGTAGTCCCGCTCTGACCAGTCCGGATCACCGGGGTCAATTCGCATCACGTCGCCGTAAAGCACTGCCAGGGTTTCCACCACCGACATGCTGCCACCGAAGTGACCAAAGCCAAGCTGGGTCAGGGTTTTTAGGGTTTCCCGGCGAATATCCCGGGCCAGCAGGGCTAACTCATCAATTTTATTCATGGTTGGCTCCCGCCGAAGGATGCCCATCAGAAGTGGACGGCTTGCGCTTCACCAGATAGTTAAAGGCCACCAGCGCGGCAAACAGCAATACCACCAGCCCGGTAATCGCCAGCGGCGACATAAAGCGCGCCAGATTACCCAACACAATCCCCACTACCCCAAAATCAGCGTCAGAGAAGGTGGTGTTGGCAAAGCCGAGGGCGCCGAGCACCGGTAACAGTAGCACTGGCAGGAAGGTGATCAGCAAGCCGTTAGCGAATGCGCCAATCATCGCCCCGCGACGGCCACCGGTGGCATTCCCAAAGACCCCTGCCGTTGCGCCGGTGAAGAAGTGGGGCACCACGCCCGGCAGGATCAGTACCCAGCTAAATTGGCCGCAGATAAATAGCCCCACCAGACCACCGAGGAAGCTGAACAGGAAACCAATCAGCACCGCATTGGGCGCGTAAGGGTATACCACCGGGCAATCCAGCGCCGGACGGGCGTTGGGCACCAGTTTTTCCGAAAAACCCGTAAAGGCCGGGACGATTTCAGCCAGAATAAGCCGCACACCTTGAAGAATGATAAATACCCCGGCGGCGAAGGTAATCGCCATGATAATGGCGTACACCAGGAAGTTCTGCCCGGCGCTAAGCTCGGTCTGGATATACTCCCGGCCCGCGCATACGGCGAGGATCAGGTAGATAATCATCATGGTCAGGGAGATAGAAATTGAGCTATCGCGCAGGAAGCTCAGGTTCTTGGGCAGGTTCATCTCTTCCGTCGAGCGCGAGCCTTTCCCCACCTTGCTGCCAATCCAGCCCGATAATACATACCCCAGGGTGCCGAAATGGCCGAAGGCGATATCATCATTACCGGTAATGCGTTTCATATAGCGTTGGGCGATGGCCGGGAAGAAAGCCATAATCAGGCCCAGTATCAGCGAGCCGGTAAATACCAACCCTACCCCGCTAAAGCCCGCCACCGTCAGGATCACCCCAATCATGCAGGCCATATAAAAGGTGTGGTGGCCGGTGAGGAAGATATACTTCATCCGGGTAAAGCGGGCCACCACGATATTCGCCACCATACCAAAGGCCATAATTAATGCCGTGGCTGCACCGTATTTTTCCAGCGCAATAGAAACGATAGCTTCATTATTTGGAATAATACCCTGGATACTAAAAGCGTGTTCAAACATGCCACCGAGCGGGTTTAATGACCCCACTAATACCGATGCCCCACCGCCTAAAACTATAAAGCCTAATATGGTTTTAATGGTGCCTTTTACCACATCGGGGAACGCTTTCTTTTGTGCCACCAGGCCAATCAGGGCAATTAACCCCACCAGCACCGAGGGAACTTTTAAAATATCGACGACGAAATTAAGTATACCGAGATTAAACATAGCCACCTCATCTGAGAGGGTTAGCGAGTAGAAAAGTAAGCGGCGAGCTTAGTTTCCAGTTCATTGATATCGATGATATTATTGATGACCACTAGCTGGTCTGCGGGCACACTAGCGCTGTCTGCGATGTCCTTTGCCATGACAAACAGATCTGCGGCACCGGGGGTGGCGGAGGAGAGATCAGAGTGTTCGACTTCGGCCTCAATATGTAGTTTTTTGATAACTTTTTTGATATTCATTTCGACCATAAAACTACTGCCCAGGCCTGAGCCACAAATTGCCATAATTTTTTTATTATTATCACCTTTAGGTTGTAGCTATCCGCACCACGTTAAATAACGTAATGACGGGACACATTAAATTTAAGGGAAATATCAGAAGCGTTGAATAATGTTTTTTATTTCCTCCAGGGTGCTTGCCTGATGTAATTGGGCGAGATCTTGTTCACTGGAGAATAATTCCGCCAGTGCCTGAATCATTTCAATATGGCTATGTTTATCCGGTGCCGCCAGCATCACAATCACATCCACTGGGTCAAATTCCTGATGGCCAAAAGAGACCCCCTGTTTGAGCTTTAGCAGTGAAAGCCCCATCCCTATCGCCCCCTCTTCCGGCCTGGCGTGCGGCATTGCCAGGCCTGGAGCCAGAACATAATAAGGGCCGAGTTGATGATGCTGCGCCACGATAGCCGTAATGTAATCGGGGCTGATAATCCCGGCTGTTAGCAACGGCGCGGCGCACACCTCCAAGGCTTGGGGCCAGTTCTCAACCCGGTCCAGTAACTGGGTGGTTGTATCATGTATCCAGGTTTTCAGCACCATAACCTCCTGATTAGAAAGATGAGCAAACTCTATGCAAGGGTTGGATTCTTAGCAGTGATGTTAGTCACAAAGATAGCGCTACCATCAGGTAATAGTCAGAATTGTGATAGCGCTATCAAATTGCGACCTTCTGGTAATATCTCATTAAAATAAGGGGCTTCCCAGGTATACTCTGAATCAGTATCAAGCCTTTAAGTGTGTCTAACTACAGGAAAAAGTATGTCGTTAACCCGTAAACGGCGCAGTACCGGTAAAGTGACTCTGGTAGATGTAGCCCAAAAGGCGGGGGTGGGCACCATGACAGTTTCACGGGCGCTGCGCACCCCCGATCAGGTTTCCGATAAGCTGCGGGAGAAGATCGACGCAGCGGTCAGTGAACTGGGCTATATGCCCAACCTGGCAGCCAGCGCCCTGGCTTCAGCCTCCTCATGGACAATTGCCATGGTGGTGCCCGATTTGGCGGAGGCCGGGTGTGCTGAGATGTTTGCCGGGCTTCAGCAGGTGCTGCAACCGGCTGGCTATCACATCATGCTGGCGGAATCCCGCCACCGCATGGAACTGGAAGAGAAGCTGATGGAAACGCTGCTGGCGTCAAACATTGCGGCGGCGGTATTGCTCAGCGTTGAACATAGCGACAGCGTGCGCCAATGGCTGAATAATGCCGCTATCCCGGTGATGGAGATTGGCGCGATCCGTTCCGATCCGATTGATATGAACATCGGTATTGATAATGCGGCAGCCATGTATGACCTGACCCACCTGCTGATCCAGCGGGGCTATCAGAATATTGGCTTGCTGTGTGCCAACCAAGAGCAATGGGTATTCCAGCAATATTTACAGGGCTGGTACAAAGCGATGCTGCGCCACCATATGCCCCCCAATCGGGTGATTAATGCCGCCGAACCCGCAAATTTTTCAACCGGTGCGGCCCAATTGCCGGAGTTTTTACTGGCGTGGCCGGAGCTGGATGCCTTGGTTTGTGTGTCTGACGAGCTGGCGTGCGGGGCATTATATGAGTGCCAACGGCGGCGGATTAAAGTGCCCGATGATCTGGCGATAGTGGGCTTTGGCGATTATGATGTCAGCCGGGTATGTAACCCGCCGTTGACTACCATCAGCGTGCCCCATAAACGGATTGGGATTGAAGCCGGCCAGGCACTACTGGCACGGCTGAATGATGCGCCCCGTGGCCTGGTGACACCGATTGGTGCCAGCCTGTGCCTACGGGACAGCTGCTGAGCTTAATCTGCTGTTTTCGCTTCCTGGCGCTCGGCTCCCGCATTGCGGCTCATCCAGAGGGCCAGGGCTTTTAACGAGTCCGGGGTGAAATCATCGCAGCGGGCAGTGATCTCTGCCGGAGTCATCCAGCACACTTCGCTGATTTCTTTTTCCTGCAAAGCGAAAGGCCCGTGGGAGACGCAGCTAAATAGCCCACCCCAAACCCGGCAATGACTGTCTTCAAAGTAGAACTGGCCGTGCTCGGCAAACGGCACGCCGGCAATCCCGAGTTCTTCTTCTGCTTCACGACGGGCGGATTCCAGCATCTGCTCATCGGCCTGTACTACACCACCGGCCGTGGCATCGAGCATTCCCGGTAGAAAATCTTTATTATCGGTACGGCGCTGTACCAGGATTTTGCCCATGCCATCATGAACGACAATATAGGTCGCGCGGTGTCTCAGGCGCTCGGCGCGCATCTGTACCCGGCTCGCTTGTGCGATGACTTGATTGTCCTCATTGACAATGTCAACCCATTCCATGCCAGTTAAATCGTGCTGTTCCACCATTGGGAAACCTTTTAGTCAGGCGCTCTTGCGGCGCGTAAGAATACGTAAATTACGGGGTAATAATATACTCTGCAATAACCTTGCTGTCGGCCAGTGCATTAACGCTTAGAACATCATCATTTAGCATCCCAAAACTGGCGGCAAATCCCCCTTTGGGGATACTGACCGAGCCGGGATTGAACAGCACCACCTCACCACGACACTCCGCCAGCGGAAGATGAGTGTGACCATAAGCAAATATATCACCTGCTTGTAAAGGCGGTAGGGAATCAGGGTGATAAAGATGACCGTGGGTCAAAAACAGGCGTTTGTCTGCCAGTAACACCTGCTGCCAGGGGGTGGTGATCGGGAAGTGAAGCAGCATCTGATCCACTTCGCTATCACAGTTGCCCCGCACGGCAATAATCTGGTCTGCCACCTGATTCAACCGCTCCGCCACCGCCGCCGGATTATACCCCTCCGGCAGGGCATTGCGCGGCCCGTGATTAAGGATATCCCCTAACAAAATCAGCCATTGGGCGCCGCTTTGGGCAAAATGCTCAAGCACCTGCTCGGTGGCGGGCAAAGCACCGTGAATATCGGAAGCAAACATCAATTTCATAAAGCTTAACCTGGCAAAACTTGGGCGTTAAATCATAGCGCGATCAGCGGGGCTTTTCAGCGCTATTACGGGCTGAAAGCGCCACAAAACGGCCCACGGAAGCACGCTGCCACTGGAATTCAGCATACTCCACCAACCGCTCTGGTAATGGGTCCCCGGCCTTAATCATCCGCTGGAGCATCAGCGCCAAATCAGTATCGGCAATGCACCATTCGTTAAACAGATTTTGATTGTTCTCCTTGAGCAGCGGGCTGATGGCGCGCACCAGGGCGTCTACCGCCGTCTGGCCTTGGGGCGTCAACGGTGCAAAGGCGGCACCGCCAAAAATCACGCTGGTGGGCCGCTCTTCACGGATAGCCATCAAATCACTGCGCAGCCAGGCCTGGAACTGGCGGGCTAACGCCCGCTGTTCAATATTAACCGGGTAAATACGTTCCCAGACGGGCGGGGCAAAGCGGTCCTCCAAATACTCATCAATGGCAGAAGATTCGGTCATCACGAAATCATCTACGCACAGTACCGGTACCCGGCGGGTCAAGTCGAACCCTTGCCAGCCAGGTTGGCTCTGCTGATGCTGGGCTAAATCCACAGTCTGGTAGCTGAACTTCAGCCCCTTTTCTTTTAGGGCCACATACACCGACATCACGTAAGGGCTGTAATAGTGGGCATCGCCCCACAGCACGATTTCAGGCTGGCTCATCATGTCCTCATCTACTGGCTAATGGATTCAAAAACATATAACGGAATCCAGCTAAAGTCACATCACCGAATGTGATGCATACCGGCAAACTTATTAACGGCCTTAGCGGGTGCCGTCCCGCCCATCGCCCGCTTTGTGTATCATGCAGGGATAACAATGAAAGGGAGAGAGCACCATGTCATCGCAACCAGCCGCCATTATTCGGATAAAAAACCTGCGCCTGCGGGCATTTATCGGCATCAAGGAAGAGGAGATCGCCAACCGTCAGGATGTGGTGATTAATGTGGCGATCCATTACCCGGCAGAGCAAGCGCGGCACAGTGAAAGTATTGACGACGCGCTGAATTACCGCACTATTACCAAAGCCATCATTCAACATGTAGAGTCTAACCGATTCTCGCTTCTCGAAAAAATGTCTCAGGATGTGCTCAACATCGCGTGCGATCATCCCTGGGTGACCTATGCTGAAGTAGAAATAGATAAACCATATGCCCTGCGTTATGCGGATTCGGTTTCCATGACCTTATCCTGGCAACGCCGGGTATCCTGAGAGGTTCATTATGCAGATTCTGGTCACGGGTGGCACCGGGCTAATTGGCCGGGCGCTGGTTAAAAAACTCACTGCCGCAGGCCACGGGGTGACAGTTGTTACCCGCGATCCGGCCAAAGCGCTGGCGTCATTAGGCCCGGCGGTTAACTACTGGCAAGGGCTGAAAGATCGCACCGATTTGAATGGTTTCGATGGGGTGGTAAACCTGGCCGGGGAACCCATTGCCGATAAGCGCTGGAGCGATGACCAGAAAGCCCGGCTGTGCCAAAGCCGCTGGCAGATAACTGAGCAACTGGTGGCGCTGTTCAAGGCCAGTGCTCAACCCCCATCGGTGCTGATTTCCGGCTCTGCCATGGGTTACTACGGGGATTTGGGTGAAGTAGTGGTCACGGAAGAAGAGCCGCCCCATAACGAATTTACCCACCAGTTGTGTGCCCGCTGGGAGCAGATCGCCTGCGGGGCGCAAAGCGACCACACTCGGGTGTGCCTGCTGCGTACCGGGGTGGTGCTGGCCCCCAAAGGCGGGGTGCTGGCTAAGTTGCTGCCGCTGTTCCGTTTAGGGTTAGGCGGGCCAATGGGCGATGGCCGCCAATATATGCCGTGGATCCATCTGGATGATATGGTCAATGGCATTGTCTGGCTGCTGGAGCATGACCTGCGCGGGCCGTTTAATATGGTTTCACCCTACCCGGCCCATAATGCCCACTTTGCCCACACTTTGGGCCATGTGCTGCACCGCCCGGCGATATTACGCGCCCCGGCTACCGCCATCCGCCTAATGATGGGCGAATCCTCAGTGCTGGTGTTGGGCGGCCAGCGGGCGATCCCAAAACGGCTGGAAGCCGCAGGTTTTACCTTCCGCTGGTTTGAATTGGAAGATGCGTTGAAAAACTGCGTCGAATAAAATCAGCGCCTAATTAATGGGCGCTGATTTATTATTCTAATCAATATTAAAAA
>CBIFWW010000099.1:0-12415 GCA_966186435.1 uncultured Enterobacteriaceae bacterium
TATCTTATGGGATAAACATGAATAAGCGGCGAGGGGTATTAGGCACCGTGTTGGATAAGCGCGGAAAACGCGCTAACCGCATGAAAAAATGGCGGCCCACAGTAGGTATCTGCTCCCACAAGGATTTTCCTATTGACCGCCTGGAGCTTCTCCATCAGCCCCAGGATGAGCCGCTCGCCCAAAAGCTGGTTGAAGATATTGGGCTGCTCTCACCTGCCACTGAAGTATGCCGCCATCAAGTCGTGATCGCCGATCCTTGGGATTTTGAAGAGGTTTACGCGGCCTTTTTGGACTTTGCCACTCACTATCAATTTGATACCGACAACGAAGAGTATTTGGTTCATATCACCCCGGGAACCCATGTCGCCCAAATCTGCTGGTTCCTGCTTACCGAGGCCCGGTATCTCCCTGCCCGCCTTATTCAATCCAGCCCGGCCGCCAAAGACTCAACGGAAGCGGAGACAGCAGCAGGCCAATACTCAATTATCGATCTCGATTTAAGCCGCTATGCCACGCTCATCAGCCGCTTCCAACGCGAACAGCAGCAATCTGTTTCCATGCTTAAAGATGGCATCAATACGCGTAACGAAACGTTTAATAAATTGATTGAACGTATTGAACGTGTGGCGCTTCGATCAGCGGAACCCATTCTGTTGACTGGCCCCACTGGGGCGGGGAAATCCTTTCTGGCTAAACGTATTTTCCAGCTGCGCCAGTCACGCCATCAGGTTGAGGGAAAACTTCACGGCTGAATTGGTGGCAGAAGAAATTTCGTTATTACGCCAAAACTGACAAATCCCGTCGGATGACCCTGTTATGGAAAGGGAGTTAAATCTGTTTGATCGCGAGCAGTTAAACACGGTATTGGCCGTGTGCAGACGCACAACTTCACTCTCAGAAGCTGGCCGGGAGCTATTTGCCGTTTCACGCCAGAAAAAATCCAACCCTAACGATGCCGACCGGCTGCGTAAGTATCTTGCCCGTTTTGGGCTGACTTGGGAGGGTATTCAGCCTTAAATATGAACAAATTTCGGTTGAATCTCCCCTCTTCCCACGATACAAAAAAATAAGGCCGGGCTTGAACCCGGCTTTTTTATAACTAAGACAATCACAACAACATTCCCCGGGGCCAAGCCCACGACGGGGGCAAGGAACATCACATGCTTACAACCCTCACCCGGCTGTTCCCGCTCTGGGCGCTGCTGCTGTCATTCCTCGCCTGGTACACCCCCGGCACCTTCACCCCCCTTGCTTCATGGATCAGCCCACTGCTGATGCTGGTCATGCTGGGGATGGGAGTGCACCTGACCTTTACTGATTTTAAACGGGTGCTCTCGCGCCCGGCACCGGTGGCGGCGGGGATTTTCCTCCACTATCTAGTGATGCCCCTGGCCGCCTGGCTGCTGGCAATCCTGTTCCATATGCCGCCGGACTTATCTGCCGGGATGGTGCTGGTGGGCAGCGTCGCCAGTGGTACCGCATCCAATGTGATGATCTATCTGGCGAAGGGTGACGTGGCGCTGTCAGTCACCATCTCTTCTGTTTCGACCCTGGTAGGGGTGGTTGCAACCCCGCTGTTGACCCGGCTGTATGTGGATGCCGATATCAAAGTGGATGTGATGGGGATGCTGCTAAGTATTCTGCAAATCGTCATCATCCCTATCGGCCTAGGTCTGGTGATTCATCATCTGTTCCCACGGCTGGTAAAAGCCATCGAGCCATGGCTACCGCTGTTTTCGATGGCCTGTATTCTGGCGATCATCAGCGCGGTGGTAGCCGGTAGCGCCGGGTTTATTGCGTCCGTAGGGCTGGTGGTGATTGTGGCGGTGATCCTGCATAACGCCATTGGGCTGTTAGGGGGCTACTGGGGCGGGCGGCTGTTTGGCTTTGATGAGTCCACCTGCCGCACCTTAGCTATTGAGGTGGGGATGCAAAACTCCGGGCTGGCTGCGGCCTTGGGTAAGATTTACTTCTCACCGCTGGCGGCACTCCCCGGGGCGCTGTTTTCGGTATGGCACAATTTATCCGGCTCTTTGCTTGCGGGTTACTGGTCTGGTAAGCCGGTGAAGAAACAGGAAAAATAAACGCTAATTGTTGCCGCGGCCAGATGGTGGTCGCGGTTTAAGCCAAGTTTCTAAGGTACAGTGGTGATATTAATCCCTGCGGAGACAACCTATGGCAATTGCCCGACTGACGCAAAATGATATGACCGAGCAAGAACAGCGCGAGTTAAAAACCTTATTGGATCGCGCCCGTATCGCCCATGGCCGTACCTTGACCAATGCGGAAACCAACCACCTGAAGCGGGATTATATTGATAAGTTGATGGCCCAGCGTGAGGCCGAAGCGAAGAAAGCCCGCCAGGTGAAGAAGAAGCAGGCTTATAAACCGGATAGTGAAGCTACCTTTTCCTGGTCTGCCAATACCTCGACCCGCGGGCGGCGTTAAGCCACTGTAGCAGGGGGCGCTTAGCGCCCCTTTTTCTTGCGGCCAGGTTGGGCAAAACGCTTACCTGCCGGTGCCGGGCGGGCAGCTTTCGCCGCAGGTTTGGCGGGCGCGGCTTTGGCCGGGCTAGCCTTTGGCTTGGCTTTAGCTTTAGGCTTGGCGGGTTGATCATCGCTGGATGAGTTTTCAATCAGCTTGAACAATTCGATCAGTTCATCGTCAGTTAAATCGCGCCACTCACCCACCGGGATACCCTTCAGGCTGACGTTCATAATCCGCGTGCGCTCTAGCCGTGTAACGTTAAAACCAAAGTGCGAACACATGCGCCGAATCTGGCGGTTCAACCCCTGTACCAGGGTGATACGGAAACTGAACGGGCCTTCTTGCTTAACCTTACACTTTTTGGTCACGGTGCCGAGGATAGGCACACCGGCACCCAGGCCGCGGATAAAGTCATCGGTAACCGGTTTATCCACCGTCACCACGTATTCTTTTTCATGACCGTTGCCAGCGCGCAGGATTTTATTCACCAGGTCGCCGTGGTTCGTCAGGAATATAAGCCCCTGAGAATCTTTATCCAGCCGGCCAATGGGGAACACACGGCTACTGTGGTTAACGAAGTCGACAATATTGTCTTTTTCACCGTCTTCGGTGGTGCTGATAATGCCAACAGGTTTATTCAGCGCAATAACGATCAGGCCGTCCGCGTCTCTTGGCTCAATGACTTGCCCGTTAACCTTAACCACGTCACCGGCCTCCACCTGAGCACCCACGGCGGCACGCCTGCCATTGATAAAGACGTTGCCTTGTTCGATATAGCGATCGGCTTCGCGGCGCGAGCAGACGCCGCTTTCGCTAATGTATTTGTTTAATCGGGTTGTGGAGGCTGGCAGCATAAAATCCCTAAAAAGCGAACTATAACCCGTACCCGTGGGGAATAAAAATACCCCACGAGTCGATTTTTACAATTACCCGGTTAATCGCCGTCGCGCTCATCATCCTCGTCCGGCTGCTCCAGCACACTATAGGCCACGGCACAGAACAGGGAGTTCAAACGCTTCATGTCCCCAAGCAGCGCTAGGTGCAAAGAGCTGGTTTCAATACTTTGAACGTTTTGCTGATGGAGGCGGTCCACGTGAGCGTGGGCATAACGGCGGTTGAGAATGCGGAACCGGTGCTTATAACGGCGCAGCTTGCGGGCGCTATCCACGTCGCCAGAGAAGAACACTGACAGCCCCAGCCGCAGGTTCGCCAGCAGTTGGGTTTGCAGGCCCTGTAATTCCTTCAACCCTTCCGGGGAGAACGCCAGCCGGGCCGCCAGAGATTTATCCGCGACTTCACTCCCCATACGCTCGACAATATCGGCAGCCTGTTCAAGGTTGAGGGACATCTCGATAATTTCCGCCCAGCGCCGGGATTCTTCTTCCGCCAAATCATCCTTCGGCATTTGGGCCAGATAGAGCTTGATGGCGGTATACAGCACGTTGATGTCATCAGACAGCTTACGCAGCTCTTTTTCTTTGCGCGGTTCGCCGAGGATCACCCCATTCCAGCCCTCCAGCATTTGCTCCATGGTGTCCCCCATGCGCAGGGTTTCCCGGGCGGCATTCGCCAACCCCAGCGCCGGGGTATCCAACGCAGTGCGGTCGAGGTATTTAGGCCGCATATTGGTGTCCACTTCTGGCGGGTCGCTAATCACTCTCCGGCAGAAGCGGGCCATCGGCTCAGCAAAAGGCACCATCACCAGGCAACGGATTAAGTTGTAGAACACATGGAAGTAGATGACCAATTCCGCATCCGGCAGCGTGAGCTTCTGCATCACATCTGCCAGCAGGTGCACAAAGGGCAGGATGATCAGGCTACCCACCAGCTTAAACAGCAGGCTACCTAAAGCGACGCGACGGGCTGAAGCGGTGGCAGCGCTATTATTCAGCATCGCCAATAGGCCGGAGCCAAGGTTGGCGCCAATTACCAGGCACAATGCCACCGGGAAGGAGATGACCCCGGTAGAGGTCAGCGTGGCTGTCAGCAGCACCGCCGCCAGGCTGGAGTAACTGATAATGGCAAACACCGCCCCGATCAGAGCATCCAGCATGATATCGCCGGTGAGGGAGGCGAAAATCACCTTCACGCCGTTGGCCTGGGTTATCGGCGTCACCGCCTGAACAATCAGCTCCAGCGCCAAAAGAATCAGACCCAAGCCAATCCCAACCCGGCCCAATTGCCCTGCCCGGCTTTGTTTACGGCCTAGGAAGAAGATAACCCCAATAAATATCAGCAGCGGTGAGAGCCAGGAGAGGTCGAAGGTCAGCACCCGCGCCATCAATGCGGTACCTACATCGGCCCCCAGCACAATTACCAGTGCAGGGGTGAGCGCCACCAGATCCTGTGCCACAAAGGAGGTGACGAGCATAGTGGTCGCGTTGCTACTTTGCACCAGAGCGGTAACACCGATCCCGGCACAGAATGCGAAGGGTTTCTTATCAACACTGCGGCTCAGGACACTACGCAGCCGTGCACCATAGACGCGCATCACGCCGGTTCGAACAATGTGCGTACCCCAAACCAGGAGCGACACAGAAGAGAGCAGGTGTAAAAGTATTAACACGTTTGGACATTCTCCTTATCGTTATAGTTATCCTCATTTCAGTATAAGGGTTTAAAACCATTTACGGGGGTAGCTGTTTACGAAACGCCCTTAATGTTGTTACCAAAAGTGACAATTTTATGATAGCCACTAAGTGATCTTACCAGTGAGCTAGCGGTTGCATTTTCGCCAAATAAAACGAAAATGATTTCCACGATACAGAAAATGGAGTGCGTCATGGTTGCAACGGTTCCCGCTAAAAGAGGTAAGAAACCCCGCACGGCGGCTACGCCTACGGCCCCTGCTACCGGCCAGGTACAATCCCTGACGCGGGGGTTAAAACTGCTGGAGTTTATTGCCGAATCCCATGGCAGTGTAGCCCTGACCGAGCTGGCACAGCAGGCCGGGTTACCCAACTCCACTACTCACCGTCTGTTAACCACCATGCAACAACAGGGTTTTGTACGCCAGATTGGCGATCTGGGCCATTGGACTATCGGTGCCCATGCTTTTATCGTCGGCAGTAGCTTCCTGCAAAGCCGTAATTTACTGGCTATCGTCCACCCTATTTTACGCAAACTGATGGAAAACTCTGGCGAGACAGTCAACCTGGCGGTGCTGGATCAGACCGACCATCAGGCCATCATCATTGACCAGGTTCAGTGCACCCAGTTGATGCGCATGTCGGCCCCGATTGGTGGCAAATTGCCGATGCATGCTTCCGGTGCCGGTAAGGCGTTCCTGGCGAATCTGAGTGAAGAGCAGGTGACGGCGCTGCTGCACCGCAAAGGGCTACATGCCTATACCCACGCCACCCTGGTGTCACCGCTGCATTTAAAAGACGACCTGGCACAGACCCGTAAACGGGGCTATTCCTTTGATGATGAAGAACATGCGCTGGGGTTACGCTGCGTGGCCGCCTGCATTTATGACGAGCACCACGAGCCGTTTGCTGCAATTTCGATCTCCGGGCCTATCTCACGGATCACTGACGATCGGATCACTGAAGTCGGTGCGCTGGTGATCAAGGCCGCCAAGGAAGTCACGCTGTCATGGGGTGGGGTTCGCTAATTCGCCGGGGCGGCATAGCGCACGCTAAAGCGCTGGTGCCGCCGGTAGGCATATACATCTTCCACATGGCCATCCCGGATGCGGGCCTGTAGCGCCTGCCAATATTCTGCCTGGAACAGCTCCCCGTGCAGTTCATCAAACAACGGGGCGATGCGCGGGTCAGCACATAGCCAGTGGCGGAACTCCTCCGGGAACACATCCCCGCTGGCCACGCTGTACCACGGCTCAGCCGCCAGTTCATCTTCTGGGTAACGGGCGGCGGGAATGCGGCGGAAATTCACCTCGGTCATATAGCAAATTTCGTCATAATCATAAAACACCACCCGGCCATGGCGGGTGACGCCGAAGTTTTTAAACAGCATGTCGCCAGGGAAGATATTGGCCGCGGCCAGTTGGCGAATGGCATTGCCATATTCATCCACCGCATCCTTTAACTGCTGCCCTTCGACCTGTTCCAGCCAGATATTTAGCGGCACCATGCGGCGTTCAATGTACAGGTGGCTGATGGCGATATTATCCCCCTGCTCTTTCAGTTTGTTCGGTGCTTCCTGGCGCAGTAAGTCCAAAAGCGCCGGGCTGATCTGGCGCTTGTCGAGCACGAAGTTTTCAAACTCCTGGGTATCGGCCATGCGCCCTACCCGGTCATGCTCCTTTACCAGTTGATAGCAGGCCCGCACGTGGGCGGCGCTCATCTCTTTTTGCGGGGCAAAGCGGTCTTTAATCACTTTAAACACCCGGTCAAACCCCGGCAGGGTGAACACTAGCATCACCATACCGCGCACCCCGGGGGCTTCTATAAACTGCTCGTCGGTATTACCGACGTAGTTTACATACTCGCGATACACCTCGGTCTTGCCATGCTTCTGGCAACCGATAGACATATACAGCTCAGCGGTGGTTTTGCCCGGCAGGATCTCTCGTAGCCACTCCACCAGGGCCGCCGGGAGCGGGGCATAAACCATAAAGTAGGAGCGGGCAAAGCCAAACACAATGCTGGCTTCAGCGGGACTGGTCAGGCAAGTGTCGATAAATAACTGGCCATCGTCGGTACGGTGAATCGGCAGTAGGAATGGCACCACGCTACTGGCCAAATGAAGCTTGCCTACCAACCAGGCGGCCTTATTGCGGTAGAACAGTTCATTCGCCACTTCCAGCGGCGCATCATTTAATGCCTCAGCGCCAAAGGCATCCCGTAAATGCTGCTCGATCCAGGCTATATCCCGGGGTAAATCCTGCCAGGGCAGCCGTAGGGGTAGATCGCTTAATGCGCTGGTCAGCAGTGTGTTCCAGCCCTCATTGGGTATAAAGGTTTTCGCCAGCGGCCTTGGGATAGTCTTAAAGCGCCGCTCAGGTTGGGAACTAAAGATAAACAGCCGCTCCGCCGTCAGCGCCTGATGTTCGAACAGCCGACAGTAGACTGAATTAAAAAAGCTTTCGGCAATTTCAAAGCGGGGATAATCAGGTAGAAGCTCGGTGTAATGGGCTTTCACACTTAGCAGGAAGCTGGCATCCGGGGCTGAATCCCCCACGATACAACGCAGTTGCTCCGCCACCAGGCCCACATGGTGATCATACAGGTGGATACGCTTTTTCATCGCCTGCTGAACGGCATGCCAGTCAGCCTGTTCAAAGCGTTGCTGCGCCCCGGCGGTCACTTCCAGAAAACGACCATACTGGGCATCAAAACCCTGGAGTATGGTTTGTGCAATCAATAAAGCCAGGCCACGCCCCATCAACACCCCCAGAAAATGCCCCCTGCCCGCTGGCAGGGGGTAACGGTTAGAACTGCGATTCTTCGGTGGAGCCGGTCAATGCCGTGACCGATGAAGTACCGCCCTGGATGATGTTGGTCACCCGGTCGAAGTAGCCGGTGCCCACTTCCTGCTGGTGGGAAACGAATGTGTAACCCTGCTCTGCGGCCGCAAATTCTGGCTGCTGTACTTTCTCAACGTAGTGCTTCATCCCCTCACCCTGGGCATAGGCATGGGCCAGGTCGAACATGTTGAACCACATGCTGTGGATACCCGCCAGGGTAATAAACTGGAACTTGTAACCCATGTCAGACAGCGCCTGCTGGTAGCGGGCGATAGTCTGGTCATCCAGTTTTTTCTTCCAGTTAAAGGATGGCGAGCAGTTATAGGCCAGCAATTTGCCAGGGAACTGGGCGTGGATGGCGTCAGCAAAGCGCTTGGCTTGCTCCAGATCCGGGGTAGAGGTTTCACACCATACCAGGTCAGCGTATGGGGCGTAGGCCAGGCCACGGCTGATGGCTTGCTCAATCCCGGCATGGGTGCGGTAGAACCCTTCAGAGGTGCGATCGCCGGTAATAAACTCACGGTCATATTCGTCACAATCGGAGGTCAGCAGATCTGCCGCATCAGCATCAGTACGGGCGATCAGCAGGGTTGGTACCCCCATTACGTCGGCAGCCAGGCGTGCCGCCACCAGTTTCTGAATTGCTTCCTGAGTAGGCACTAACACTTTGCCGCCCATATGGCCGCATTTCTTCACCGAGGCCAGCTGATCTTCAAAGTGCACAGCCGCTGCCCCGGCTTGAATCATGGACTTCATCAGTTCGAAGGCATTCAGTACGCCGCCAAAGCCCGCTTCCGCATCAGCTACAATCGGCAGGTAGTAATCCACATGGCGCGGGTCGCCTTTCTCAATACCCGCCGCCCACTGGATCTGGTCAGCGCGGCGGAAGGTGTTATTAATGCGGTCTACCACCGCAGGCACGGAGTTAGCCGGGTATAAAGACTGATCCGGGTACATGCTAGATGCCAGGTTTGCATCAGCCGCTACCTGCCAGCCAGACAGGTAAATCGCTTCAATACCCGCTTTTGCCTGTTGCAGCGCCTGGCCGCCAGTCAGTGCACCAAGGCTATTCACATAGCCCTTTTTGGATTCACCGTGCAGCAACCCCCACATACGCTTCGCCCCCATCTGCGCCAGAGTACACTCCGGGTTAACGGAGCCGCGTAATTTCACCACTTCTTCAGCGCTGTATGGGCGGCGGATACCTTCCCAACGTGCCTGTTTCCATTCCTGCTGTAATTCTTCGATTTGTTGGTTACGGCTTTTCATAGATAAATGCTCCAAAGGGTATAGGTGAATTACGCCAGCAGTTTGTAGCCAGGCAGGGTCAGGAAATCGATCAGATCGTCGGAAGTAGTGATTTGTTCCATCAGCCGTGCCGCTTCCTGGAACCGGCCCTGTTGATAACGTTCATCACCCACTTCCCGGGCAACAACCGCCATCTCCTGAGCCAACATTTCGCGGAACAGCGCCTTAGTAATGAGCTGACCACTGCTGAGGGTCTTCTCATGATGGATCCATTGCCAGATAGAAGTGCGTGAGATTTCTGCCGTCGCCGCATCCTCCATCAGGCCATAAAAGGGGACGCAGCCATTGCCAGAGATCCAGGCTTCGATGTACTGCACCGCCACCCGAATGTTGGCCCGCATACCCGCTTCGGTACGGTCGCCGGGGCATGGCTCCAGCAGCTGATTGGCGCTGATGGCTTCATCCTGGTCACGGCTGATGTCTAACTGGTTTTTACGGTCACCCAATACCCCATCAAAAATCGCCATGGCGGTATCAGCCAGGCCAGGGTGAGCCACCCAGGTACCATCGTGGCCATTATTGGCTTCCAGGGATTTATCCGCTTTGACCTTATTCAGCACGGCTTCGTTGGCCGCCGGATCTTTACTGGGAATAAACGCCGCCATTCCACCCATGGCAAAAGCACCACGGCGGTGGCAGGTCTTAATCAACAGCCGGGAGTAAGCGCTGAGGAAAGGCTTATCCATAGTGACGCTTTGACGGTCTGGCAATACCCGATCCGGGTGGCTTTTCAGGGTTTTGATATAGCTGAAAATGTAATCCCAGCGGCCACAGTTCAGGCCGACGATATGGTCGCGCATGGCGAACAAGATTTCGTCCATCTGGAACACCGCTGGCAGTGTCTCAATCAACAGGGTGGCTTTGATGGTGCCACGCGGCAGTGAGAAACGGTCTTCGGTAAAGCTAAACACTTCGCTCCACCAGGCGGCCTCTTGCCAGGATTGGGTCTTCGGCAGATAAAAATAGGGGCCGCTGCCTTTTGCTAACAACGCCTGGTAGTTGTGGAAGAAGTAGAGGCCGAAATCAAACAGGCTGCCAGAGAAGTCTTGCCCTTCAAATGTCACGTGTTTTTCTGGCAGATGTAGGCCCCGTACCCGGCAAATCAACACCGCAGGATCGGGCTTCAGCTGGTAAATTTTCCCGGCTTCATTAGTCCAGGAGATGGTGCCTTTAATAGCATCATGCAGGTTGATTTGGCCCTCAATCACTTTGCGCCAAGAGGGGGCCAGGGAGTCCTCAAAATCCGCCATAAATACTTTCACGTTGGCATTCATGGCGTTGATAACCATTTTACGTTCAACAGGCCCGGTGATCTCTACCCGCCGATCTTGCAGGTCTGCCGGAATACCACGGACTTTCCAGTCACCTTCACGAATGGAAGCAGTTTCCGTGTTGAAGTCTGGAAGTTTACCGTTATCAATTGCCTGCTGCTCGCGTGCGCGGGCAGACAAAAGCTGATGGCGGCGGGCACCAAAATGGGCGGCTAATTCGGTGAGGAACTCTCTCGCATCTGGTGTCAGGATTTGACGCTCCTGCTCGCCAAATGGCTGGCTGAAAGCCAGTTCTGCATTGATAACCTGTTGAGTCATTCAGTTAATCCTCTTACGCATTCCCAAAAGAACAGCAAAGTGAAAGTGCTGATGAATTTTGCAGCAGTGAATTTAATCCTAAACCAACATTTAGAAAAATCAAAAACCATTTCCATTTTCAATGGGTTAATCATTTATATTATTGATTTATATAATGTTATTTTTTATTACCAATTGAATTTGATTTCACAAAGATAAAAGCCGAGCTTTTCACTGATGGCACAATGCTGAATCGAGAAGGGAAATTTTTGGCAGCGTATCGCGCGGTAGTGAGTTAGGTTTTGGCAGAAAGTAGGGGAGGAAACCGGCGATAACAGCAGGTCTATCGCCAGAATATATCGAGATCGGGTTACTCGAGAGTTGGATTCATATGGCGCAGATCAAACGGGGTGATCTGATAGACATAGTAGTTCAACCAGTTGGTAAATAACAAATTGCCGTGGCTGCGCCAGGTGGCTCTGGGGCTATTCATCGGGTCATTGCCTGGGAAATAGTTCTCTGGCAATGCAGCTTCAATCCCGGCTTCAACATCGCGGAAATACTCCCCTGCCAAAGTCAGGGCATCATACTCTGGGTGGCCAGTAACAAAAGCCATGCGCTTGTCCGGGGTGGCAAATAGATAGGCATCCCCTTGTTCAGACTCGGCAAAGATCTCAAGATCGGTGTGTTCACGGATCACCGAGGCCGGGAAATCGGCATAGCGGGAATGGGGAGCCAGGAAGTTATCATCAAAGCCGCGGGTTAATAGCGCATGGGGATGGAGGGTTTGGTGCTCAAAGACGCCAGAGATTTTGTCCTGACGGGTCAGTTTAGGGATGTTATACAGCACATTTAGCGCCGCTTGTACCGCCCAACAGACAAACAGGGTCGAGGTCACGTGGTCCCGCGCCCAGTTAACTACTCGCCGGATTTGAGGCCAGTAGGCGACATCGTCGAACTCCACCAGGCCTAGAGGTGCGCCGGTGACAATCAGCCCATCAAAATTTTCATTCTGAATATCGTCAAAATCACAGTAGAAGTTATTTAGATGCTCGGCCGGAGTATTCTTTGACTCACGGCTATCAATACGCAACAAATGGATATCTAACTGTAAAGCCGAGTTCGACAGCAAGCGCAGGAACTGGTTTTCAGTTTCAATTTTCTTCGGCATCAGGTTAAGGATCAGTACTTTAAGCGGGCGGATATTCTGTACGCTGGCGCGCGACGTGGTCATGACAAAGACGTTTTCTTCACGCAAAAAGTTAACTGCTGGCAGTTCATCCGGTACCCTGATTGGCATCCTATTCCCCTCACTTACTCATTTAAACGTTTAGACATCCAGATAGCTGAAGATAACGATTCCGGTTTTAAATGTCGAGAGTTGCAAGGCTAGGGTGAAAATGTTTCACGTAAATGCAAAAAGGCCATCCGTAAGGATGGCCTTTGTGTCTGGTTCTTTTATACCGCAAGCCTGACAGTTGTATGGTCGGGCTCTTTTTGGTTAGCGAACTGCCATAATCCCAATGCAGAAAGGCCACTCTTTCGAGTGGCCTTTCTGTCTTATTGAAGCCTGGCAGTTGTATGACGGGCGTCCTGCCCGTCACCCTCCGGGCAGCGCTCC
>CBIFWW010000100.1:0-12239 GCA_966186435.1 uncultured Enterobacteriaceae bacterium
TGTAACAGTCTCAATTTCTTTCATATAACTATGCCATCAAGTAAAACAGCATTAACTCAAATTTAAAGGTTTTAAATACCATAAAATCCTTCTCCTGTTTATAAGCACGCTCACAAATAAGCGATTCAAAAAATTTAGTCAGGGTTTAAACCTTGTGGCTGCGTTGAACACGAGGCAAAGCATTTATCCCGCGCCAGGGCGAGAACGATTTCCTGCCCTGGCGCTAATTTAAAATGGAGCTAAAAGCACGGGAATAAATATTATCACTGCCCCACTACATTCCCTACCCCGACCCCAATCGGCATCGGCACACTATCCAAACTCCCTACCTCAGGCTGAACATCAGGCTGGCCTGGAACCTTTGGCTTCGCCAGATAATCCGCACACTCGTCCGTCAAACGATCTACCCGCTTCAGCGTCATCCCGGCGTATTCCAGGGTGTCCCCTTCCCGCTCCACGGAATAGTCTTCCAGCTTAGTCGTCACGTTTCGCAGATTATCACCACGCTGAGTCAGGCGACCCGGCACGGCAATCACACGCTGCCACTGGCGGCAATCCAGCGTATCGCCTTCAGGAGTGACCACCAGGCTGGCGATAGCCTCCGGGCTGACCATCTCACTCTGCGGGCCTTGTGACTGCCAGAAGCCCGCCAGCCCGACGGGTGCAGGGGTTTTCACTACTTCGTCATAGTTATCGATGGTTGAACAACCACTCAGAACCAGAATGGCCGCAACAAGAGCATGCTTTTTCATTGTTTTTACCAACTTGGAATTAAAAAAATATTCTGGCATTAAAGCCCCTGCACCGCCACCCCCATACCGAGGCGGGCAGAAGCAGGCAGTCTGCCAAAACCGTCCTGGTTGGCCGAGCTGGAAACCTTATGGTCCCCCCTGGAAATTACAGGATGAAGCGCTGGCTGAAGGTAAACAGGACGCCATGAGCGCCGGTGTAGCTATCGTTCGCAAAGAGCTGCTGGGTTAATTCCAGCCAATAAAAATGGCAGCTTGTGGGTACCCATTCGCACCCCCGGAGCTGCCATCTTGATCCCAGTCTGCCTTTCTTATCCAGCCAATTCGGTCACACCTGCATATTCATTATGTCCTGGTAGGCCGCCACCAGCTTATTGCGTACCTGGATCCCCATTTGTAGGGAGACAGAAGACTTCTGCAAATCCACCATCACATCATTAATACCAATACCGGGGACACCCACGGCGTACTTTTCTGCCTGAACTTTGGCCGCGTTAGCGGTATCGCTAATGCGGTTAATGGCCGCACTAAGCTCACCGGCAAAGGTGTTAGCCGTTTGTGGCCCTTCACTTTGATTAGCGGCGGCCAGCGCAGTGGCCTGGAGCTGTTGCACCACCCCTTGAATACCCTGAATTGCCATATATCCTCCTCGATGTCTTAGGCAGGAGCCTATCACGGGGTCAATCAGATAATGGGTGCAAATGGCCCTAAAAAATAGCGTTAACCGGTCCATCGAATTTTCCGCCTCAGTCCAATAATGGCCGTTGTCACGTAAGTGGAATTTTTGTCGTGCTGGCGACCCGGGAGTTTGATTTGTTTTACGACGCAAGAGATTCACTTAATCCAGGGCCTGGAGGGGAGCAATGACTGACGCAACACAGGCGCACACGCCGGCACAGCCAACCAAATCCCAGCAGTGGATAAGCCGGCTACGCACTACCCCCCGCCTCCCGCTGATCTTCGCCGGTGCCGCCGCTATTGCGATTGTGATAGCGTTAGTACTGTGGGCCAGAACCCCTGATTATCGGGTGCTGTTCAGCAATTTAAGCGATCAGGATGGCGGCGCCATCGTGACCCAGCTTACTCAGATGAATATCCCCTATAGCTTCTCCGATAACGGCAGCGCCATTTTGGTCCCAGACGATAAAGTCCATGAGCTGCGCCTGAGATTAGCCCAAGCGGGGTTACCAAAAGGTGGCGCCGTCGGCTTTGAATTGCTGGACCAAGAGAAGTTTGGCATTAGCCAGTTTAGCGAGCAGGTTAACTATCAACGCGCCCTGGAAGGCGAGCTGGCGCGCACCATTGAAACCCTCGGCCCGGTGAATAGCGCCCGGGTGCACCTGGCGATCCCCAAGCCTTCTTTATTTGTGCGTGAACAGAAGGCCCCATCCGCATCGGTTACCCTTAATCTGGCCCCGGGCCGCGCCCTGGATGACGGCCAGATCAGCGCCATCGTCCATTTAGTGTCTAGCGCCGTAGCGGGCTTACCTCCTGCGGGGGTCACCCTTGTCGACCAGGCCGGACATCTGCTGACCCAATCGGGCGGCTCCGATCGGGATCTCAATAACAGCCAGTTGAAATATGCCACGGAAGTGGAAGCCAAGATTCAACAGCGGATCGAAGCTATCCTTGGCCCGATTGTCGGCACCAGTAATGTGCATGCCCAGGTGAGCGCCCAGATCGACTTCGCCAGCAAAGAGCAGACCGACGAGCAATACAAACCGAATGGCGATCCCAACCAGTCGGCGGTGCGTTCCCGCCAGCTGAACACCAGCGATCAAGTTGGCTCTGCCGCCCCTAACGGGGTGCCAGGGGCATTATCAAACCAGCCTGCCCCGGCTAATAACGCCCCCATTGAAGTGGCGAACCCGAACACCACTAATAACGCCGCCCAAAACAACAACCGTAATACCAGCAATCGTCAATCAGGGCCGAGTAATAGCCAGCGCGATGAAACCACCAATTACGAGTTGGATCGCACTATCCGCCATACCAAAATGAATGTCGGTGATATTCAGCGGCTGTCGGTGGCGGTGGTGGTCAATTACCGCAATTTGCCCGATGGCAAGCCCCTGCCCCTGACAACCGATCAGATGAAACAGATTGAAAACCTGACCCGAGAAGCAATGGGCTTCTCCGGCCAACGTGGCGATACCTTGAATGTGGTGAATTCCCCGTTCACCACCAGCGACGATAACACCGGCATCTTGCCTTTCTGGCAGCAACAGCACTTTATTGACCAGATGATGGATCTGGGCCGTTGGTTGATTGTGCTGCTGGTAGCTTGGGTGCTGTGGCGTAAAGCGGTGCGGCCTCAGCTTAAGCGCCGTGCCGACGAAGCCAAAGCCGCCGCCGCACTGCGCGAAGTAAAACCGGAAGATAAAGCCACTGAGGTTCGGCTGTCCAAAGATGAGCAGAACCAGCAGCGCCGTAATAATCAGCGCCTGAGCGCCGAGGCCATGAGCCAGCGTATCCGGGAAATGTCCGACAACGATCCGCGCGTGGTGGCGCTGGTCATTCGCCAGTGGATGAGCAACGAACATGAGTGATCTGACCGGAACTGAAAAAAGCGCCATTTTGCTGATGACTATCGGTGAAGACCGTGCGGCAGAGGTAATGAAACACCTCTCCGCCCGGGAAGTTCAGAGCCTGAGTACCGCCATGGCCAGCGTGCGCCAGATTTCTAATCAACAACTCACCGCCGTGCTTCAGGAGTTTGAACAAGACGCTGAGCAGTTTGCCACCCTGGGAGTGAATGCCAACGACTATCTGCGCTCCGTGCTGATCAAGGCTCTGGGTGAAGAGCGGGCCGCCAGCCTGCTGGAAGATATTTTGGAAACGCGCGAAACCTCCAGCGGTATCGAAACCCTGAATTTTATGGAGCCGCAAAGCGCCGCCGACCTGATCCACGACGAGCACCCACAGATCATCGCCACCATCCTGGTGCACCTGAAGCGCGGGCAGGCCGCCGATATTCTGGCGCTGTTTGACGAGCGCCTGCGCCATGACGTCATGCTGCGTATCGCCACCTTCGGCGGGGTACAGCCAACGGCCCTGGCAGAGTTAACCGAAGTGCTGACTACTTTGCTGGAAGGCCAAAACCTCAAGCGCAGCAAGATGGGTGGTATCCGGACTGCGGCCGAAATTATCAACTTAATGAAAACCCAGCAGGAAGAAGCGGTTATCAGTGCTGTGCGTGAGTTCGACCACGAACTGGCCCAGAAAATTATCGACGAGATGTTCTTGTTTGAAAACCTGGTGGAAGTGGACGACCGTAGTATTCAACGCCTGTTGCAGGAAGTGGAGTCCGAATCCCTGCTGGTGGCTCTCAAGGGGACAAATGCCCCGCTGCGGGAGAAGTTCCTACGCAATATGTCCCAGCGTGCCGCCGATATTCTGCGGGACGATTTAGCCAACCGTGGCCCGGTGCGCCTGTCTCAGGTGGAAAACGAACAGAAAGCCATCTTGCTGGTGGTACGCCGTCTGGCAGAAACCGGGGAGATGGTGATTGGCAACAGCGAGGATACCTATGTCTGATAACCACAGCTGGCAGCCATGGATGCCTGATGATTTAACCCCGCCACCCATCGCGGTGGCGCCTGCGCCCTTTGAATCCGAAGAATTAATCCTGCCGGGCCACACTCCATCGCCGGAAGATGACCACGGCCATGCCCTGATGGCCCTTAAAACCCAGGCCCACGAGCAAGGTTTTGCCGCAGGCTTTAGCGAAGGCCGCCAGCAGGGGATCACCGAGGGCCATCAGCAAGGCTATCAGCAGGGGCTGGAGCAAGGTCTGGAAGAAGGCCGCCAGCAGCAAATCCCGATTTGCGCTCGGATGCAGCAGTTGTTGAGCGAGTTCCAGCACACTCTGGATGCCCTAGATAGCGTGATCGCCTCACGTCTGGTGCAGATGGCGCTGGAAGCCGCCCGTCAGGTGATTGGCCAAGCCCCCACCGGAGATAACCAGGCGCTAATCAAACACATTCAGCAACTGCTCCAGCAGGAGCCGTTATTCAGCGGTAAGCCGGTATTGCGGGTGCATCCCCAGGACTTAGGCAAGATTGAAGAGATGGTGGGTGCCAGCCTGCAACTACACGGCTGGCGGCTACGGGCCGACCCAACCCTGCATCCCGGCGGCTGTAAACTCTCTGCCGAAGAGGGCGATCTTGATGCCAGCGTGGCAACTCGCTGGCAGGAATTATGCCGCCTGGCGGCACCGGACGTGCTGTGATGAATACCCGCCTCTCCCGCTGGTTCGCCTATCTCGACCAGGTCGAGAACCGCATGGCACAACTGCCTACGGTGCGCCGCTACGGGCGGCTGACCCGGGCCACCGGGTTAGTGTTGGAAGCCACCGGGTTGCAGTTGCCCCTGGGGGCCACCTGTATTATCGAAAAACCCCTAGGGGGCCACACCCATGAAGTGGAAAGTGAAGTGGTGGGCTTTAACGGCCACCGCCTTTTCCTGATGCCCCTTGAGGAAGTAGAAGGCATTTTACCGGGGGCCAAAGTTTACGCCCGCGGCGGCCACGGTGAGGGCCTGCACAATGGCAAGCTTCTCCCCCTGGGGCCAGAATTATTAGGCCGGGTGCTGGATGGCAGCGGCCGCCCGTTGGACGGGCTACCAGCCCCGGATACCCAAACCAGCGGCGCCCTGGCCTCTGCCCCTTTCAACCCCTTACAGCGTACCGCCATCGAGCATGTGCTGGATGTAGGCGTGCGGCCAATTAATGCCCTGCTCACCGTTGGCCGTGGCCAGCGCATGGGGCTGTTTGCTGGCTCCGGGGTGGGTAAAAGCGTGCTGCTAGGAATGATGGCCCGCTATACCCAGGCCGATGTGATTGTAGTGGGGCTTATCGGTGAACGTGGCCGGGAAGTGAAAGATTTTATCGAGAACATTCTTGGGGCCGAGGGCCGCGCCCGCTCGGTGGTGATTGCTGCCCCGGCAGATGTCTCCCCGCTACTGCGGCTCCAGGGGGCAGCCTATGCCACCCGTATTGCCGAAGATTTCCGCGATCGCGGCCTCCACGTACTGCTGATTATGGATTCACTGACCCGCTACGCCATGGCCCAGCGCGAAATCGCCCTCGCCATTGGTGAACCACCGGCTACCAAAGGCTACCCGCCTTCAGTGTTTGCCCGCCTGCCGGCGCTAGTGGAACGAGCTGGGAACGGGATCTCCGGTGGTGGCTCGATCACCGCTTTCTATACGGTATTGACCGAAGGGGATGACCAGCAGGATCCGATTGCCGATTCGGCCCGTGCCATTCTGGACGGCCACGTGGTGCTGTCCCGTCGTCTGGCGGAGGCCGGGCATTATCCGGCGATTGATATTGAGGCCTCTATCAGCCGCGCCATGACAGCGCTGATCGATGAAACCCATTATGCCCGGGTGCGGCGCTTTAAACAGTTACTTTCCAGCTTCCAGCGTAACCGCGATCTGGTGAATGTGGGGGCCTATGCCAAAGGCAGCGATCCGGTGCTGGACGATGCCATCAAACACTGGCCGCAGTTGGAAGCTTTTTTGCAGCAGGGGGTTTTTGAACGCGCTGACTGGGAAGACTCATGCCAGTCGCTGGAACTTATTTTCCCGTGAAATTAACCGGGATTGGGGGTCACCATGGCACAACAGAGTAGTTTTGGCACCCTACGCAATCTGGCCGAAAAAGAAATGGATAGCGCCGCCCAGAAACTAGGGGAAATGCGTCGTAGCTGTGAGCAGGTGCGGGAACAGCTGGAAATGCTGCTGAGCTATCAGGAGGAGTATCGCAACAATCTCAACACCACCATGGCCCAGGGTATGGCCAATAACCGCTGGGAAAACTACCAGCAGTTTATCGGCACCCTGGATAAAGCCATCCTCCAGCACCGGGAACAGCTGGACCAGTGGAACCGCAAAGTGGATAAAGCGCTGGATTACTGGCGCGATAAAAAGCAGCGCCTACAGGCATGGGAAACCCTTCAGGCCCGCCAACAGGATGAAGTCCGTCAACAAGAAAACCGCCGCGATCAGAAGCAAATGGACGAATTCGCCCAACGGGCATCACAGAGGAAAGACCAATGACCACCGTGCCCGATATCCTCACCCCAGCCAGCGCCGTTGACACCACCGTCCCGGGAGCGGCCCGCAGTGCCAAAAAAGGGGCCAAGAATTTTATTGCGCTGTTTAGCGCCACCCTCGATCAGAAAAAGCGCCTGCCCACGGCCACTGTGGCAACCCAGACGGTACTTACGGAAAAGAGCGATAAAGCCCATCTTAGCCGGGACGATAAACCGGATGAAGCGCAGACCACTGGACTTGTCGCCGCCGATCTGGCTGCCTTGACCAGCGGGAAGCCGTTACCCGAGAAAGCCAAAGATCCAGCCGAAAGCACACCTGCGCTGGCCAGCGCCCAAAGTGACAACCCGGCTATCAACACCCTGATGGCGATGTTGCCACACCAAATGGAGAGTCACCTGGCCCCGCCAAGCAAAGCCGACCCGGCTGTGAAAACCCCGGTGGCTGTGGCAAGCCTCAGCCCCACAGCCCCTAAAGAGCTAGCGCTGACAAAACCTGGCGACAAAATAGCCAGCGCGGCAGGCAATGACACCCGCCCAACCCCGGCGGCCCCTGCCCTGGAACAGGCCACGCCGTTTATCAGTGAGGTGGTACACAGCCCGGTGGCCCATAAACAGGCTGTCACTATTGGCCCGGATACCACGCCTACTCTCCCGGCACAGGCCCCGGCTCCCACGGCCTTTAGCGCCCCGGCCCAGACAGGACAAGTGCAGGTACCGTCCACCCCGTTGCTTAACGCTCAGTTGGGCAGCCCCGAATGGCAGCAGTCGCTGGGCCAGCAGATTAGCCTGCTCAGCCGCCAGGGCAGTAGCAGCGCCGAGCTGCGGTTGCACCCTGAAGACCTCGGCCAGCTCCAGATCCATCTGAAGATTGACGATAACAATGTGGCCCAGATCCAGTTGGTGTCGCCCCACAGCCACGTGCGCGCCGCCATTGAAGCCGCCCTGCCGACCCTGCGCACTAGCTTGGCGGAAACCGGGATCGAGCTGGGTCAGAGTAGCGTCAGCAGTGGCCAGACCGGCAGCGGGGCCTTCAGCCAACAGCAGCAGTCTTCATCCTCCCGAATACAGTGGGTAGCTCCAGAGAGTGACGCTTTAGGGAGCGCCGCAGCGGTTCCCGTAGGGCTTACGCGCCTGGCCCGTGGCGATGGTGCCATTGATACCTTTGCTTAAACCGAGTCACCGGATAACAGGGCGCAGATAAACGCTTAAGCTAACCCTGTTATCACCCTCTATTCAAAGCTTTGGCAACCGGCCCAGGCGTGATAATCCACCTAAAGCGATACCGACGAAGGAAAATGGTCCAATGGCCGAAAATGCGATCCCCAAGAAAGGTAAACAAAATATTTTAATCCCGCTGCTGATCCTGGTGACGCTGATGGCATGCGGCGGTGCCGGTTACAGCTTCTGGCGGATGCAGCAATACAGCACCTTGACGGAAAAAGCCGTAGTCGAGCCACCGCCAGCGCCGGTATTCTTTGCATTAGATACCTTTACCGTTAACCTTGGGGATGCGGACCGGGTGCTGTATATCGGCATTACCCTGCGTCTAAAGGATGAAGCCACCCGTCAGCGTATCAATGAATTCCTGCCTGAAGTACGCAGCCGTTTGCTGCTGTTGTTCTCCCGCCAGAATGCTGAGCAATTGGCGACGGATCAGGGCAAACAAAAACTGGTGGAAGAGATTAAAACCGCCGTCGCACCGCCGCTGATGAAGGGCGAACCTGGTCAGGTTGTCAGCGATGTGCTATATAACGCCTTTATTTTGCGGTAACCACTATGGGCGATAGCATACTTTCACAGGCAGAAATTGACGCCCTGCTCAATGGTGACAGCGAGCAAAGCGATCAACCTGAAACACCCCATACGGTGGACAATGTTCGCCCTTACGATCCCAACACCCAGCGGCGGGTGGTGCGTGAACGCTTACAGGCGCTGGAAATTATTAACGAGCGTTTTGCCCGCCAGTTTCGCATGGGGCTGTTTAACCTGCTACGCCGCAGCCCGGATATTACCGTTGGGGCGGTGCGCATTCAGCCTTATCATGAGTTTGCCCGCAACCTGCCGGTGCCCACTAACCTCAATTTGATCCACCTAAAGCCACTACGCGGCACCGGGCTGTTTGTCTTCTCCCCGGCGCTGGTATTTATCGCCGTGGACAACCTGTTTGGCGGCGATGGGCGCTTTCCCACCAAAGTGGAAGGCCGGGAATTCACCCATACCGAACAGCGGGTGATTAACCGGATGCTCAAGCTGGCGCTGGAAGCTTATAGCGATGCGTGGAAGGCGATTTACCCGCTGCACGTGGAGTATGTGCGTTCGGAAATGCAGGTCAAATTCACCAATATCACCACCTCGCCGAACGATATCGTGGTTAATACCCCGTTCCATGTAGAGATCGGTAACCTAACGGGCGAATTCAATATCTGCCTGCCTTTCAGCACGATCGAACCCCTGCGCGAGTTGCTGGTGAACCCACCGCTGGAGAACTCCCGCCAAGAGGATAATAGCTGGCGCGACACCTTAGTCCGCCAGGTGCAACACTCCCAACTGGAGCTAATTGCTAATTTTGCCGATGTTTCATTGCGTCTGTCGGAAATCCTCAAATTAACGCCCGGCGACGTACTACCCATAGAAAAACCCGAACGGGTGATTGCCCATGTGGACGGCGTACCGGTACTAACCAGCCAGTACGGCACCCTAAATGGCCAATATGCATTACGCGTTGAACATCTGATTAACCCGATATTGAATTCGTTAAATGAGGACAGCCCAAATGAGTGATATCAATCAACCCTCCGACGAGAACGCCGGTGCCACGGAGGATCTGTGGGCTGAAGCACTAAATGAGCAGAAAGGCGGCGCTAAAGGGGATGATGTGTTCCGTAAACTCGACATCGGAGAAGCCAGCGCCAGCCTGCAAGACATCGATCTGATCATGGACATCCCGGTAAAACTCACCGTGGAGCTGGGCCGCACCCGGATGACCATCAAAGAGCTGTTGCGCCTGACCCAAGGGTCCGTAGTAGCGTTGGATGGTCTAGCCGGTGAACCGCTGGATATTTTAATCAATGGCTATCTGATTGCCCAAGGTGAGGTGGTAGTGGTGGCCGATAAATACGGGGTGCGGATCACCGATATCATCACCCCTTCTGAACGTATGCGCCGCCTGAGCCGTTAACAATGAAGCCATCTATTGCAACACCATCTGTCCCGGCCTCAACACCGGGAAGTGCCCTGATCGAGGTATCAGGCGCATTGGTAATAATCATCGCGGTAATCCTGGTATGTGCCTGGATTGCCCGGCGCACTGGGCTGTTTGCTCGTTCGGTCAGTGCTAAAAACCTGAAGGTTAGCGCCAGCGTTAGCCTTGGCGCCCGGGAACGGATAGTGGTGGTGGACGTGGAGGATGCGCGGCTAGTATTAGGGGTGACCGGGCAACAGATTACCCATCTACATACTTTGCCCCCAGCCTCAGCCCCGGACGCTGAGCCTGCTATAGGGGCAGCGAGCGCAGATTTTTCGCGAATAATGCGTACCTTGCTCAAGGGTAACGGGAAAAAGTAATGCGCCCCCTGAAGCTGTTGTTGCTTACCGGATTAGCCAGTATCGCCCCTATGGCATTGGCTGACCAACTGCCGGGCATCGTTAGCCAACCGCTGGCCGGAGGCGGCCAGTCCTGGTCACTGCCGGTGCAGACCTTGGTGTTTATCACCTCACTGACTTTCCTGCCGGCCATGCTGCTGATGATGACCAGTTTTACCCGCATCATCATTGTATTTGGACTGTTGCGAAATGCCCTTGGTACGCCATCAGCCCCGCCCAACCAGGTATTAGTCGGGCTGGCACTGTTTTTGACCTTTTTTATTATGTCGCCGGTGGCAGATAAAATTTATGCCGACGCCTATAAGCCCTTTAGCGAAGAAAAAATCAGCATGGATGTGGCCCTTGAAAAAGGGGCAGCCCCGCTGCGGGAGTTTATGCTGCGCCAGACCCGGGAGGCCGATTTAGCCTTATTTGTCAGGCTATCGAACAGGCCTCCCATTCAGGGGCCTGAGGCGGTACCGATGCATATTCTGTTACCGGCCTATGTCACCAGCGAGCTAAAAACCGCCTTCCAGATCGGCTTTACGGTGTTTATCCCGTTCCTGATCATAGACCTGGTGGTTGCCAGCGTGCTGATGGCGCTGGGGATGATGATGGTGCCCCCAGCCACCATTGCCCTACCCTTCAAACTAATGCTGTTTGTACTGGTGGATGGCTGGCAGCTTTTAGTGGAGTCGCTGGCCCAAAGTTTCTACAGTTGAGCCGGAGGCCTGAATGACACCCGAATCGGTTATGGTGATGGGCACCGAGGCGATGAAAATTGCCCTGGCATTGGCGGCCCCTTTGCTGCTGGTGGCACTGATCACAGGTCTTGTCATCAGTATGCTCCAGGCGGCGACCCAAATTAATGAAATGACCCTGTCCTTTATCCCAAAAATTCTCGCGGTATTTCTGGCGTTGGTGGTGGCCGGGCCGTGGATGCTTAACCTGCTTCTGGACTATGTACGTAGCCTGTTCAGCAATCTGCCGATGATGATTGGATAAGCCATGTTGCAGGTCACCAGCTTGGATTGGCTGCACTGGTTGAACCTCTATTTCTGGCCATTTCTGCGGGTATTGGCCCTGCTTGCCAGTGCGCCGATTTTAAGTGAGCGCACCATTCCCGTGCGGGTAAAAGTGGGGCTGGCGATTTTAATCACGATTGCGGTAGCCCCAATGCTCCCGGCTTCCGGCACGGCTATTTTATCCTGGCAAGGGCTAGCCCAGGGGCTACAGCAAATACTGATTGGCGTGGCAATGGGGTTTACCATGCAACTGGCCTTTGCCACCGTGCGTATGGCCGGGGAGTTGATTGGCCTACAGATGGGCCTCTCCTTCGCCACCTTCTTTGACCCCAGCAGCAACCTCAATATGCCGGTACTGGCACGCCTACTGGATATGCTGGCGATGCTATTGTTTTTAGCTTTAAATGGTCACCTTTGGTTGATTTCAATGCTGGTAGACACCTTCCACACTCTCCCCATCGGCCCAATGAGCCTGAACAGCAATGCCTGGCTGGCATTAACCCGAGCCGGTGGCTTGATATTCCTCAATGGTATGATGCTGGCCCTGCCGTTAATCACCCTACTGCTTACCCTTAACTTGGCGCTGGGGTTGTTAAACCGCATGTCGCCCCAGCTATCCGTATTTGTCATAGGCTTCCCCATCACTTTGGCATTAGGTATGGCAATGGTGATTGTCTTGATGCCGCTGATTGCTCCCTTCTGCGCACACCTTTTTGCAGAGATTTTTAACTTTCTCACCAATATTATTAGTGAAATCCCCTCTAAATAATACACATATTTTTTAATGTTATCTTAAGGATATTCTTAAAAACTTTCACCCAAAC